>JAKPMS010000127.1 GCA_029548805.1 Spirochaetota bacterium | reverse complement strand
TGAACTATGGATACGTCACAGGCTGGGGCTGGCGTCCAGACAGATTCGCAATGCCCTGCTTGTTTATCGCTTTAACGATGCGGCTTTGGCTGCATATGAATACTTCTGGAATGATTTCTGTGACTGGTATCTGGAAGCAAGCAAGTTGTCCACCCGTGCTGATGATGCAGCCGAGAAAGACCGGGCTGTAAGCGTTCTTGTTTCTGTGCTTAATGATTCTCTTGCCCTGCTTCATCCTTTTTTACCCTTTGTGACGGAAGAAATATACGGAAAAACTCCTGGAAGCATTGGCAGGCTTATTAAAAGGCCTTATCCTGATCAGGTAGAGGCTTTTTTTGATGCAGAACTGGACAGGAACTTTGCCAGCCTTAAAGAAATAGTGACAAGCCTGCGCAGTTTGCGAAGCGAGTTCGGTATTGCTCCTGACAAAAAGCTGAGGGTGGCTGTTAAGTTTGATAAAGGCTTTAAAGGAAGCGGCTTTATTGGCAAAAATGCTTCCCTGGTATCCCTTTTGGCCAACACGGAAGAACCCGAATTTGTTGCAGAAAAGGCCACGTCTGCCATTGCACTGGCCGGCAGCGGCTATGAATTATATGTCTTTGCGCTGGAGGCTGTGGATACAGTGCAACTGGCTGCCAGGTTCAAAAAAGAAGCGGGCAGGGAACGCCAATACATGGACAGCGTATCCAAAAAGCTGGAAAACGCCAATTTTATCGGCAGCGCACCGGCGTCAATTATAGAAAAGGAGCGCGAAAAATTGCTTGAATCCGTACAAAAGCTTAAAAAGCTGGAAAAATATATAATGGATCTGGAGCAAGTCAGCTTATGAGCAGAAAGGGGCGGCCCATAGATACTGCGACAGAATTGCCTGGACTTCAAACCATGGCAGAAGAAGAGATGATCCGCCTCAAAAACATGCATCTTGCGCCCTATATACAGCTGGCTACAGTGCTTATAGGCAAGCGGCGGCTATCGGGCGGCAACATGTTCCGCCATCAGATAGATACCTTTGGCATACTTATGGACTATGGCTATATAGACTCCGTTCTTTTAAAAGCTTCCGTTATCCATGATCTGGTGGAAGATGTTCCCGAGTTTGACCGGGAGCGTATTCTGGAAATTGACGAAGAAAGCCACGAAGTATATCAGTTGGTGCTGGAAGTGACACGCCGTCCGGTGGAGGAAAAGGGCACTTTTTTGACCCGTATACTGGAATATGGCAGTGAACGCGCCTTGTTGCTAAAAAGCGCGGACAGGATAAGCAACATGATTGCGCTGGGCTATACAACAGACAGCGCTTTTATAAAGCGTTATACAGATGAAACCGAACGTTATGTATTTCCCATCGCAGAAAAGGTTAACAAGGACATGCTGTCCGAACTTGTAGAACTTGTAGGTACCCGCAGGGCGTATTTGATACGCTGTTTTGAAATATAGAAATGTTAGGAGGTAAGTACTATGGCCATGAATTGGACCAAGGCATCCCTGGCAAAAACAATTGATCATACCATGCTTAAAGCCATTGCTTCTGAACAGCAGATTGTAGAATTGTGCGCAGAGGCCAGGACTCACGGTTTTGCCAGTGTATGTGTAAACCCTTTCTGGGTTCCCCTATGTGTAAAAGAGCTGCACGGCAGCAAAATACTGGTTTGTACCGTGGTAGGCTTTCCGCTTGGCGCCAACAACACGGAAATAAAAGCCGCAGAGGCAGCCTTGGCTGTAAAACAGGGTGCAGACGAGATAGACATGGTTATTAATCTTGGTGCCATTAAAAGCGGCGACTGGAAGCTGGCGGAAGAGGATATAAGGGCTGTGGTAAAGGCTTCCGGCAAAGCCAGGGTCAAGGTGATTATAGAAAGCTGCTATCTTACAGAAGCAGAGAAAACAAAAGCCTGTGAAGCAGCCATGAAGGCTGGAGCCCAGTTTGTCAAAACCAGCACCGGTTTTGGCAGCGGCGGGGCAACAGCTGACGATGTAAAACTGATGAAAAAAATTGTTGGCGACAAGCTGAAAGTAAAGGCATCGGGCGGTATAAGGAGTTATCATGATGCCATTCAGATGCTGGAAGCCGGCGCGGACAGGCTTGGGGCTTCAAGCGGAGTGGCAATAATCAGTGAATTGCCCGAATAATGTTGGAGGACAAATATTGAAAACCCGATTTGTTTTGTTGCTTTCAATAGCTCTTTGCTTTGCTGTTTCCTGCAGTAAGCCTGCAGCAGAACGCAGAGACAGAATTCCGTCCATGGGGCTTGTTTTTGCCCTTGGTGACAGCCTTGACGCTTCCATAAACCATTCTGTTTATGAAGGGCTGTTGAATATGCTAAGGGATTACAAAGGGCATATAGAGGGTGCTCCTGACCGCAGTTACGGCCCGGATTTTTCGATCAAAATTGTGGAACCGGGATCACAGCAAGGCAACAGGGCGGAACTTTTAAGATCCCTGGCCAGGCAGGGTCATGATATTGTAGTTGCAATAGGCTATCTTTTCAGCGATTCAATAATGGCCATTACTAGAGAGTTTCCCGATGTAAATTTTGTTCTTCTGGACGGATCGGCCCCTGATTTAGACAAAAACTCCAACCTTTTGTGTATAAGCTTTGAAGAACAGGAAGGCTCGTTTATTGTAGGAGCCTATGCTGCCATGTATGCCCAGGCAAGGAGCCAGGAGCAAGAGCAGCGGATTGCATTCATTGGTGCCATGGATAGCCCCAATACCAGGCGTTATTATTCCGGTTTTGCTGCCGGTGCGGCTTATGTCAACCGGGCTTTCAGGGCTCCGGGATCCATACTTTCCGCCTATGTAGCAAAAGACTCCAGCGGGTTTTATGACAAGGTCAAAGCATCAACGCTGGCTTCTGTTTTGTACAAAGAGGGCCATGCGTCGGTAATATACGGAGTAGCCGGTACGGCCGGCCCAGCCATGGCAGAAGTGGCAAACAGGCTGGGAGCCAAGCTAATAGGCTCGGACATAGACCTGAAAGCTTATTTGTCGAGTTCATCCGCAGAGCAAAAGAATGCTTCTGCGATAATTGCTTCCATGCTAAAGAGGGCAGATCGTGCAATTTATGCAATGGCTCCTGTTCTTTTTGGCAGGGAACCATTTGTTGGAGGGTACAAGGTATACAATCTGGCCGATGCAGGACTCGGCTATATATCTGACATTATAAGCGAAGAAGACATGTTCAAACTGTCAGCTTTGTCTAAGCAAATAGCAACAGGAAGCATTGTAGTACCAGAGGGAGAAGAAGCTTTGCAGAAGTTCATTGCAAACCTGCAAAAATAGGAGACAATTTGTTTTTGGGTCTGTAATAGATAAAAAAATCTACCTATTTCTGCTTGTATTAAGGCTTGGTCTATAGTATTATATATTCCCTGATCAATAAAAAAAGACTTTGCCGGATAAAAGGTTCCGAGCCCTGGAATAAACTGCTTCAGGCTAGGTCAGAAAAATTATCGGGAGCTTTCATGATTTTTGCTGTGAGTTATTGAAAACATATTGATACCCTGGTGTATCAAAAATTCAAGGAGAGAGACATGAAATTCAAGACTCTTATTGGCCTGTTACTGATTGCAGTTCTGGTCATGGCCGGATGTACCAAAACAGAAAAAGCTGCTGCACCGGAAAAGCCGGCATTTAAGGTAGGTTTGGTAACCGATCTTGGCGGTATTGATGACAAATCCTTCAATCAGGGCACATGGGAGGGCATAGTACGCTTTGCCCAGGAAAACAATCTTGTAAAGGACAGCGATTATAAATACCTCCAGTCCTCAGCAGAAGCAGACTATGTTCCAAACCTGAGTACTTTTGCAGACGAAAAACTGAACCTTATTGTAGCACCGGGCTTCCTGTTTGAAATGGCCATGGGAGAAGTTGCTGACAAATATCCCCAATCCAAATTCCTTATCATAGATACAGTTGTACAGAAGCCCAATGTAGTAAGCGCTGTCTTTGCCGAGCATGAAGGCTCCTTCCTTGTTGGCGTGGCCGCAGGCCTTAAAGCCAAAGCTGACGGCAAGAATACCCTTGGGTTTATTGGCGGAATGCAGTTCCCCCTCATAGAGAAATTCCAGGCCGGTTTTGAGCAGGGAGTCAAAGCGGTATTCCCGGAAGCCAAAATTTTTGTTGACTATGCAGGCGATTTCGGAGCTCCAGACAAAGGCCAAGCCCTTGCTCAGAAGCAGTTCAATGCCGGTGCATATATTATTTTCCATGCTGCCGGCGGTACCGGCAATGGCATGATCAAGGAAGCCAAAGAACGCTCAGAAAAGGGTGATGTCCGCTGGGCCATAGGCGTGGACAAGGACCAGTATTCTGACGGTCTTTACGGAAGCAAGTCCGCTGTGCTTACTTCCATGATGAAACGTGTAGACGTGGCAGCCTATGAAGTTGCAAAATCCACCATGGCCGGACAGTTCCCCGGCGGAGAAATACTTGTATTTTCTCTCAAGAACAAAGGTGTTGGCATTCCTGACAGCAATCCCAACCTGTCTGCAGACATTGTAGCCAAAGTCAAAGAATATGCAGAAAAAGTTGCTTCCGGTACACTGACTGTATCTGAAATACCCGGAAAATAAATTGGCTTGATAAACTTAAGCCCCCGTCACACAGGCGGGGGCTTTTTTTGGCTTTTAATTAGCAGAAATCAAGTGTATTCTTACATGCCCAGTGCTGCAGCTTTTGGCGCCGGGATCAACAAATTATACAGGAGCAGGGTATGTCTTTTATCATAGAAATGCTCAATATAACCAAGGATTTTCCTGGCATTAGGGCCAATGACAACGTTACCCTCCAGGTAGAAAAGGGCTCCATACATGCCCTGCTTGGAGAAAACGGCGCCGGAAAGTCCACCCTTATGAGCATTCTGTTTGGCCTTTATGAGCCCGACGCTGGCAGCATCCGGGTGCGGGGCGAGCCTGTCATCATAAACAATCCCAATATAGCAACCCAGCTTGGAATAGGCATGGTTCATCAGCACTTCAAGCTGGTGCACAATTTTACTGTTACAGAAAACATCATTCTTGGCCTTGAGCCCCGCCAGGGCTTGTCCATTGACATAAAAAAGGCTTCCCTTAAAGTGGCCGAATTATCCAAACTGTACAGCCTGGATGTGGATCCCTTTTCAAAAATAGAAGACATTTCTGTAGGAATGCACCAGAGGGTAGAAATATTAAAAATGCTTTACAGGGATGCGGAAATACTCATTTTTGACGAACCCACTGCCGTTTTGACACCGCAGGAAATACACGAGCTTATGGCTGTAATGAGGCGGCTCGTGGAAGAAGGCAAAACCATACTGCTTATAACCCACAAGCTTAAAGAAATAAAGGCGGTGGCAGATATATGCACTGTTTTACGGCGCGGCAAGCTTATCAATACGGTAGAGGTCAAGAACACCGACGAGGCTGCCATGGCAGAAATGATGGTCGGCCGTGAAGTAAGCTTTAGTGTTGACAAAAGCCCCGCCAAACCCGGAGAAGTAGTTCTGGAAATAGAAAAGCTTAATGTAAAAAACAGCAAAGGCTTGCTTGCGGTAAAAGACCTGTCCCTGTCTGTAAAAAAGGGAGAAATTCTTGGCCTTTGCGGCATAGATGGAAACGGCCAGACAGAACTGATACAGGCTTTGACAGGATTGACAAAAATAGAGTCTGGCAGTGTAAAAATTCTGGGCAAAGAGGTGGCCAGCCTGCCAGTAAGACAGCGCCTGGACATGGGGCTTGGGCATATACCGGAAGACAGGCACAGGCACGGACTAGTCCTGGACTTTCGCCTGGATGAAAACCTGGTAATGCACAGCTACGGCCATCTCCCCTATGCACATTACGGAGTACTGGATTTTTATGCCATAAGAAAAAATGCAGAGCGCCTTATTAAGGAGTTTGATGTACGCGCAGGTCAGGGGCCGGATACGCTTGCCCGTTCCATGTCCGGAGGCAATCAGCAGAAAGCCATCCTGGCAAGGGAAATAGACCGCTCACCGGAAGCTTTTATAATTGCCCAGCCCACAAGAGGCCTGGATGTTGGAGCCATAGAATATATTCATAAACGCATAGTAGCAGAAAGAGACAAAAACAAGGCTATACTGCTGGTATCCCTGGAACTTGACGAAATTCTGAATGTTTCCGACAGGATAGCCGTAATATATGACGGTATGATAGTTGGAATTGTTGATACAGACAAAACGGACGAATATGAACTCGGCCTTATGATGTCCGGATCGCTAAGAAAGGCAGTATAAAATGCCAAAAATACAAGCCAATAAAGCAAATAATTCAAAAATTATGGTGCCGCTTTTTGCTGTGGCCCTTGGTTTTGCGCTGGGTTCCATAGTGGTTTTAATAACCGGTAAAAACCCGCTGATGATGTTCAACGCTATAATACAGGGATCGACCGGCATAAACCTGGCAAGAGGCGGATTCAATCCGCGGCACATTGGCGAGCTGGTAATTCAGTCCATGCCCATCTTGCTTACCGGCCTTAGTGTGGGCTTTGCCTTCAGGACGGGGCTGTTCAATATTGGCGCCGAGGGCCAGTTGATGGCTGGCTCCCTTGCAGCCACGGCAATTGCACTGACAGTAAAGGCCCCTGTTTTTATACATGTTCCCATGGTATTGCTGGCAGGAATGGCCGCAGGTGCAGCATGGGGTGCAATTCCGGGTTTTTTAAAGGCAAAATTCAATGTTCATGAAGTAGTAGTGACAATAATGCTTAATTATATAGCCCTTCATTTTAATAACTGGAGCATACTGAAGGTATTTGGCTCTGTGGACAGGGTTAAAACAGCGGAATTTCCTGTAACAGCTCTTCTTAAAGACCCATGGCTGGCAGCAATCACCAATGGATCAAGGTTAAACTGGGGTTTTTTACCTGTAATTCTGGCCATACTGGCTTACTGGTTTATTTTGGAAAAAACCACCTTTGGTTTTGGCCTTAGGGCAGTAGGCTTTAACAAGGATGCGGCCAAGTATGCAGGCATGAAAGTGGAAAGAAACATGGTGCTGTCCATGGTAATTGCGGGAGCCTTTGCCGGGCTGGCCGGAGCCATAATAACCACCGGGACTTTCAGCTTTGGAAGGGCCCTAACTGCAGCCGAAGGTTATGGTTTTGACGGTATAGCGGTAGCGCTTGTGGGCATGAACAAGGCTCCGGGCATACTTCTGGCAGGACTGCTGTTTGGCATGCTCAAATCGGCAGGACCCCTTATGCAGTCGGCAGGAATCCCCAGAGAAATAGGCGGGATAATCCAGGCCTCCATAGTAATGCTGGTTGCCATGAAGCTGGGCCTGGAAAGGATACTGTTATTATTAAGGGGAAACATACAGGGCTTGAGTTTTCTTAGCTCCGACAGCGAGGAGGCCGGAGTATGAGCCTGAAACTTGTCTTGGAAATGTTTCCCATAGCACTCATGTTTGCCGCTCCCATTATTATGGCTGCGCTTGGCGGCCTTTTCAGCGAGCGCTCTGGAGTGGTAAATATTGCACTGGAAGGCATAATGATGGTGGGCGCCTTTGCCGGGGCTTCGGTAACTGTGGTTCTGGAGCCGGTTACTTCCATGGCTCCATGGCTGGGGCTTTTGGTGGGCATATTGGCCGGCATGGTTTTTTCACTGTTTCATTCCTTTGCAAGCATAAATCTGAAGGCGGACCAGGTTATATCCGGAACGGCACTGAACATACTGGCAGGGGGTTTGACCGTTTACCTTTGCCAAATCATGTTTAGGCAACAGAGAACCAGGGCTTTCAGCTCGGGCTTAAGAAAGGTTACGGTACCTATGCTCAACAAAATACCGGTACTGGGTCCCATGTTCTTTGAAGAAATATATCCCACCTTTTACCTGGCTATAATCCTTGTTGTCCTTACCTGGTATATAGTAAAGAAAACAGCTTTTGGACTTAGGCTAAGATCCTGCGGAGAACATCCCCAGGCTGCAGCATCCATGGGAATAGATGTATACCTTATGCGCTATGCCGGCGTGACCATTTCCGGTGCTCTGGCCGGCCTTGCCGGAGCAACCATGGTGCTTACACAGGATATACAGTATACGGTCAGCTCCATACACGGAACCGGATTTATTGCGCTTGCATCCCTCGTGTTTGGCAAATGGAATCCATGGGGAGTGCTGGGAGCAGGCTTCTTTTTTGGCTTTGCGCAAATACTTTCATATTACGCAAAAGACATACACTTTTTGGCTGCCATGCCCCAGGAAATTTTCTATATGCTTCCTTATGCACTTACTATCATTGCCCTGGTAGTATTTGCGGGCAAAACTGTAGGCCCTAAAGCTGCTGGAGAGATATACGACAAGGGAAAACGCTAAACAGCTGCTCTTTTAGTAATTTGGCTTTTGTGATGCGATAACCCTGTTTCTTCCCAAAGTTTTGGCCTTGTACATGGCTGCGTCCGATCTGGATATAAGGTCTTCCAGTCTTTCTCCGGGATAATACTCGGCCACTCCAATGGAGATGGTGGCAGAAATGGTTTCATTCTTAAGCTCAAGGCTTTGCCTGCCTGCAGCTTCTCTTAGGCGCTCTGCCGCTTCCATGGATTGAGACAAAGTGCTGCCGGACAGCAGTATCAAAAATTCTTCTCCGCCCCAGCGTATGGCCATGTCTTCCAGCCTCAAAGCTTCTTCCAGGGTTCTGGCAATTTTTTTAAGCAATTGGTCCCCAGCTTCATGCCCATATGTATCGTTTATTATTTTAAAATGGTCTATGTCACCAAGTGCCACGCAAAAGCTGGCTTTTGCCCGTTTGGCGCGTGCAAGCTCCAGCTCCAGCCTGGCTAAGCCGGAGCGCCTGTTTTTAAGGCCTGTAAGCTCGTCATGCTCTGCCAGTTCCTTCATCAGTGCGTATGCTTCATCCAGTTTAAGCTTTTCTTCTTTAAGGGCGTTTTCTACAAGCAAGATGCGAGCATAACTGCTTTTTATGGCTTTATGCATTATCCTGTCCACAAAAACCATAAAAGCTATGATAATTAAAATTATCAGTAAAAAGCCGAGATTATCCTTGGATATACGGTTTCTGTTTGCTGATTCCGCTATGCTTTGTTCCTGTTTTATAACAAGTTCAATATTGTCTAGATATACACCTGCGCCTATGATCCACGAATAATCCTTGTACAGCCTGGAATATGACATTTTTGGATACGGCATGCTGTCATTCGGTTTGGGATAGTAATAATAAAGAAGGGCTTCTCCCGTTTTCTGGACGGATAAATACTCCTCTTTAAACGGGAATCCTTCATCGTCATAATGTTCAAGCTGAATAATTCCTCCTTCCGGACTGAACCTGTGGGCAAGGCGTTTTATGTATACTTTACCATTTTGGTCATGGATTATTTCATGAATCCAGATATAGGCGTCATCCGGCAAATACAGGTCTTTTACGCATTCTGCAAGCCTGGCTTTAAGCTGTGCTTCTGCTCTCTGCACTAATGCGGGATCTCCGCTGGCTGACAGCTCGTCAATGAATTTTTTACGCTCAAAATCCATATACTGAAAAACCATGTTAATCTGGTCCTTGAGCTTGTTTATAGACAGCCTGTTTACTGTATCTTCCAGGCTTTTTGCCGCCTGGTCGCTTTGATCCTTAAGTACAATATAGTGGGACAGGTTAAAGGTAATCAGCAGGGCGCTAAGGGTAATAAAAGTGATTAAATAATACCTTTTTCTGATTAAAGCAGCCTCTGTTTTTATTTGGCTGTCCCTGTACTTGCTCATGTTGTATAGTATAAATTAAGCAAAGCTTATGTCATCCGGCCTGCAGAAATGCTTTGTGCCGCCCCTGAAGGAGGGATGATAAAAAGA
>JAKPMS010000138.1 GCA_029548805.1 Spirochaetota bacterium | reverse complement strand
TTTAATGTTAACTTGATGGTGGACAAGAAATTGAAAGCCAAGGCTGACGCGATGCGTAACAAGGCTAAGAAAAGTGCGTAAACCAATGTAGTTGGTTAAGATTGTATACTGGTCGACCTCCAGGTTGACTTTTTATAGGAGCAAAATAATGGCCGAACTTACACCCTGGAAATTTCTGGATGATTACAGAGGAAAAGTTTTTGAAGGCAAATGGCCCAACCTTCCCGATGTATTCAGGATCAGCGCATCCCGTTATCCGGAGCGACCTTGTTTTACAATATATGACCCGGACAGAAACTCTATGAGCTACCATGAAGCCTTAGTCAAAATTGAAAAACTGGCAGCCTTTTTGACATCTGAAGGCATTAAAAATGGCGACAAGGTAGCTGTAAGCGGCAAAAATTCGCCGGAATGGGCAGTTTCTTACCTGGCTATACTTTTTGCTGGAGCCATAGTTGTTCCAATAGATTACCAGCTAAAAAACCCGGAGATTGAGGCCATACTAAAGGCATCCGAATCTGCGGCCATTTTTATTGATGAAGAAAAATACGATGCCCTGGACACAGCCAGTTTTGGATTAAAGGCAAAATGGTCCCTGTCCAAAAACAAGGCGGGCTATTGCTATGGCTTAAAGGCGGAAAAACAGGCCAAGCCCGCAAAGGCAGCTTCTTCCATGGACCTGGCAGCCATTTTGTATACCAGCGGCACCACTGGCAACCCAAAAGGAGTCATGCTAAGCCACCAAAACCTGGTATCAGACTGTTACCTTGCACAGGCCAACATGTCCATTTATCATAGCGATGTTTTTTATGCCCTACTACCAATACATCATTCCTACACAATGCTGGCCGTATTCATAGAAGCCATATCGGTAGGAGCAGAGCTTGTTTTTGGACAGCGCATGGTAACAAAAGCCATACTGAAAGACCTAAAGGAAGCCAAGGTCACCATGTTTCTTGGTGTGCCCATGCTGTTCAACAAGGTCCTGGCCGGAATCATGAAAGGCATCAAAGACAAAGGGTCTTTTGCATACGGCATGATCAGATCGCTTATGAAATTATCCGGTTTTATCAAGAAACTGTTCAAGGTAAATCCCGGCAAAAAAATGTTTGGAGCCATACTGGACAAGGCCAGCCTTAAAACCATAAGGATATGCATTTCTGGCGGAGGGCCTTTGGCACCAAGCATTTTCCGAATGTACAACGAGCTTGGCCTGGACTTTGTCCAGGGCTATGGCCTGACAGAAACCAGCCCGATAATTACCCTAAACCCCACTTATGCCTACAAAGAAACAAGTGTGGGCAAACTGATACCGGAAGTAGAAGTAAAAATTCTTGAGCCGGATGAAGAAGGCAGGGGAGAAATAGCCGTTAAAGGACCCATGGTAATGCAGGGCTATTTCAAAAATGAAAAAGCCACAAAAGAGGCTTTTTTGGACGGCTGGCTGCTTACCGGAGACGTAGGCTATCTGGATGCTGACAATTATGTGTATCTGACAGGCAGGGCCAAAAACCTGATAGTCACGGAAGGCGGCAAGAATGTATACCCGGAAGAGATAGAGAACAACTTCCAGCTCTATAATGAAATTGAACAGCTGCTGGTCAAAGGTTATATGACAGATGCAAAGCAAAAAATAGAAGCCATAGAAGTACTGATATACCCCAACCATGAATGGTTTGAGCAGGATGCGACAAAATCCGGCATAAACTATGATGATGCGGCAATAAAGGCACATTTGCAGAAAATTGTAAATGAAGTCAATGCCGGCATGCTGCCTTACCAGCGCATCAACAAGCTGACTGTTCTAAAGGAAGCCATGGAGATGACCACTACAAAAAAAATCAAGCGCTTTATGGCGGTTTAAAAAACCCGCTTTGCTCAATTTTTCTAGTTCCCCAAATCTTATTGTTAAAGGCAGTTTTACAAAAACACTACCAAGTATAGCATAGTCTTGCATAGCAAAATACAACATATAGTAGTAATAACTGGTAACAATAAGATTTGGGGAACTACTATTTATTTTAGCCCGTAGACTGCCTGGGGTACAGTTTTGCCCCTGAAAAGCACTTCTCCTATGGGCTGGAAGCGGGACTGGTTTTCCAGATTGAGCATTCTGTAAACGGGCTGGCTTACAAGAAGCGCTTGTTTGAATTCCCTGCACAGGGAATCCAGCCTGGCAGCTATGTTAACAGCTTCTCCAACCACACCCAGCCTCTGCTTGCCATGGGTCCCGGGCAGCTCGCCAATGGTTACCTTGCCGGCATGTATTCCTATGCCTATATGCTTAATAAGAGGCAGGTTGTGGGATGCCAGGTCTTCTTGCATATGGGAAAATTCCTTTAAAAAATCAAAGGCGCAGGCAGCAGCATTGTCAAATACATTCTTTTCTCCCATAAGTCCAAACACCAGAATGGCGGTATCCCCGACAAATTGCTCCACAATACCGTGGTGTCTTCTGGCCATTACGTCCCATTGGGCGTAATATCTGTTTAAAAGGCCTATTGTGGCCCTGCCGCCCTCTTTTTCTGCCATGGGTGTAAAGTTCCATATATCGGAATAAAGAATGACCACATCCCTCTGTTCACCCTCGGGAGAAAATTCGTTTGCACTATCATCCAAGCTGGGAGACGTAACTACGGAGTAAAGCTGGTCCAGCCTGGTTTTAAGGGAAACCTGTTTTATTTTGTC
>JAKPMS010000137.1 GCA_029548805.1 Spirochaetota bacterium | reverse complement strand
GCTAAGCTAAAATAATGAAAACACGACGCTATTTTTTGTCAGTAATATTGCTTTTGGCACTGTCGCTTACAGCAGCTGATGAATCGCACAGAATTGTAATGGGCGGAAAAGCTGTAACCATGGTGGCTGATGCTGTATATGCCTTTCCCGGGGCAAGGAGCAGGGTAGTTGCTGTAGGAGGCACAGATCAGGGGCTGGGAACCTTCCTTGAAACAGTAAGCCCTTCTTACAAAAATCTGCCAGAGTTTGACCGCCAGGCCGGAGTAGAAGTATATGCTTCATTTAGGCCGGATCTTGTAATACTCAAATCCAGCCTTAAAAAGACTTTGGGACCAGGACTCGACGTACTGGGAATAAAAACTGCATATTTGTCACTGGAACTACCATCCGAATATTATACCGAATTGCTGTTTCTAGGAGAGCTTTTTAACGAGCAAAACAGGGCCCGAGAATTGGTGGCATATTATAAAAATGTGGTTTCCAGGGCAGAAACAGCTGCAGCTACAGCTTTAAAAGTCCCCGGTGCACAGAGGCCCAAGGTATTGCTTTTACAGGCCAGCGGAGACGGCTTTGAAGTGCCTCCGGCCTCCTGGATTCAGACAGAAATGGTAAGGCTGGCTGGAGGACAGGCTGTCTGGACTCAAGCCAATCCGGGTTCTGCATGGGCAAAGCTAGGCCCGGAGCAGATTGTTGCATGGAATCCGGATTATATTTTTGTAATTTCCTACAGAGAAGATGCGGCTGCTTTGGCGGATGCCATGAAAAAGGACAGGCGCTATTCTTCTTTAAAAGCCGTAAGGGATGACAGGGTTTTTGGTTTTGCCCAGGACTTTTTGTCATGGGATCAGCCGGATACCCGTTGGGGCCTGGGGCTTTTGTGGCTGTCCAACATGCTTTTTCCAGCTGCAATGCCTGGCTTTTCTATCGAAAAAGAAGCAAGACAATTTTATGAGCTGCTGTATGATTTTAACTCTGCTTCCTTTGATGCAATTATAAAACCCAGATTAAGGACCAGCGGTCGCCCTGAATAAAATGCGAAAAATACTGGCAGTTTTTCTTTTGCTTGCAATTTGTGTTTTTGCTGTCACTTTTGGCCGTTATCCCAAACCGGGGTTCATAAACATTATGGCTATACCGGAAGACGAAATTGCACTCAAGATAATTTTTCTTGTGCGCCTGCCAAGAATTGCGGCTGCCTTGCTGCTGGGAGCCGTATTGGGTGCTTCCGGTTCGGCTATGCAATACGTGTTTGCAAATCCCCTGGTGGACGCTGGCTTTCTTGGTGTGTCCCAGGGTGCTTCCTTTGGTGCTGCCTTGGCCATTTTGACAAGCCTTGGCCCAATGAACATGTTTTTTTTGGCTTTTGCTTTTGCAATTTTGGCTTTGGGCTTTTCTGTACTGCTGTCAAGCCAGCTGCGTTTTGGAGGAGCGGTTTTACGGCTTCTTTTGTCAGGCATGGCTGTCTCCGCTTTTTTTTCTGCTATGGTAGCCTTGCTAAAATACGGAGCTGATCCGGTCAAAGAGTTGCCGGAGCTTACATATTGGCTTATGGGAGGCTTGTCCGCCATAAAATGGGCATCCCTCAGCATAGTTGCCCCATTGGCTGTAATGTCTCTTGTAGCCTTGCTTCTTTTAAGATGGCGCATACTGCTACTGTCCATGGATGAAGCCAGCGCCATATCTATTGGTATAAACACTAGGCTGGAAAGGGCCATTGTGCTGTTTGTGTCGGCTGCCGGAGTGGCTGCTGTAACTGCAATGGCTGGCGTCGTATCATGGGTGGGCCTGATTGTGCCTCATGCAGCAAGGCTGTTCTTTGGCAAGGATGACAGCAATACCATGATTGGAGCGGCCTTGTTTGGGGCTGTTTTTGTCCTGTTTTGTGATACCCTGTCCAGAAGCATTTTTCCCGGGGAGCTTCCCCTCGGAATCAGCACTTCACTTTTTGGAACCCTGATTTTTGTAGCCATGCTTATAAAGCGAAGAGTGCGGGTGGAACGGGGTTAAACATGATATATAAAAATGTGTCGTACAGTTATTCTCCGGAAAACGGAAAGGCGCTCAGTGATTTTTCTCTGGAGCTGAAGGCCAGGAGCATTACCGCTCTTTTGGGACCCAATGGCTCCGGCAAATCCACGGCGCTCGGAATAGGGGCTGGCTGGTTAAAACCGCAAAGCGGCAGCCTTGCAAAGCAGGGCAGCACTGCTTTTTTGCCTCAAAGCGAAAGACTGGCTTTTTCATTCAGCTGCCTGGAATACGTATGCTTTGGCAGGGCGCCCCATTTGCCGTTTTTTGCCTTGCCGTCCAGCTTTGATAAAGAAATTGCCTTTTCAGCCCTGAAAAAGGTGGGTATGGACAAAAAAGCAAATAAAAGCATTACAGCTCTGTCCGGCGGAGAACTTCAGCTTGTAAGGATTGCCAGAGCCCTTGCCCAGGAGGCGGCTTGCATCATTCTGGACGAGCCAAGCGAAATGCTGGACCCTGCCCATATATCCATGATAAGTTCAGTTTTGCTTGAGCTGGCAGCTTCTGGCAGGACCATACTTTTTTCTACCCACGATCTGTCCTTTGCCCTTGCTGTTGCCGAAGAAGCTGCACTATTAAAGTCGGGCCGGCTGTTAGCCAGCGGCAAAAGCAAGGATGTAATAAATTGCAAAACACTAGAGCAATTATTTGATATAGCCTTTTACAATGCTGAATTGCCACAACCAGTAAAATACGGAAGGTCGGCAGAAATATCAGCTTTGTAACAAGCCTGCTTCAATTTTGTCCAGGTTTTTTTTTGCTTCAATTCCAATTCCGGCCAGAATTTTATCCCTCATGCTCAAGGCCAGGACAGAACGTTCACCCTTTTTATATTCCATATCCAGAGAACTGAATTCCACCTTTTTGCTTCTGTAATACAGGTCCAGATCCACAAAGCGTTTGCCGCGGCTGTCAAATTCAAGGCCTACAAGAATAAGCTTGAACTTTTCCGGAGTCAGCATGCTGAATATTCTGACCTGGTATGCGGTTACAGAATACAAAACCAGGGCATGGTCTTTGGTCCAGCGCTCACCCAGGGCAAAACCCAATTCCAGCTCGTTAATAATAAGCATTAGCCTTTCCAGATGCTGTTTGTACCTGCCATAAGAATCATAAATATTGATTCTGTATTCATACCATTCCTTGTCCTTTAGGCTTCCAGTAATATAGCGTACGGCATCCCGCCTTATGTTTCTTTGCATCTGGTTGACTGGCTGTTTTACAAGTAGGTAAGGAAAGGGAGAATTTTTAATAACCATATACCGGTTTATGGCCTTGTCCGTAAACGCGATAAGCGTGCTGTTGCTGTCTCCCGTACTCAAGCCTTCCTCAAAACTGGCAAACTGTCCGTCATAGTCATTTTTTAGCAATTCTACTACGGCCGCTCCCTGCTCCGGCAATCTCATTACTAAAAGTCCGGGCCCCAAAACAGTGCTTTCAAGCAAGTGGGTCTTTTTTTCGTTGATTAGGGCCATCAAAATTGCGGAAGAGCTGGCTTCAACATGCAGTATTACCTCTGCTTCGTCAGGATTTGTGCTCTTGTTTTCGGGTTTTGTCAGAAAAACAACCGAACTGTCTTCTGATGCTTCCATCAGGGCCTTATCAATACTGCTTGTTTGGGATTCAAATTGCTGCAGTAGAAAATCGGTCAAAACTTCTACATTGCTTGTTCTAATAAATAGCAGTCTGGAGCTCAAACGGGTAAACACCATGCCATACTCCTATAAAAAGTCAACCTGGAGGTCGACCAGTATACAATCTTAACCAACTACATTGGTTTACGCACTTTTCTTAGCCTTGTTACGCATCGCGTCAGCCTTGGCTTTCAATTTCTTGTCCACCATCAAGTTAACATTAAA
>JAKPMS010000128.1 GCA_029548805.1 Spirochaetota bacterium | reverse complement strand
ACCAATTTTGACTTTCCCCAAAAAGGGCCAGCTCTACCCCGGCAAGCAATTCTGCATATGACTTTTCAGACAACAATTTTTCTATTCTCTTTTTTTCGTTCATGATTCTTGGCCTGTTAAACTGGAGTTCCTGCATTTCCTTTTTTGGCAGTTTGAAAACCGTACATATTTTGCCTATAACAGCTTTCATTTTTATATACATATAAAAGGACAAGGCATAATCCAAAAGCAGCGCCAGGGCTAAGATTATTGACAGCAGTTTTCTAAAATTGCCGGTCATTTTTTCAATTAAAAAAATGGCCGCAGGCTGCAAAAATAAAACGAACAGTATTACGAGTACAAACCAGAACAGGGTATATTTCAAGCTGATACGTCCCTGGTAGTTCATGAATTCATCGGAATAATCCCAGATGCGTATTCCCAAAACCTTTTCTAGCGTTATATGTGCGCTATACTCTATTATTGTTGCCAAAACGGCATACAAAATTCCCTGTAGCCAAAACGGCATAGGCGAAAAAAGCACTGAAAACGGATATATAATAAGGGCACCAACAGCATAGGCGGGGCAGATCGGGCCCAGCAAAAACCCGCTGTTTATCAAGCCCCGTTTTGCAGTGGACAGGTACAGCATTTCTACCAACCAGCCAATAAAGCCAAACAGGTAAAAATAAATTACCAGACCTGATACCAGTTCTGAACCGCGCAAGGAAAACCCCGCACTTGCAAATATAGAATGCATGCTTTATCTCCGCAACTGCGCCGCTTATGACTGTTTTTTTTCTATTTTTGCCCAGCTATCCCTTAGGCTGACAGAGCGGTTAAACACCATGGCTCCTGGCTTGCTGTCGGGGTCGCAGCAAAAATATCCCAGTCTTTCAAACTGCAGGGGTTCAAAAGGTTTTACATTCTCGATGGCCGGCTCTGCCCGGGCTTCAGACAAAACTTCAAGAGAAGCCTTGTTGACAGTTTTTGTCCAGTCAACTCCGGCGGGCACATCCATGGGACGCTCAGCCAGGAACAGTTTGTCCAGCAGTCTTGCTTCTATTTTTTTTGCATGTGCTGCAGAAACCCAGTGTATGGTGCCTTTGACCTTGCTGTTGTCGGCTGCATTTCCGCCTTTGGTAGCTGGGTCATAAGTACAGCGGACGGCAGTTATTTCTCCGCTTTCCGGGTCTTTGTCAAAAGTTGTGCATTTGACTATATATCCATAGCGCAAACGCACTGTATTGCCGGGATACAGCCGGTGGTACTTTGGCGGCGGGTTCTCCGCAAAGTCATCTTGCTCTATCCATAGCTCTCCGCTGAATGGTATTTTGCGGCTTCCTGCCGAAGCATCCTCGGGATTGTTTATGGCTTCCACTTCTTCCACATAGCCTTTTGGCCAGTTGTCTATTATTAGCTTGAGCGGCTTAAGTACCGCCATAAGCCTGTTGGCCCGCTTGTTGAGGTCTTCTCTTAAGCAGAATTCCAGAAGCTGAATGTCTACAAGGCTGTCTGTTTTTGCTATGCCTATGCGGCCAAGAAAGTCCTGTATTGCTTCGGCTGTATAACCCCTTCTTCTTAAGCCGGCTATGGTAGGCATTCTGGGGTCATCCCAGCCTTTTACGTGACCGTCCTGTACCAGCCTTAGCAGCCAGCGCTTGGACAACACCGTATGGCTAATATTAAGGCGGGCAAACTCAATCTGGCGTGAAGGAAACACTTCCGCCTCTCTTATGAACCATTCATACAGCGGACGGTGTATTTCGTATTCCAGCGAGCAAAGTGAATGGGTAACTCCTTCTATGGCATCCGACAGGGGATGCTGAAAGTCGTACATGGGGTAAATGCACCATGCATCTCCCGTTCTGTAATGGTGTTCCCTTTTTATTCTGTACATGACCGGGTCGCGCATGACCAGGTTCGGGTGCGTCATGTCAATTTTGGCCCGCAAAGTTCTGGCTCCGTCAGGAAACTCGCCTGCCCTCATCCTGGCAAAAAGGTCCAGGTTTTCTTCTATGCTGCGCTCTCGCCATGGGCTGTTGCGTCCGGGCGGTGTAAATGTTATATTATTTTTATCAGGGACTGCAGTACCCCTGTATTCCCTTATTTCCTGTTCGCACAGGTCGCAAACATAGGCGACACCCTTTTTTATAAGCTTTATAGCCAGTTCGTAAAGCTGTTCATAGTAATCCGATGCAAAAAGAACCCTGTCAAACTTTATGCCAAGCCAGCGGGTGTCACGTTCTATGGCCTCCACATATGACATGTTTTCTTTTTCCGGGTTGGTGTCATCAAAGCGCAGGTTGCATTCTCCGTCAAATTCCTTTGCAATATTGTAGTCAATGCTGAAAGCTTTTGCATGACCTATATGCATCCATCCATTTGGCTCAGGAGGAAGTCTGGTTCTTACATAGTCATATCTGCCGGATGCAAGATCCTGTGCCACCGCCTCTCTTATAAAATCAGTCCCTTTGGGTTTAGTTATATTATTATCACTCATCTTTTGCCCTCCCAACATGTTCCAGGTTTTTGAGATGTTCCATGGCCGCCCCAATCCGTTTTTCAATTATCTGCCTGTCCATTAGGGCCATGCTATGAAACAGGGGCGGGCTTACCTTTGTGCCTGTCAGCGCCACTCTTAACGGCATCAACAGGTCTCCAAGCTTGCAGCCCAGCTTTTCCGCTTCAGCTCTGAATGCCGCTTCGCATGCATCATGATCATGCAAGTCTGCCTGGCCCAAAAGTTGAAGGGCTTGCTCAAGCATGCCGTAAGCAAACAAGGCATCTTTTTTCTTTGGGATGAATTCTACGGCTTCCGGCAGTTCCGGTTCTTCAAATAAAAACTTTAGCATTTTGGGTGCCTCGGACAAAAACCTTAGCCTATCCCTGATCAGGGGTGCAAGCTTCAATAACAGTTCATTTTCTTTTTGGGTGGGAGGCTGCGATATATAAGACGCTTCGGCAAGATATGGCAGTACAAGGGACGCAAGTTCGGCGTCCGTCAGCATCCTTATATACTGCCCATTAAACCATTCCAGTTTTACATAATCAAAAATTGCCGGAGCCTTGTTTATTTTTTCCATCAAGAAAAGTTTTTCCAGTTCGGGCAAACTGAAAAGGTCCCTTCCTTCTTCATAGGAGCAGCCAAGCATAGCCACATAGTTTATCAAAGCTGCAGGCAAATAGCCCTTCTTCCTGAACTCATCCACGGCTGTTGCCCCATGGCGCTTGCTAAGCTTGTGGCCGTCTTCGCCCAGCACCATGGGCAAATGGCACAGCACAGGAGCCTTCCAGCCAAAGGCTTCATACATGATAATGTGCAGCGGGGCGGAAGATATCCATTCCTGAGCTCTCATCACATGAGTTATATCCATAAGATGGTCATCCACCACATTGGCCAAATGGTAGGTCGGATAACCATCGCTTTTTAAAAGCACAGGGTCAGGGTTAATGTCCGTATTTTTCCATTCTATGCGGCCCAAAAGCACATCGTCAAAGCTGGTGCTGCCTTCCAAGGGAATTTTCAGCCTGATTACATGGGCTTGTCCCAATTGGACTCTTTTTCTAGCTTCTATTGGGTCAATGGAACGGCAAGTTCGGGTATATCCATAGCCGCCAGCTGTTTCAATTTCTTCATTTTCCGGTTCATTGTCTTTGAATTTCTTGTCATCGGAACAAAAGCAATAATACGCTTTGCCCATTTGTACCAGCTGTTCTGCATGTTTCCTGTAAATATCAAAGCGTTCCGATTGTATATACGGAGCTTTGGGTCCTCCAGTGTCGGGGCCCTCATCCCAGTAAAAACCCAGCCATTTAAAGGTGTCATACAGGTTTTTGACATAGGCTTCAGAATATCTGGCCCTGTCCGTATCCTCAAGCCTCAGTATAAAGCTGCCGCCCTGGGACCGCGCAAAAAGATAGTTGAACAATGCAGTTCTAACGCTGCCAATATGCTGCAAGCCTGTTGGAGAGGGTGCGTATCTGACTCTAGCCTTCATATTTGCTCCAAGCAAAGTCCTATTGTTTTGCCGTTTATGTACATAAAAGATTATATCTGCCTATGCAAGCCCTGTTCAAGTCAAGTAGCTATGGAGAATGTAACAAATTTCCGATATTATATAGGTTATGAAAAACAAAGTTGCTTTTTTGGCCATGCTGCTTGCCGGTATAATCATGCCTGTTGCATTGCTTTCCCAGGAGGGAGAAGTATTTGCCCCTTATCCATCCCGTCTTAGGGTTGGCACAAAGGAAGATGAAATCATTTTGACTTGGGAAGACAGCCCCGACATCAAAGCTGGTTATGCAGTATATCGCAGCAAAAGTCTGCCCACCCCAGACAATTTTGCTGAAGCAGAGCTTTTATCTTATGTAAACCCTGGCATATTCCGCTTCTCGTACAAAACCGAGGATAAAAGCAAATACTACTATTTTGTGCTTGGCCGCATTCCGGTCCAGGAGGATACAGAAAACCTTTCTGTATATAAATTGTTCATACCCATGAGAAACATGACACTCAATTCCATAGCTCCTTCTGCGGATGTTTCCAGAGCTATACAGCCGGGCCTTCCGCTTGTGTCGGGAATTTTGACCAGTGTAAGCGGAGAAGCCATTAGCATATCAGTAGAAGCCAAAGGAGATACCGGAAGGCTGGTTTTATACAGAAGCACAAAACCCATAACTGGCGCAAGCTCCCTGCTGGATGCTGTTTTGACAGCCATAATGGAACCTGGCTCTGGTCCGTATAAAGATTATCCTGTTCCGGGAATAGATTACTATTATGCGGTTCTGGCAGAAAAAGACCTTTCCAGCGGTGTTATAAAGCTAGTTGCTGACCAGAATGCAACAAGCCGCGCCATCTCCATACAAGCAGGAATATACAGGATCGGCCTGCCAAGCAGCGGTATAGCATCCAGAAGCATGCCTTTGCCCTATCTGATGCTTTCCAGAAGCTTTGTGGATGCTCAAGCAGTGGATATGATGGATCCACTCGTTAAAAACATCAAATTATCAGCTGAAACAGAAAAATCCATACAAAATCTGATTGCCAAATATACTTCCAATGTAAAACAGTATAAGCCCAAAATTACAATTTTTCCTGAAGACCTTAAAATTGGCAGCGGAGGAGAAGAATATGTGCTTGCCTCCATTATTTCAGAGCATTTTGCCAAAGGAGCTTATGCAGAAGCTGCCAAGCAGTTGAACCTTTTTCTTTCCTTGCCCCGCTCGCAAAGCAGTGTAGACAAGGCACATTTTTACAAGGGTCAGGCCCTTGCATTGAGCGGGCTGTATAGAGAAGCCTTTTTTGACCTGCTGCAGTCTCAAAAAAGCTATTACACAGAAACAGCGGACTGGATTGACTATATTCTGGAGCAGCTCAGGCAAATCAATTGACTCTTGGGCAGCTCTAAAAACTGAAGTTTTTAGAGGTCCTCTATTG
>JAKPMS010000119.1 GCA_029548805.1 Spirochaetota bacterium | reverse complement strand
ACCTGCAATATATTGACCAGGACAACAATAATGAGCGCTATATACCATACATTATTGAAACCTCAGCCGGACTCACCAGGCAGTTGCTTATGGTACTTTGTGATGCATACGAAGAAGAAAAGGTTGCAGACAAAGGCAACGATGACGACTGGCGGACTGTCATGCGCTTCCATCCGGAATTGGCACCTGTCAGTGTTGCCGTATTGCCGCTGATGAAAAAGGACGGCCTGGCCGAATTAGCCCAGGAAATACGCAGCAGACTGAAAGAGGATTTCAGCACCGATTATGACCAGTCTGGCGCCATTGGCCGCCGTTACAGAAGGCAGGACGAGGCCGGTACGCCATATTGTGTTACCATAGATTACGAGACCAAAGATAACAATACAGTTACAGTCCGTGACAGGGACAGCATGGAGCAGGAGCGTGTCCACAAAGACGAATTGGCCTTGTATATAAAAAACAGGATGAAAAACTATTCCAGAAAGCAATAATGAAAGCTGCTGCTGTAATTGCATAAACCTTACCCGCTGTTAAAACTTATTTTAATGGCGGGTTTTTTATTTGGCAAATATTGTTATGCCCTTAAAAAACGGCAAGGGAGGCAAAAATGGGTTCGCTTTCAGCAATGGAGTTTGTAGACAATACATTAAAACTGATTGATCAAAGGCAGCTGCCTAATAAATTTTCCTTTTTTGTATGCAAAACCTGGCAGGATTGCGATTATGCCATAAAGGATATGGTAGTAAGGGGAGCGCCTGCCATTGGGGCTGCCGCTGCTTATGGAGCAGTTCTGGCCGCAATGCAGTACAAAAACCATTCTGGCGCCGATTTTGTCAATTTGATGCATAATGCAATGGCCAGTTTATCAAAAGCCAGGCCAACCGCAGTCAACTTGAACTGGGCCATAAACAGAATGCTGAATGTTTTTGATTCGCTGGATTGGACCAAGCCGGAAGAAGCCGGCAATATATTAAAACAGGAAGCAGACTGCTTGCATAACGAGGACATTGAAAAAAGCAAAAAATTGTCGCTTTTTGGCGCTGATTTGATAGCTGATGGGGCCAGGATACTCACCCATTGCAATACCGGCTTTCTGGCTGTTCCCGGCCCTGGAACAGCGCTTGGCATGATCAAGGCTGCCTATGGCAGCGGCAAAAAGCTTTCTGTATTTGCGGATGAAACCAGGCCCAGACTGCAGGGCGCAAGGCTTACTGCCTGGGAACTGCTAACTGAGGGCATTCCTTGTACCCTCATTGCGGATAGCGTTGCAGCCTGCCTGATGCGTGACGGAAAAGTGGATTTGGTAGTTGTTGGAGCGGACAGAATAGCCGCAAACGGAGATACAGCCAATAAGATTGGCACTTTTGCTCTTTCCCTTGCAGCGGCTCATTTCCGCATTCCCTTTTATGTGGCAGCTCCATTGTCCACAATTGACCCAAGCTGCGCTACAGGAAATCAAATAAAGATTGAAGAGCGCCCAGCCACAGAAGTAACAATGTTGGATGGCATAAAACTGGCTCCGGATGGCATAAATGTATACAATCCGGCATTTGATGTAAGCCCCGCAGAAAACATTAGCGCCATTATTACAGAAAAAGGCGTATTACGGCCCCCTTTTTCCGAATCTATTGCAAATGCACTTGGCAAAAACAAATAGCGGCAGCAGAATAAGCCGAGAGGTAATTCATGGCGGATAAAAACTATGCTTTTGAGACCAGGGCCATTCATGCCGGCGCGGATAGCTCCAATGCGGAACATGCTCTGAATCCACCCATTTTCATGACATCCAGCTTTACATTTGACAATATAGAAGCTGCAGAAGCAGTAATGAGTTTCAAGAGCAATGATTATGTGTATACCAGAGGCAACAATCCCACTTTAAGACTGTTTGAAAACCGGATTGCTTCACTGGAAAACGGAACAGGAGCCGTGGCTTTTGCATCGGGAATGGCAGCCATAAGCAATGTCCTTTTTTCGCTTTTAAAACCAGGTGACGAACTTCTGCTTCACAGGACCTTGTACGGCTCCAGTTACAGTTTTATATCCAGCCTGTTAAAAAACTACGGAATTTCGCTGCGACTAGCAGACTTTACAAACTTAAAAGAACTGGAAAAATATTTTGGCCCTAATACAAAAGCCATGTTTTTTGAAACCCCAAGCAATCCCAATATGGATATTATAGATATAAAAAAACTGACGGAGCTTGCCAAAGCCCGCAATGTAAAAACCGTGGCAGACAATACTTTTGCAAGCCCTTTTTTTCAAAGGCCATTGGATTTTGGAACAGATATAGTGGTTCATAGCGCAACCAAATATCTTTGCGGCCATGGCGATGTGTTGGCAGGGGTGGCTGTAGCCAGGGACGAAGACTACCTTAATAAGCTGAAATTTGGATATATGTGCGAATTTGGCGGAGTTCTTAGCCCATTTAATGCCTGGCTTGTGTTGCGCGGCATGAAAACTCTGCCATTAAGAATGAAACAGCATGAAGAAAATGCCATGGCTGTTGCAAACTTTCTGGACAAGCATAAAAACATAGCTAGGGTAATGTACCCAGGACTTGAAAACTTTAAGGGACATGAAGTTGCCCGTAAGCAAATGAGCGGTTACGGAGCCATTATAAGCTTTGAGCTAAAAGGATCCCTGCATGATGCTAAAAAGCTGTTGAACAAATGCAGACTTTTTAAGCTGGCGGTATCCCTAGGCGATTGCGAAAGCCTCATACAGCTGCCTGCCGCAATGACCCACAGGGCGTATGACAGGGAAAGCCTTAAAGCTTTTGGCCTTTCAGAAAGCATGATAAGATTGTCTGTGGGGCTGGAAAACAAAAACGACATTTTGGCAGAGCTGGAAGGGATGCTTGGATGAAAATACTTATAAAAAACGCAAATATCCTTCCTGTCCAAAATGATGTCCCGGAATTGCTGTATGGTTGTATTGGCATAGAAAACGACAAAATTTCCTTTATTGGTTCTTGTCCGGATTTTTTTACGCCGGACAGGATAATTGACGCAGATGACGGCATTGTCCTTCCGGGTCTGGTCAATGCCCATACACATCTGGCCATGAGCCTTTTTAGGCATTATGCTGATGACCTGTCCTTTTGGGACTGGCTTTTTGGCAGAATAGTTCCGGCAGAAGAAAAACTTAATGCCACGCATGTTTACAACGGTACCATGCTCAGCCTGGTAGAAATGATCAAAAGCGGAACCACTTGCCTTTCCGACATGTATTTCTATATGGATGCAGTTGCCATGGCGCTGGAAAAAAGCGGCCTTAGGGCTAATCTTTCAAGAGGCTTGTCTTTTTCTGATGACAAAGACTTGTACAAGCTGGAAGAAACAAGGGCCTTTTATGATAAATGGAATGGCCAGGCTTCCGGCAGGATACTGGTCGATGTTGCTCCTCATGCCATTTATACATGCGGGCCGGAATATCTCAAAAAAACTGCAGACCTGGCCAAAAGCCTCAATACAAGAATACACATGCATCTGTCAGAAAGCATCAAAGAGCTGGAAGACTGTTACAAGCTTTACGGAAAAAGCCCAGTAGCACATGCCAGGGATTTGGGCTTGTTTGAAGCTTCCTGTTATGCAGCACATTGTGTCCATTTGAGCAACGATGACATTGAGATACTAAAAGATCATTCTGTATCAGTTGTTCATAACCCGGCCAGCAATTTGAAACTGGCTAACGGCATAGCCCCTGTAAAAGAGCTGCTGGATGCTGGTATCAACCTGGCTTTAGGAACAGACGGGGCAGCTTCAAACAACAATCTGGATATGTTTGAAGAAATAAACCTTGCAGCCTTGCTGGCCAAGGGCAAAAGCAAGGAGCCCAAAACCTTGTCCGCTTACCAGGCTCTGCAAATGGCCACAATAAAAGGAGCAAAAGCCCTGGGCATTGATAACATAACGGGCAGCCTTGAGCCGGGGAAAAGGGCCGACCTGATAATTATTGATACCACAGCGCCGCACTTTTATCCGCGCAACAGTGCTTCAGCTTCATTAGTATACGGTGCCGGCGGCACAGATGTAAAAACACTTGTATGCAACGGACAGCTCCTTATGGAAAACAGGCAGCTTCTTTTGCTTGACGAAAGTGAAATTTATGCCAAAGCCCAGGAAAGCTGCATGAAGCTTGTTGGCAGTTCTGGCTTTGGGCCGTGAAGTTTTACAAACATCTTTTAGGGCAGGTTAAAACATGAAAACCAGAATTGAAGAAGCGCTTGGCTATATCGGCAAGCATATTAAAAACCAGCCAAAAATTCTGCTGGTCCTTGGCTCCGGGCTTTCTGCTCTGGCAGAAGAAACCCTGGAAACCATACTTATCCCTTACAAGGACATACCAAACTTTCCCATTTCCACTGCACCCGGGCATAAGAGCCGTTTAAGGTCAGGGAAACTGGCCGGCTGCGAGCTTGTAATCATGGAGGGCCGTTTTCATTATTACGAAGGCTACAGTATGGACGACATAGCTTTTCCAGTAAGGCTGATGAAGCGGCTGGGTGTAGAAAAACTTGTACTTACTAATGCTGCCGGCGGAATAAACCGAACTTTCCGGCCGGGAGACTTGATGCTCATCCATGACCATATAAACATGACGGGTCAAAATCTGCTTATAGGTAAAAATGATGATGCCTATGGCCCAAGATTTCCTGATATGTCCAGATTATATGACAAAAACCTAAACGAAATTATTTTAAATACAGCAAAAAATATGAGTGTGGACCTAAAAACTGGAGTTTATGCTTTTATGAGCGGGCCTTCGTTTGAAACCCCCGCAGAAATAAGAATGCTTGAAATTCTTGGGGCAGACGCTGTCGGCATGTCAACTGTACCGGAAGCTGTATGTGCCGGGCATGCCGGCATGAAAGTTGCCGGCATTTCATGCATAAGCAATATGGCTGCAGGAATTCTGGACCAGCCCATCACCGAACAGGAAGTTTTAGAAACGGGACTTATGGTAAAAGAAAAGTTTTCTGCCCTGCTTAAAGGTTTTTTGCCTTTAATATAAACAGGCCGGTCTGTTTTTTTGCTTGCTGCTTAGAAAGGAAGTTTTATGAAAAAGCATGCGGTAAAGGATGCTTTCAAAACCATGATAGTATCCGGTGGCAAAGAATTGCTGGAAGAAAAACTTACTGTAGGCACCTGGGGCAATTTGAGCATCAGGGATCCGGACACAGGACTTATATATACCAAACCCTCCGGGATGAACTATAAAAACATAACAAAAGATGATGTAGTTGTTTTTGATACGGAGTACAATATTGTTGACGGCTTCAGAAAGCCTACAATTGAATACAGAATACATATAGAAATAATGAAAGCCCGCTCAGACATTAACAGTGTTATACATACCCACCCCGTTTACTCTTCCGTTCTGGGCGTAATCCGAGAAGACCTTCCCGGTATATCCGAAGACTTTGTACAAATTGTGGGAGACAAAGTTATAAATTGCAGCTATGCACTGCCGGGAACAGAAGAGCTTTCTAAAAATGTTGTCAAGGGGCTGGGCAACAGAAATGCTGTAATTATTCCCAACCACGGTACTGTATGTTGCGGATCCGACTGGGAAACGGCAAAAAAGGTTTGTTATGTAGTTGAAAAAACTGCACAAATTTACATTTTGGCAAAATCCATAGGAAACCCAGAATTGATAAAACGGGCGGATATGCTGGCAATGCAGGAGTTTGCAAGAAACCATTATGGACAAGACAAATAGCAAGGAAAACCAAAAGCTTAAAATCATAGTAGGCCACAGCAATATGGACCTTGACTCAATTGCTTCAATGGTGCTGGCAAAATATATATATACTGACCATATATGTATCAAAAGCCATCTTGTACATCCAGTAGCCCGGAAGCTCATGAATCTGTACGAAGACAGACTGGGTTTTGTATCCGCTGCAGAACTCAAAGGCAGGCAAGTGGAACAGGCTGTAGTGGTTGATACCCGTTCCTCGGACAGAGTGGAAGAATATTTCAGGGGGGTTACAAATTACGAGTCCATCAAGTTTATAGTATACGACCATCATCCATCCTGCGGAAAGGACCTGGATGCAGTACAGATTCATGAGAAAAAATATGGGGCAAACGCCAGCCAATTGGGTATGGAAATAATTAAAAGGGGCATCTTTTTGGAGCCGGAAGATGCCACCATAGCTTTGGCCGGCATATACGCGGACACGGGCAATTTTATCCACGAAAATGTTGTTCAGGAAGACTTTGATGTAGCTTCCTTTCTTTTGGCCAGCGGCGCATCCCTTAAGCTGGTCAAGGATTTTTTGATCCCCCTGCAGGATAAAAAGCAGCAATTGTTGTTTCATGAGGCTTTCAACAATATAAAGCAAGCCAGCATAAATGGTAATGATATTCACTATTGTTATATGGAACTGGATTTGGAGGCTCAAGGCCTGGGAGCAATAATAGAACAGCTTTTCAAAATAAACAGCTATGATGCATTGCTGGGCTTTTTTGCTTTCAGGGACAAGGGAAAGCTGCTGGTTATAGGCAGGTCATCCTTGCCGCAGCTGAATTTGTCCGAACTTTTGTCCGCATTTGGCGGAGGAGGGCATAAAAATGCCGCTTCTACCACTCTTAAAACCGGCAATCCAGAAGCTGTAAAAGACAGCATTTTTGCGTATATGGAAATATTGCTGGAGCCTGCCTACAAAGCTGTGGATTTGATGGATACCGATATCGCTTGCATCGACGAGAACAAAAGCCTTTTGGAAGCGTCCGTATTGCTGGAAAATATTTCGCAGACAGGGGTCCCTGTTCTTGATGCCTCAAATAAAG
Source organism: Spirochaetota bacterium (assembly GCA_029548805.1). GTDB lineage: Bacteria > Spirochaetota > Spirochaetia > Treponematales > UBA12059 > SZUA-370. The sequence continues at coordinate 31,979 of JAKPMS010000119.1, read as the reverse complement.
TAAGCGGTTTTCTTACTTTAAGGGATATAATGAAAGGCAGAAAAGCCGATCAGATGAATTCGCCAATAAAAAATTTTATGTCAAAGCCTGTTGTATTTATTGGCCCAAATGTTACAATTAAGGAAGTGGAAGCGATTATTTTTGAAAAAAACATAGGACATCTTCCGGTTATTGACAAAGATAAACTGCTTGGTATTATCAACAGAAACTGTATACTGAAATATAAGCGAGAAGAAACAATAAAAAGAAAAGTTTTAACTGGAGAGGAAGGATTATGGATATCTGGACCTATATGAACACTGTTGCCAGCAGCATAAAGTCTGACTGGCTGTACACTGTATGCTGGGGCTATGGCTCTTCAGGATGTTTCCATGATGATTTTTTTAATGAGTCCATAGACGACCAAATTGTAACAAATGTTGACAAGCATGGAAATTATGCTTCTTACGCAAAAAACTTGTCCATAAGTCTTGCATGGGGGCTTGGCACCGAAAACAAGGAGCTAAAAGAGCCGTGGACACAGGTTTTCAGCGACAAAAATGCCCGAATGTATTTCCTGGATTTTTTTTATAACGGTGCGCTTGTATACAGGGAGACGGTAGTCACAGTGGATGACGGTCGTTGCATATTGCCTTTGCCTAAGCAGGTACTGGATGAAAATGACCAAACAAAGGTTATTGAATACAGGACCAACCCTGTTCTCAATAATATTTTACGGCTGGTCAACTCGTTTTTTTCCCGATATGACTATGATGAATACATTAAGCTGTCAGGTATTAAAATAGCTGACAGCTCTTATCCGGTACTTTAAACTGAATTTAGTTCCTGGAACCTTTGAGAAAAAGCCTGTTTTGCCAAAAACGATACCATATAGAGTATATTGCCATTCTGTTTATACTATATGCAGTGTAAAAAGCAACTGTCTCAAAGGTTCCAGGAACTAGCTAAACTAAACTTTTCTGTTTGGGCAGAAACATTGCAATAATAAGGGCTAATATATAAAGAATTGCTATTACAAGCAGCACCATAGAAAAAGAGCCGCTAACTGTCAAAATAAATGAACTCAGCTGGTTCCCGGCTATTCCGGCTATAGCCCAGGCTGTAAGGGTCAAGCCGTGAATTTGGCTGATTGCTTCCATTCCAAAACGGTCGGAAAGCAGGGTCGGCAAATTGCTGAAGCCGCCGCCGTATCCCGCATTTATGACGCAAAACAGTGATACAACCAGAAATACGAGCTTGGCAGTGATGCTGTTGCTTGCAAACGCAGCTATTGAAAAAAGGGCAGACAGCAAAAATATGATTTTATAAATTGAATTGCGGTCCTTAAGTTTGTCGCCAAGAGACGCAAAACCCAAACGGCCAAAGGCATTAAATGCGGCGCTTAAAGATGAAACCAAAGCTATGGTCACAGCCGGAACGGACATTACGGCCAAAATATCCTTTTCCTGGGAAATGAGCGCTAATCCGCATGTAATATTTATGAAGAATATTGTCCATATTCCCCAAAAAAGGGGGTTTTTAAATATTTTTTTTACAATTTTGCCTTTTTGCTGATCCGCTGATTCTACCCAGCCTTCAGGTTTTTTTAAAAGCAAATGCCCAAGATACATGGAAATGAAATAAACAACACCAAGGATATAAAAAAGCCTTACTATTCCCTGTGTTTTGAGCAAGTAATTCATTATGGGACTGGCTATAACCTTTGCGAGCCCGAAGCCGGCTACCGCTATGCCTGTTGCCAATCCTTTTTGTTTGCTGAACCACAGCATCAGGGTTTTTACAGGTGCCAGGTAACCAAACCCGAGCCCGATACCCATTATAATTCCATAAGTCAAAAAAATACCCGGCAAGGATTTTATATAAACAAAAAAGCCTGTTCCTATAAAACCGATTGCAAAAAACAGGGCAGAGATCAAAGATGATTTGTGTATATCCTTTTCTATAATTTTGCCGCCAAAAGCAGCTGACATGCCAAGCATAAAAATTGCAAGGCTGAAGGCCCATTCTACAGAAGCCTTGGAATAGCCTGTATATAAAGCTATATCGGTTTTTAAAAGCGACCAGCAATAAACTGTTCCTATGCTGCAGTGGATTAGCAAGGCAGGTATAGCGGCCCTTGTCCATTTGTTTTCTGAAAGTTTTGACATTCTTGCTCCGTTTCATGTTTCTGCGAAAATAAAAGGTTTTTATATCAAGCTAAGCTTGAAACAAAAAATAAAACCGGTCTCAATATGGCTAGTGATTATATTCAGATTTATCTTAATTGACAATTGAAAACAAAGCCTGCACAATTTGTCCATGTCAAACAGGGTAAAAATTTTTCTTTTGGCTGTTTTATATGCCGGCAGCCTTAATGCCCAGGAAATTACCGTCATACCTCCGTTGCGAATAGCGCTTACACCGGGAGACAGCAGCCTGGATAGCGCATCAGTTTGGCAGCAATTATCAGAAGAAATGAAAAGCTTGTACGGTGCTGCTTTGGACGTCCGTATGGTAAGAAACCAAAAAGACTGCCTCTCTTTGCTTTATGACAAGTTGGCAGAAATTGCCATAATAGACCCAAGAGTATATGTTCAAAACCAAAGCCCTTTAAAAGTTTTGGGATCCTTATCCTATTACGGCCAGCAATATGAAAGATTTGTTTTAATTGTTGCAAAAAACAGCATAATACATAAAAAAGAAGACCTTTGGCGGGCAAAATTTGTAGCCAGTGGCGGGCCAGGCAGCCTGTCCTGGGATTATCCCATTGCCTTTTTTTTGGGCGATTTGATAAAAAACCCGGATTCCATAAGCCTTGAATATGATTACGAAGGAGTTTTGCTGAATATTGCTATGAACAAGTTTGACGCCGGCTTTGTTCCCGAAGGCTTTCTTAAAAAGCATGAGCAAAATGTTCTTGGGTTAAAGCTTAGAGAGCTGCTTTATACCGACAGCTATCCTTTATATTTGCTGGTAACACTGGAAGGAATAGAAACAGCCAGGCTGTCTTTGGCAGAAGGTTTATTCAAATTGAATGCTGCCGGAATTTCATTTTACAAGGAAAACAGCATGTTGCTGAAAAAAATTGAACAGTTGAAGGTTTTGACCGGTGAGCCTAAACAATAAATTTGCGCTTTTTGCCTTGCTGCTTGGATTGCTGCTGGTTTTCCAGTGGACGGCTTCCATGATCAGAGAACGGCATGTCCTGATGGAAGAAGCAGAAGAAAGGGCAGGGGTATTGACAAAAACTCTGGCAGAGTTGGCCAGGGAACCATTGATATATGGAGGCTTGGGGCAATTGAACAAGCAGCTTTCTTCTTTTATGGAAGAAAGGGATGTTGAATATATTTTTATTTGCGACTCCAATTCCATGGTTGTGGCTGCATCCGATCCCAGTTTGCCCGGCTGGACCCTTTCCAGCCCAAGAGATGGCTTTGAGGTATTAAGATGGGCAGACAACAGGCTGCTTGTACGCTTCCCGATAAACATCCCAGGAAAATCCAATGCTTATGTAGAAATGTCCATGACAAAAACAAGGCTTAATCAAAAGATAAATTCCAACTTGGTAAGCTTGGGGCATTTTTTGGCACTGGAATTGCTTTTATCCATAGTGTTTATGGCCCTGATGTACAGGCAGTTATTCATTCCTGTCAAAAGCTTGGTTAAAAATTTGTACCAGGCTCATCCGGACAGGCCGGCTCTGAAACTGGTCATGCCAAAATATACAGCCCCCGAAGTCATGAAAATAGCAGAAGCCATAGATGATCTGCAATTAAGGGCTATTGAATACAGAAATGAACTTCTCAAGGAAGAAAAACTAGCAACCATAGGCAGAATGGCTGCAGAAATAGCGCATGAGATAAGAAACCCCCTTACGGCAATATCTGGAGCCGCAGAGCTTATTGGAAACCTTGTTCCAAAAAGCAATATATATCTAAAAATTTTGAATGAAGAAGTTCAAAACCTTAATGAATATCTGTCGGGGGTATTGGAATTTTCACGCAACGGAAATACTGCTGCCGAATACAGCAACCTTGCACAAATATGCAAAAACGCAGTCAGTCTGGTAGCTGCAACAGCAAAAAAAAACAATATCAGGATAGAAACCTTTCTGCAAAACTGTTTTGTATATATCATAAAAAATGATATACAAAGAGTTGTTTTGAACTTGCTTTTAAATGCCATAGAAGCTTCTTCTGATGGAGCATCCATAAAACTGTCATTGTCTGCAAATAGCGAGACAGCCTGTATCAGGGTAAGCGATGAAGGCACGGGCATTGACGCAGACAAGCTTGACAGGATATTTGAACCGTTTTTTACAACCAAGCCTGACGGGACAGGCTTGGGCTTGTCTCTTTCCAGAAAAGCTGCGGAAAAACATGGAGGCAGCTTGAGCCTGCAAAACGGGCAGCATAAAGGCATGGTGGCGGAATTGTGCATTCCTGTCCGTGAGATATAAATGAACCGCATACTGTTGGTGGATGACAAAGAGTCCATTAGGACAATAATTGCCGCCATGCTTACAAATGCCGGATACCAGGTAACAGCACTGGGTAATGGCAAAGAAGCATTGGCCATGGCTATGGACATGCAGCCGGATTTGATTGTTTCCGATATACGCATGCCCGGCATGGACGGAGTAAGCCTTTTTAAGGAGCTAGCCAGCCGCGGTATGAATGCACCTTTCATTTTTATTACAGCATACGCGGATGTCCCGGGAGCTGTTGAAGCTATAAAGCGGGGGGCTGTCCATTATCTGGCAAAGCCAGTAAATTCGGCCGAATTGCTTAAAACTGTAAAGCAGGCTTTGGTCCAAAAAAAAACGGAACAGAAGGCAGGGAGCTCTGCAGGCAAGCTGATTATAGGCTCCGGAACAGTCATGAAAAAACTGCTTTCAAGGGTAGATGCTATTTCAAGTTCGGAAGCTACGGTTCTTATGCGCGGAGAAAACGGCACAGGAAAGGAACTTATAGCAAGGGCTATTCATAAAAGCGGCAAAAGAAGAAACGGGCCCTTTGTTCCTGTACATTGTGCAGCTTTAAATATCAACCTTCTGGAATCCGAACTTTTTGGGCACGAAGCCGGAGCTTTTACCAATGCCATAAAACGCAAGGACGGCTATCTAGAAGCAGCCAGGGGAGGAACCCTTTTCCTGGACGAAATAAGCGAGATAAGCCAGGAAATTCAAATTAAATTGCTCAGAGTGTTGCAGGAGAGAGTTTATTCAAGGGTAGGGGGAACCGAGCTTATAAGCGCTGATTTTAGGCTTTTGGCTGCCAGCAACAAAGATATTGATACCATGGTAAAAGAAGGCCAGTTTCGCAGCGACTTGTTCTACAGGCTGGATGTAGTGCCATTGCATATACCGCCTTTAAGGGATCGGCTTGAGGATATACCGGAGCTGGTGGAGCATTTTGTTTCAATTTTTACCAAAAGAGAAGCTATGGATTTTCCGCTGGTTGATGCATCCTTTCTGGAATGCCTTAGGCAGTATAATTGGCCAGGTAATATAAGGGAGCTTGAAAACCTTATAGAAAGACTGCTCGTTTTATATCGGCCTGTATCCTTAAATGCACAGTTGTTAAAAGATGAAGCGCCGGAGCGCTTTGGGCAATCCGGCCAGCCTGCCAAAAGCTTGTACAATGATTATAAGCTTTTAAGAAAGGAAGAAGAAAAACGGCTCACATTAGAAGCCCTTGAAAAAGCCATGGGGGTTAAAAGTGAGGCCGCTCGTATTCTGGGCATTTCCCGCCGCACGCTTTATTATAGACTGAAAGAGTACAAGCTGTCTTGAAACCAATAAAAAATTGTTAATAATAGTGCAATATACGTGCAATTAATGCACACTTATTGCACAGGTATTTCATTTATTTTAAAACTCTGTATTTTTAACAAGCAAAATAAGCAGCAATCTCGTAGCTATATTGAAGTTTGTCGCATATACCAGAAAAGCTTGCCAAAATAATAATATGGCATGCTAATTGCTATATTATAAGCAAGTATTATTTTTATCGGAGGTTTTATGAAAAAGTACAAAAGGTTGTTGGCTTTTTCCATTATCGCACTTACCCTGGGTTCTGCTGTTTTTGCTGTTGGTGATAAAGAAAAAGCAGCTGAGGATACACCAAAACTGGTTATTGTTTACTCTAGTGTAGATGAAGGCAACGCCAAAAAAATCCTGGATGCCTTTACTGCAGATACCGGTATTACTGCCCAGTTTGTCCACCTGTCCACCGGACCGGCCCTGGCCAGGCTCAAGGCGGAGGCTGCCAATCCGCAGGCTGATGTATGGATGGGCGCTCCCAGCGAAAATCATGCTGCAGCCAAAAATGACGGTTTGACCATTCCCCACACCGGAGGAAATTTTGCCTCCCTGGATAAAAAATTCAAGGATGCAGAAGGTTATTGGCGCAGCTTCTACATGAATCCCATGGCTTTGGCCATAAACAAGGATATTCTGGCCAGGCAGGGAGCTTCCATGCCAAAATCCTGGAATGATCTCTTGAAGCCTGAATACAAGGGTCAGATACAATTGCCAAGTCCCCAGACAGCTGGTACAGGCTACAATCTGTTGGCATCCTTTGTTCTTATCATGGGCGAGGAAAAGGCCTATGACTATATGAAAAAACTGGCTCCAAACGTTCAGACTTATACCTCTTCTGGTACTGCTCCTTCTCAGGGTGTTGCAGTAGGACAGAGCATGATAGGCATTCAGTTTACACCGGCATTTTTCGAGTTTATAGACAAGGGACACCCTCTGGAAGTGGTTTTCCCGTCGGAAGGTGTAAGCTTTGAAGCACCTGCTGTTTCCATTGTAAAGGATGCAAAAAATCTTAAAGCTGCCCAGGCTCTGGTCGAATGGCTGACTAGTCCAAATGGACAGGCAATCCTGTCCAAAGCCAGTACATACTTTTATCCTGTGACCCCTGGGGTTCCTCTAGGAAAGGGTATGCCAGCCTTTGAAACCCTTAAAACTGTTACAATGGACACAGCTTGGGCAAGTGCAGAAAAAAAGCGCCTGGTTGACCGCTGGGTAAGCGAGGTGCTTCCCGTCAAATAAAAGCTGAAATGCCTATGATTTGACATTAGCAATTCAGATTTTTTGCTTATTCTTTGACAGCCCCTGCCAGCTGCTATTTAATGGCAGGGGCTTTCAATTCAAAACCATATTTAGTCGGAGAGCCGGTCATGTTACAAAACAGCTTTGCTAAATCTTTGTCTGATACAAAAAAAATTCTGAAAGATCCAATATTGGCTATGGCTGTTTTGGCAATCCTTTTGGCTCTCGGATTTTTTATTATTTTCCCTATTGCAAGAGTTGTAACCACAGCATTCAAAGACGGCAACAAATGGACGCTTGGCATTTTTATGAATGCTGTGCGGAACAAGTATTTTATGCAGGGTTTCAGAAACAGCCTGCTGGTAGGAGGCCTGACCGCCATTTTGGGCACTGCAATCGGTTTTCTTTTTGCCTTTGCCGTGACCAGGGCCGATGTGCCGTTCAAACGGCTTTTGCATGCCATAGCCATCATTCCCATTGTGTCACCGCCCTTCATAGGGGCTTTGGCCATTATAATGCTTTTTGGAAACAATGGTTTTATTACCTGGAATTTGTTAAAAATACAGAACTTTCCCATCTATGGTTTGAGAGGCTTAATGCTTGCCCAGACCATAACCTTTTTTCCTGTAGCGTATCTTGCCCTGCGCGGCGTTCTGGAATCCATAAGCCCGACGTTGGAAGATGCCGCTCTTGATCTTGGCGGATCCAGGTTTAAAGTGTTTATGCGTGTTACTTTGCCCTTGGCACTGCCAGGTTTGGCAAGTGCCATGCTGGTACTTTTTATTGAAAGCCTAGCAGACTTTGGCAATCCGCTTATTCTTACCGGCAGCCGCTTTCCTATTCTGTCAGTCCAGGCATATCTTGAGATAACCGGCATGTACGACCTGCCCAGCGGAGCAGCCCTTTCCATACTTTTGCTGGTGCCGTCCATAAGCGCATGGATAATACAGAAATACTGGGTATCCAAAAAACGTTATGTAACAATTACAGGAAAGCCGGCAAGCTCCAGCATAAAAATAGTCAGTCCTCTTGCCAGAGTACTGATTTTTGCGGCTTGCATGCTGTTTACACTGCTCATAATAATGATATACCTGACCGTACTTTGGGGAGCTGTAGCCAAAGTATGGGGCAGCAACAACTCATTGACTTTGGAACATTTCAAGTATGCTTTTGGCGTTGGTTTTAAATCCGTCAAGGATACTTTGACCATAGCCGGAATATCCACTCCAGTTTCCGGAACCCTGGGGATGATAATTGCGTTTCTGGTTATCCGGAAATCGTTTCCAGGGCGCAAGTTTATGGAGTTTACCAGCATGTTGAGTTTTGCCGTGCCGGGAACGGTAATAGGTATAGGGTATATTCTTGCATTCAACAGGGCACCTTTCATCCTGACAGGCACCCTGTCCATACTGCTCCTTAACTTTATTTTCCGTTATGTGCCGGTGGGTATTGAATCTGGAATAGCCATTTTAAGGCAGATAGATCCGGCAATTGAAGAAGCCGCCATAGATCTGGGAGCAGATGCAAAAACAACCTTTTCCAGGGTAACCCTTCCCATGATTGTACCTGCTTACTTTTCGGGGCTGGTGTTTGCCTTTGTACGCGCTATGACGGCCATAAGCGCAGCCATATTCCTGGTTTCATCGCGCTGGTTCCTGGTAACTGTACAAATAATGTCGCAGGTTGAATCTGGCAGACTGGGTTCGGCTGCAGCTTTTAGCGTGATACTTGTTATTATTATATTTGCTGCCATAGCATTGATCAGGGCTGTACTGAAGCTGCGCTATGGCAAATATGCCGGAACAATGCTGAACTTCTGACGGAGGCCATTATGAGCGTAATACTGGAAAATGTAAGCAAAATTTTTGATGACCCAAGCCGCAAGGATGGCCATATAAAAGCGCTTGACCAGGTAAGCCTGGAAATAAAAGAGGGAGAACTTGTCACTTTCCTGGGCCCTTCAGGCTGCGGAAAAACCACTACACTTAGAATAGTATCAGGTTTTGAAAACCCCACAGAAGGCAAGGTTTTTATATCCGGAAAACTTGTCAACGACATTCCTCCCAACAAGAGGGACACATCAATGGTATTTCAGAGCTATGCCATTTTTCCTCACATGTCTGTAGAACAAAATATAGGCTTTGGCCTTGAATTGAAAGGCCATGCCAAAAAAGAAGTCAAGGAAGAAAGCCGCAGAATAATGGAAGTCATGGGCCTTTTGCCTCTGGCAAAAAGAAGGCCGGACCAGTTGTCCGGAGGACAACAACAAAGGGTGGCGTTGGCCAGGGCAATTATAAACAAACCCAGTGTGCTTCTTTTTGACGAACCGCTTTCCAATCTTGATGCAAAGCTGCGCGACCAGATGCGCCTGGAAATACGCCGCATTCAACAAGCCTTTGGAATAACAAGCATTTATGTAACCCACGACCAAATAGAAGCCATGACTGTTTCCGACCGTATAGTCGTCATGAACAACGGAAGGGTAATTCAGATTGGCACTCCTTTCGAGATATACTCCCGGCCTGCCAAACGTTTTGTGGCTGACTTTATTGGCCGAGTCAATTTTATACCCTGTGAAACTGTATCCATAAGGGGAGAAGAGGCTGCTGCTAGCTTTAAGGGTGTGGAAATTAGCGCAAACTCTCATACAGGAGACTTGGCTGACGGGAGCCCATGCATACTTGCAGTCAGGCCGGAATCCCTAGTGCTGGAGCCGGCAGAAAAAAAGACAAAAAGCATTATTGGTGGCAAAATAGAAAAAGCAGTATACCTGGGATCTGTGGTTGAATACGAAATAGATGCTGGCCTTGACAGCCCCATTTTGGCTGTTTCGCATGACCCTGTGGTAAACGGTTTCTTCAATCAGGGAGACATGGTAGCAATAAATTTTCCAAAGACAGCTGCCCATGCCATGGCGTCTGAATAGTACCGGAACCACCAAGCCATGAATAAGGATACATTAAAATTGGCAGAGGACGGGTTTGACATTTTGTCCGCCAAATTCCCGGAACTTGGGTCTGTAAAAAGTTCGTTTGTTAAAAGTACGGAATTGTTGCTGGAAAGCTTTAAAAAAGGGGGCAGGCTTTTTATATGCGGTAATGGCGGTTCGGCTTCCGATGCTGAGCATATAGCCGGCGAGCTGGTCAAGGGCTTCCTTTTAAAAAGGCCTTTGAGCCCGGAAAAGCTGGAAGAATACGCGGCAACTTTTAAGGAAGACGCGCCTCTATTAAAAAATCTTCAGGGCGGCTTACCTGCCATCTCCTTGTGCTCCAATTCCGCACTGATTACTGCCATTGCCAACGACCAGGGCTTTGACTATGTTTTTGCGCAGCAAGTTTTGGCTTTGGCCACAAAAGGTGACTGCCTTTTGTGTCTTTCCACCTCAGGAAAATCTGCTTCTGTCATTATGGCAGCCAAGCTTGCCAAAGCCATGGGCATGAGCGTTATAGGGCTGACTGGACCGGAGCCCAGTTTGCTGGCTGAACACTGTACAGAGACCATCTGTTGCCCCGGTAAAAACGCCGGAGAAATCCAGGATTTGCACAGACCAGTGTACCACGAATTATGCGCACTTATAGAAAAGCGCTTTTTTGTATCGAACTGAAATTAGGGGACCTCTAAAAACTTCAGTTTTTAGAGGTCTACCATTATGTAAGTGTAAATCCAGTAGGATTTACAAAGGGCACCTAGAAAAATTAAACGAGTTTTTAGAGGTCCCCAATACTATGCAATCAGCATGAGTTGAGCAGTCTGGATGCCATTCCGACAAAATCAGCGGAAAATTTTTTAAAGGCACTGGCAGAATGCTTCCATGCATGCCAGTAAAGGCTCAGTTCTATTCGCAGGGATTTGTCCAGTTCTACCAGGCTGCCTTCTTCCAGTTCTTTTCTTATGTTTACAACAGGAACGAGCCCGTAACCCAAACCTGCCCTTATAGCCCTGTCGTAGGAATCGGCTGTAGGAAAATACTGTATTGGCGGGCAAAGCTGGGGGTCTCCAAAAGCCTTGAACAAAACATTGCGCTGCATGGAATCCTGACGGTCAAGGTCCACCACGGGAGCCCGGCAGGCAGCTTCCCTGCTAAAACCATCAGCAAAATATCTGCCGGCAAAATTTTCTGAAGCAACCAGCGCATATTTTAACGGGCCCAAAATGTCCACTGTACAGCCGTCTACGGGCTGCCTTTGGGAACTTATACATGCATATACTGCTCCGGCTTTTAGCAAATCTATGGTTTGGGCATGGCCAGCCGTCAATACTTCCAGGGTAAAGCCCTGTTTGCATACTAGCGGGGCCACAGCTTCCAAAAACCACACATGCAAACTGTCAATATTTACCGCTATTTGCAAATGCGGGGCAGCATTAAACTTGTCTGAATATTTTGCTCCAAGCCCGCCAAGGGTTTCTTCTTCCATGGAGATTATTTGTTTGTAATGCCTGAAAAGGGTTTCTCCGGCTGCTGTAGCCTTGAGAGGGCTGCCGCGGGATATAAGCGTTTTGCCAAGGCTGTCTTCAAGCAGCTTGACCCTTTGTGATACGGCCGACTGCGTAACAAAAAGCCTTTCGGCGGCTCTTGCAAAGCCGCCTTCTTCAAGCACAACAGCAAATGCTTCTACCAGCTGATAATCAAGCATACTTTCATATTATCATGCAAAGCCGCTTATCGCCACAAGCGGCTTTCAAGGCTTTTATATCTGGAACTTTTCCTGCCCGCCATAATACTTGTTCCTTAGCTCCCTGACCTGGGGGTCTTTCAGGTAATTATCAAAGTTCATCATCCTGTCTATTATCCCGCCAGGGCAAAATTCTATAATCCTGTTGGCTATAGATTCAACAAACTCATGGTCGTGGCTGGTAAAAAGAAGTATGCCTGGAAATTCTATAAGGCCATTGTTCAGGGCTGTTATGGCTTCCAGATCCAGGTGGTTGGTGGGTTCGTCCAGAATGAGGCAGTTGGATTCTTCTATCATGAGGCGCGACAAAAGACAGCGTACTTTTTCCCCGCCAGACAACACTTTTACCGGCTTTAGCGCTTCGTCTCCCGAGAAAAGCATTCTGCCCAAAAAGGACCTTATATAAGTTTCATCGTCGCTGCTAGTATAGCGCTTCAGCCAATCCACTATGCTTTCGTCTGATTCAAACAGATGGGCATTGTCTTTTGGAAAACTGGATACCGTTATGGTTTGGCCCCAGCTGAAAGCCCCTTCGTAGTCCTTGTCCTCTCCGGCAAGTATCCTGAAAAGTGCTGTTTTGGCAAGATGGTCTTTTCCTACAAAAGCTATTTTATCGCCCTTGTTTACCAGTATGTCTAAATCCCCAAAAAGCTTTTTTCCGTTTTCGTTTTTGCCCAGCCCGTTTATGCTTATTATATTGTTGCCCGGTTCCCGCAATGGCTTGAACGCCACCCATGGAAAGCGCCTGCTGGTAGGCTGGAGTTCCTCAACCTCTAGCTTTTCCAGTACCTTTCTTCTGCTCGTAGCCTGCCGGCTTTTTGCAGCATTGGACGCAAAGCGCTGTATGAATTCTTTCAAGTCCCTGATCTTGTCTTCTCTGCGCCGTTTTTCATCCTTCATCTGCGTTTGCAGCATTCTTGAAATTTTGTACCAAAAATCATAATTTCCGGGATACTGTCTGATGAGTCCAAAATCTATGTCGCAGATTTGGGTGCATACAGCGTTCAAAAAATGCCTGTCATGAGAAACAACAATGACTATATTGGGAAATTCTATCAGGAAATCCTCAAGCCATGTTATGCTTTCCAGATCCAGGCCATTGGTCGGCTCGTCCAGCAAAAGTATGTCCGGGTTGCCAAAAAGAGCCTGGGCCAAAAGTGCACGCACTTTGCTGCTTTCCGATACAATAGCCATAAGCTTTTCATGCTCATCTTCGGGCACTCCAAGCCCGGACAGCAGCTGTGAAGCCTCCGCTTCCGCTTCCCAGCCTCCCAGTTCCGCAAATTCGCCTTCAAGCTCACTGGCCTTCAATCCGTCAGCCTCGGAAAAATCCTCTTTGGCATATATCCTTTCCCGTTCTTTCATTATGTTGAACAGCTTGTCATAACCGCGTATTACCACATCCACAAGCCTTTCATTGTCAAATTCAAAATGATCTTGCCTGAGTACAGCCATTCTTAGGTTTGGAGGATAAGAAATCTGCCCTGAATCGCTTTCCATTTCTCCCGACAAAAGTTTTAGAAAGGTGGATTTGCCAGCCCCATTGGCGCCAATAATGCCATAGCAGTTGCCTGGTACAAATTTTAGGTTTACGTCCTTAAACAATATCCTTTCTCCAAAACCCAGTTTCATGTCGCTTATATTTATCATGGTATGTTCCTTATAAAGAATTGTTATGTTTAATATGCGAGTTTTGCATAAAGACAGCAAAATATTCAAGTGCATGCCAAAAAAAAGAAAGCAAAGCTATGGAAAAATAGAATGTTTGACAATACAATATAGCTTCGTATAACATTGGGGCATGTTTGTATCAGTGCTGTGCGATTTGGGTAGTGATGATTCCAGGACAGCTGTTTACAGCCTTTTACCTCAATATGGCTTTGAAAAGCTGCAGCGCGCCTGTTTTGAAAGCTCTTCCATTACAGAAAAACAGCTGCTGGCATTAAAAAGGGATATAGATAAAGTAACTGACTTTTATGACAGAATCCGTATGTATCAATATCCTGTAGAAGGCAAGCTTGTAATAACAAGCTTAAAAGAAAACCGCTGGAGACGTATCGTAATACGGTCGGCAACGGAATTATCTTGATTGTCAAGGAGCTATTATGCTTGAAGATTTGAGTTCGGATATCGAAGGGTTAAAAGAAGAAATACTGGATATTTGGGGGCGTCTTTGACGCTGATACCTTAAAAAAACGCATTGCAGAAAACGAAGCCAAAAGTTCGGAGCCTGGCTTTTGGTCTGACCAAAAGCGTTCAGAAAAAGTTATGGCCGAACTCAAAATATTCAGAAAAAGGCTGGAAACCTGGGAAAACCTGAAGCATTCTGCAGAAGCTCTGGACGAGGTTTACAATCTGGCAATCCTGGAAAACGAAGCGTCCATGGAACAGGAGCTAAGGGACAATCTGGAAGGACTAAAAAAAGTTTTTGATACAGCCCTTACTCTTGAACTGATGACTGGAGAAGCGGATAAGGCTTCCGTTTTTTTGTCCATTCACGCCGGATCCGGAGGAACCGAAGCCTGTGACTGGGCCAGCATGTTGTACAGAATGTATGTCAGGTGGTGCGAATTAAAGGGCTATAAAAGCGAAATAATCGACCTGATAGAAGCTGAAGGCGGCATCAAAAGCGTCACCCTGGAAATTGACGGCGCTTATGCCTATGGCCATTTGAGGGGAGAGACAGGTGTCCACAGGCTTGTACGCATAAGCCCGTTTGATTCAAATGCCAGAAGGCATACCAGCTTTGCCAGTGTATCCGCGTTTCCCGTATTGGATGACACAATAGAAGTGGATATCAAGCCGGAGGATATAAGGATTGATACATACAGGGCGGGGGGAGCTGGCGGACAAAAGGTGAACAAAACCGACAGTGCGGTACGCATTACACATTTGGCCACCGGTATTGTGGTAACCTGCCAAAACGAAAGAAGCCAGCACAAGAACAAAGATGTTGCCATGAAAGTTTTAAAAAGCCGTTTGTACGACATTTATCAGAAAGAACAGGAAAAAGAAAACGAAAAATTCATGGGAGACAAAAAAGAGATAGCCTGGGGCTCTCAAATAAGATCCTATGTTTTTCAGCCCTATACTCTTGTCAAGGATCACAGAACAAAATATTCCACAGGAAACATACAGGCAGTCATGGATGGCGAAATAGATCCGTTTATTGATTCGTATCTGCACTTTCTGTGGAAGGGCGGTACAGTTTTGGCTGATGATGATGACGAAGCATAAACAGGGTTATGGCGGCAAACAATATGCAATGCTGCTGTTCACCCTAATATTTGCCTTTTTGCAAACGCCATTAATGGCAGAGCCAATGCTTATCGCTTTTTCCGAGTTTAAAAGGGGAGACGGGGCAGGCGATTCGTTGGGGTTTCTGATCCCCGGGCATTTAAGAAACGAACTTGCTAAGCATTTCGAGCTTTCCAGTATTCGTCATACCGGAACGGAGGAATACCTTGCCTATTCGTCTAAGCAAAATCTGATAGAAGAAGAAGGCTTGCGCAAGGCTGTCAGCAGCGCAAAAACAGAAAGGGATATAAAAGCCGTCAGCTTGCGTATGTTTGGCAGACAGCAGTTGGAGCTTAAGCAGTCAGAAAAAAAAGTCGGGGAAGCCAAAAAAAAACTGGACAGTTTTTTGTCGGGCAATATGGCAGCAGAAGACTTGTACGAAAACATGATTATCAGGGAATTGAAGCTGTATCAAAGCCCCCAGGGCCTTCTGCCATACTGGAACCGGGACGAGCGGCAAAGCAAAGCCAGGCAGGAAAAAATTGACTTTCTTGTATACGGAGAAGTAAGGCTGGCTGCAAATATATATGTAGTGAGCGTCAGCTTGTATAGCACATTCATGGATGCGGATATTTGGGAATACGAGAACTATGCTTCAGAAAACAGTTTTCAGGAAATGCTAGACGAAATATCCAAAGCTCTTACTATAGCTGTAAGCGGAAAAGCTTATTCGCGCCTGAAATTTTTTACGGATCCCCCCGGCTCCCGGCTTGAGATTAACGGCCTGCCATATAACTCAAAATCTGCCATATTTTTTGAACCTGTCAGCCTGCATCTGCGTTTTGAGGCAAGGGGTTACAAAACAGAGGAAATTAGAACAGCCGTTTTGCCCGGCGATGAAAAAGACATTACTGTAAAGCTGGAAGCCCTTAAGGGAGTAGACCTGAAACTGGACAGCGAACCGGAAGGAGCTGCTGTTTATCTGGATGGACTCTTGATGGGGCAAACTCCGCTTGTATTGGCCGGAATTACCCAAGCTGGACTGTTGCGTCTGAGTCTTGACAATTATGAAAGCATGCAATTGGTTCTGAATGGTAACTCGGGCCCTATGCAAAAAAAAATCAGGCTGGACAAAAAAGAAAGTTCCAGTTTTGACGAGCGTTACGAAGTAAAAAAAAGCGCTTTTTACAAAGCTCTTGGCCTTTTTGTCCTTTCACTTCCGGCTACGGTTTTGTCTGCCGGTCTTTTCCAGACCCAGTATTATACCCTTTACGGCGCGGCGCAAGACTACAGCCATAACACAACATACAGTTCGCTTGAAACAAGTTTTTACTTTTACCAGGCTGCTTTCTGGGTTTCCTCGGCGCTGACCCTGGCTGGCGCCGTAAATGCTGGAATCAAGCTTGCCAAGTACATATCGTTTGCGCAATGAACATTAAAGTTATGACAGGAGAAGCAACATGAAGTTAGGAGACAGAATAAAAAAACTCCTTGGCATAAATTTTATTACGGATGATAGCTGGGATGACCTGGCCGATTTGCTTGTAGAAGGCGATTTTGGCGCACATTTTGCCGATGAAACGGTTTCAATTCTTAGGGAGCAATGCGCCAAAAAAGGCATAAAAAACGGAGAGGGAGCAAAACTAGAATTAAAAAATCTGCTTGCTTCCTATGCCTTGGCGGCGGATATCACTCCAATACGGGGCAGACTCAATGTGGTCATGCTTTTGGGTGTAAACGGTGTCGGAAAAACCAGTACTGCCGCAAAACTGGCAAAATACTGGATAGACAACGAAGCAATAAAAAAGGCCGTGCTGGCAGCCGGAGATACATTCAGGGCAGCAGCCATTGACCAGTTAAGACTTCATGGGCAAAGCCTGGGTATAAGGGTGGTTGCACAGGAAAGAGGTTCTGATGCAGGAGCCGTTTTGTTTGACGCTATGGATTCGGCCATTGCAGATGGCAGCGATCTGGTAATAGCGGATACGGCAGGGCGTATGCACAACAGGCAAAATCTTATAAAAGAACTGGGCAAAATGGATAAAATAGTGGCTGCAAAGGCCGATGCAAAGCTGTACAAACGCCTTTTGGTATTGGATTCGACCACAGGCCAAAACGCGTTGGCCCAGGCTGAATCTTTTAATGCTGCCGTAGCTTTGGATGGCATAATACTTACCAAATATGATTCCAGCGCCAAAGGTGGCATGACTTTGGCCATAGCCAGGCGCTTGGGCCTGCCCACTGCTTTTATTTGCGATGGCGAAGGCTATGAAAACATAAAAGCTTTTGATCCAGATAAATACCTTGATGATTTTCTTGGTTTTACACGATGACTTTAGGCATATTCAAATTTAAAAAAACTTTACTTTCCCTTATAGCTTGTTTTCTGATTGCCGCAATGAATGTGTATTCTCAGCCTGCAAATACCTGGTACCGTTCCGATGCAGCCGGTTTTTTATATGAAAAACAGGCAAGCATGACGGGCCTAGGTTACGAAGCCAGTGTTAGCAAGTACAAAACCGGAGTTGACAATGAGACTGTTGTGGTACTATACAAAGACGGAATTAAAATTGAAAAAACAATCAGCATTTACGGACCCAATGCCAGGTTAAAACAGGAAACAAAAGAGAAAAACGGAATTATTAACGAAGAAAAACAATATGACGAAAAGGGTTATCTAAAAAAAGAAAGACTGTTTCTGGATGACGGCAGCATAGAAGAAATCCGCTATATTTATGAAGGCTTCAGCTTGCTGCAAAAAGAAAAGCTAAAGGACGGCAAGACTTATATAACGCAATACCGCTATTCGGCGGATGGGAAGCTTGTATCAATAGATGACAACAATTCCGTTTCCTACGGCCAATCCAAGGCCAGCTTGGCTTTGAGCCTGCAGTGGAACATGACGGATGACGGAGTAGTGGTATATGCATATGATAAAAATGGCCATCTAGCAGAAAAGTCCGTCTATAAAGCTTCTAGGCTTTTGTCCCTGGAAAAAAATGAATGGTTGGACGGAGCGCTTGCAGAAAGCATATTGGAAGAAAACGGCAAACGGATAATTACAAAATATACCAGCGATTTGGGTTCTGCTGCGTTGCCTGCTATGCAGCAAACAATTGTAAATGGCAAACTTGAAGAAACTTCAGAATACCAATATGACAGTAATAGGCGCCTTGTATGCAAGCTTGTAACAAAAGGAGCAAATACCTTACGGACAGAACATAGCTATTTGCAGGATGACAGTCATGAAAAGGAAAAGACAAGGCTATTTGTAAATGGCAAGCTTCAAAAAATAAGTTTTTATGAATCAAACGAAGTTGTTTATGAAGAAATTTATGAAAGCGAAAAACTGGCAGCCAGGCTTTACTACTCTGACGGGAAAAAAACCAAAGAAGAGATAATAAGGGACGGCAAAATTATAAGAACCGGAAATTATTGATGAAAAAACAAAGCTGGACGCTTTATATAGCGCTACGATGGTTCAGGCCCGGAAAAAACTCGGGGCCTTCTTTGGTTCCTGCAGCTGCCGGCATTGCAGTAGGGGTTGCTGCCCTGTTGACCGTTATGGCTGTCATGAACGGTTTTCAAAAAGGCTTTATAGATGCGGTTTTGGAACTGGACAGCTTTCACCTAAGAAGCGAACTGTCCGGCAATGCATCATTTTCTGAAGCCATGGATTATGCACAAAAAATCCTAAAGCTGGAAAATGGCAAAAACCTGTACGGAACCAGAAAAAGGCCTGTGATCACTGCAACTCCATTTGTTGACATAAGAACCCTTGTAACTGGCAGCAAAGGCAAAACAAGAGCTGCAAGAATTAAAGTTGTGCCTGACAATATCTTTGACGCGGACCCGGGTTTTGCCAAACTGCTTCAAATCAGGGCCGGTTCTTTTGGAAAGGGCTTATGCCTGGGATCGGAATTGGCCAGACAATTGAACTTAAGGGTCGGAGACACTGTGTCCGTACTGGAACTTAGCAGTGATGAAGAAGAAGGCTTTGCCTTTGACATGCTGGATATTGCAGTCAGCGGAATTTACAATTCCGGCTATTACGAGTTTGACTCTGGCCTGGCTTTTATAGACCATAGTTCCTCAAAAGGGCTGGGTTCGACAGAAGGCTGGAGCGTTGGGCTAAAGCTGCATGACAGGTATGCTGACATGTCAACAAAAAGCTGGCTGGAAAAACAGGGCTTTGACCATTTGCTCAGCTGGCGTGTATATAACAGGTCCTTTTTCGGGGCTTTAAGAATGGAAAAAACCATAATGATAATGCTGATAGGACTTATATTTGTAGTGGTTGGTGTAAACATTTTTCATTCCATGAGAAAAACGGTTTTTAACAGGACAGAAGACATAGCAACACTTAAAGCTATTGGTGCAAATTCCATGGATTTGAAAAAGGTATTCATATTGGATGGACTTACCGCCGGTGTTGGCGGAGCTTCTGCAGGGCTAATATTGGGGCTTTTGTTTTCTTTTAATATAAACTATGTTTTTGGGGCTATAGAAAATGTGGCAGCTCTTGTTTATCATTTACTGGGCGGCAGGGGCCGTGCTTTTGAGATATTTTCACCGTCATATTTTTATATTACCAGGGTGCCTGTAAGCCTGGCCTATAAAGAAGTTTTGTTCATAGCCTTGTCCGGAGCCTTGTCAGCTGTTTTGGCTGCCCTGGCAGCCTGTTCAAAATTTAGCCGCATAATGCCTTCGGAGGTATTACGTAATGAATGATTTATTAATTTATTGCAAGCAGCTGAATAAAACTTTTAAGAGTGAAGCAGAAAACCTGGAAATAATAAAAAACCTGGATTTAAGCGTTCGCAAAAGGGAGCAGATATCCATTACCGGCCCAAGCGGCTGCGGCAAGAGCACCCTTTTGTCAATTCTGGGAGGCCTTGACAGGCCCAGTTCCGGAACGCTGGAAGTGGCGGGACTGGACCTTGTCCATGCTGATGAAAAGCTGCTTGCCAAATACCGGGCGGCTACAGTGGGTTTTGTGTTTCAGTTTCATTATCTCTTAAAGGATTTCAGCGCACTAGAAAACACCATGTTGCCAGCTTTTATGTTGTCAGGAAAAAAATCCGATGCAGAAAGCAAAGCAAAAGAGCTGCTGAATGCGGTTGGCTTGTCTGATCGCCTGCATCACCTGCCGGCCAAACTGTCCGGCGGCGAGCGGCAAAGAGTGGCATTGGCCCGGGCTCTTATAAACAGGCCTGCTATAATCCTGGCTGACGAGCCAACAGGAAACCTTGACAGGCAAAGCGCCATGATGGTGGAAAAGCTGTTGTTTGACATGGCAGACAGCCTGGATACCACGCTCATACTGGTAACTCATGATACAAACCTTGCTGCCAGAGCTGGCACCCGGTTTGTACTGACAGATGGAAGCCTGGTTCCGGAATGACATTTTTGTCACGCGGCTTTGTTGCTGCCATCTTGTTTGCCGGCCGAAAAAGCCCCGGCGGCTCCAAAGACCTGGCCAGGAAAGCCCTTGCTGGCGCAATACTGAGCATATCCCTTGGCTTGATACCCCTCATTACCGTAATGGAGGTTGCCGATGGCATGATCCAGGGAATAAGCGCAAGATACATAGAGCTGGCCACCTATCATGCCCAGGTCAAGGCCCATCCCGGACACAAGCTCAAGGATGCAAAAGCGCTGCTGGAAGCCAGCCCTGAAATAAGCGGAGCCTGGATAGAATCCCAGTCCCTGGGTATTGTTTTTACTGACGGTAAAAGCGAAGGTGTTTCTGTAAGAGGTTTGGAACAGGGTTTTTTGGACCACCCTGCAACAAGGGAATACCTTAGGCTTCATGATGGCTCCCTGACATTGGAGCGCCCCAACGATGCCCTTATAGGGCAGGCATTGGCAGACAAACTGGCCGTTAAACCAGGATCCATAATAAGCCTGGTCAGTGTAAAAAGAACAGCTTCTGGCTCCATGCTGCCCAAAATTCTTGTGTTGTATGTAAAAGGCATAGTATCTGCCGGATACAGGGAAATTGACGCCCAATGGTTATTGTTAAAACAGGATTATGTAGAAAAAAACCTTCCGGAAGAAACAGTGTTAAGTTTTGTAGGAATTAAAGCCGGGAACCCGTTTAAAAATGCTTTTGCAGCCAAAGAAGCAGCCATGGATGTTTTACCAAATGGTTATTCCATTTTGGCCTGGCGAGAAGTCGCCAGCAATCTGTTTGAATCCCTGGCCAGCACCAGAACCATGCTGTTGATAATAATGGCAGTTACCGTAGCTGTAGCCAGCTTTAATATTTCCAGTGCGCTTACTACAATGGTCCAGGAACGTCAACAGGAAATAGCATTGTTAAGAAGCGTAGGTGCTATGCCCAAGGACATACATTGGATTTTTGCAATGGGTGGCACTGTTTTGGGCGCGGCAGGGGCTTTTATAGGCTGCATTGGGGGCATACTGGTAAGCATTAACATTAACGGGCTACTTGGCCTGATAGAAAAAGCCGGAAATGCTGGCAGGCAGCTGTTCAAAGGATTTAGTCCGTCCATGGATATGGCCGATCACAAGCTGCTGGATCCAGCTTATTACCTGGACCGCATACCTGTAGAAATTAACATCGGAAACATAATAATCATTGCCTGCCTGACCATTCTGCTTTCATTTCTGGCTTCTTTAGGGCCTGCCAAAAAAGCCGGATCCCTTTCACCTCAAGAAAGTTTCAAGAGAAGGTGACAAGCTAAATGCTCTGGGTTATTATATCAGGGGACCTGTAAAAACCCCAGTTTTGATAGGTCTCCATTCAAAAACATAGCGTTTTCGGCCTAAGACGCAGGGAAGCTTAAATAAATCCAGGGTTTTTTAAAAACCATAGGCTTTTTATAGCTTCCCATCAGGCAAATTGAAAGCGGCAATGCGCTTCTGCGCGTTATAGTACGGGAGGACTTTATGGCAAAAACAGAAATCGATTATGGTACACAAAGCGCAGATGAGAAGCTTAAGGCATTGGAAGCTGCCCGGCTGCAAATAGAAAAACAGTACGGCCAGGGTTCACTTATGCAGCTTGGCAAAAGCAGCAGAACCCTGACCATAGATTCCATACCATCCGGTTCCATTTTGCTGGATGAAGCATTGGGTATTGGGGGTTACCCTAGGGGGCGCATCATAGAAATATATGGCCCGGAATCATCCGGCAAAACAACCCTTGCCCTGCATGCCATAGCGGAAGCACAAAAAAAGGGAGGGATAGCGGCCTTTATAGATGCCGAACATGCCCTGGACCCTGTTTACGCAAAAAACCTTGGCGTAAATACTGATGAATTATGGGTTTCACAGCCCGATAACGGAGAACAAGCTCTGGAGATAGCCGAGTCGCTGGTGCGCTCAGGTGCTGTTGATATAATTGTAATTGATTCAGTGGCAGCCCTGACGCCCCAGGCGGAAATAGAGGGTGATATGGGCGATGCCCATGTAGGCCTTCAAGCCAGACTTATGAGCCAGGCTTTAAGAAAACTGACTGGAAGCCTGTCCAAATCCAAAACAATTCTGGTTTTTATAAACCAGATCCGCATGAAAATTGGTGTAATGTTCGGGAACCCTGAAACCACCACCGGAGGTAATGCACTCAAGTTTTATTCATCCATGCGGCTTGAGGTAAGGCGTATCGAAACAATAGAAAAAGGCGATGACGAAGCAATAGGCAATAAGGTCAGGGTTAAAGTGGTAAAAAACAAGGTTGCGCCACCTTTCCGAAGGGTGGAGCTGGAAATAATTTTTGGCAAAGGCTTGTCGGCATCCGGCAGCCTGCTGGATGCTTCAGTCAAGTGCGGCATAGTAGATAAAAAAGGAGCCTGGTATACTTATGGAGAAGAAAAGCTGGGGCAGGGCAGAGAGAATGTAAAAACCACCCTGGAACAAAATGCCGACCTTGCCGCTGAACTGGAACAAAAAGTCAGGGCCATTTTTTTCCCCGATTCAAGCAAAGCTGACAACAAGACTGACAGCAGAGCTGAAAAACAACCCAAAGCTGCGGAGCCCGTTAAGGCAGCCGATGCAAATACCAAAGCTTCCAGCCCGGGGGCAGCTTCGCTTAAAGCCAGGGCAGAAAGCAGAACTTCGGCAGCTGGCAGTACGGAAGACAGCGGGCTGTTTTGACCCTTGTATATCTGGGACTGGGCTCCAACAGCGGCAACAGCCTGTTAATACTTCGGGATGCCATAAAAAGCATTAAAACCACCCTGACTTCCGTTGTAGCCAGTTCCATTTATAAGACAAGCCCGCTTTACCTTTCCGAACAAGCCGATTTCTATAATCTTGTAATAAAAGCGGAAACGGAGCTTTCTCCACAGGGACTTCTGGCTTATACCCAGAGCATAGAAAAAGCTTTTGGCCGCAACCGCAAAAAAGAAGTGTTCAAAGGCCCAAGAACCCTTGATATTGATATTTTGTTTTATGGCATTGAGCGGATAAACAGCAGGGAATTGCAAATTCCCCATCCAGGAATACTTGAGCGCGCTTTTGTACTTTATCCGCTGCTAGAAATTTCTCCGGAAATGGTACACCCGTGCAATCAAAAAAAGCTGTCGGATTTTACAGAAGCGCTAAGCCATCAGGGGATTTACCTATATAGCTCATCGAATTTATAATGGTCAAGAAATTATGGAAGAAACAAGCGATTATAAACCAGAAAAAACAGGCAGGAATTTTCAAATTAACGATTTTGACGGACCTCTGGACCTGTTGCTTTTTCTTATTAAAAAAAATGAAGTAAACATTTATGACATACCTCTATCGTCCATCACCGAGCAGTTCCTGGACTGGCTGAATGAAGCCGAACAGGCAGACCTGGATGACATGACAGAATTTTACAGCCTGGCAGCTACGCTTTTGTACATAAAAAGCAGAATGCTGCTGCCTGTAGACATGGATTTGTCAGACGAAATTGAAGACCCCAGAAAAGACCTTGTGGACAAGCTGATAGAATACCAGAAATTCAAACGTTTGTCCGAGATAATGGAAAAAAAAGAAGCTGATGCTGAATGGACAATTGAGCGCATTAAAATGCAGAGAGCATTGCCGTTCAGCGATGAAGAGTTATGGGATAAAATTGATGTATGGGATCTTTTAAAGTCTTTCTCTGGGCTTATTGGATCCATGTCCAGCGAACATATTATCGACATGTATGAAGAAATATCCATATCCGAGAAGACAGCCTTGATTCACGAATACCTGGAAGACAAAGCCAGTTTTTCCTTCATGGATTTGATAACAAGGCCCGGTTCCAGCATGGATATAGTTTGCGCTTTTCTAGCAGTTTTGGATGCAGTCAAGTTCAGACTTGTTGTCATTCATCAACACAGATTATTTGGAGACATACAGATACGCAGGTATTTGTCACGGAGCAAAGATGGAATTGAATCTTGAGAAAGAGGCTGCATTGCTTGAGACTATTTTTTATCTTGAGGCAGAAGCTCAAACTGTGGCCGACTTGGCAAAAATAAGCAGCTTGTCCAAAGAAGTCGTGGAAATGGCCCTGGCTCAGCTAAAGGAATACTACATGGCAAGCAACAGGGGTGTAGAGCTGAATGAAATTGGCGGCGGATGGCAGCTTGTTCCAAAGCAGGAGTATTGGGATTTGCTAAAAGACAAGTACGGCAAAAAAAATGATCAAAAGCTGTCCCGTGCAGCCATGGAAACCTTGTCCATTATTGCATATTCCCAACCCATTACCCGCGCAGAAATAGAGGCTATCAGGGGCGTGTCTGCAGACAACATGATACGGCTTTTGTTTGAAAAACAGCTTATCAAGGAGCTGGGCAAAAAAGATGCTCCGGGAAAACCCATCCAGTACGGAACAAGCAGGGAATTCCTAAAGTATTTCAAGCTTGGCAGCATAGCGGACCTTCCTCGTCTTAATGAACTGGACGAAGAACGTTTCGGATTAGAGGAATAATATTGGACAGAGCGGACTCCAGTCATAAAAATACCGGACATTCTGATCAGGCCGTTTTTGGGCAGGCTGAAGAAATAAGGCTGCAGCTTTATTTGGCCAGGGCAGGAGTGGCATCCAGAAGGGCCTCAGAAAAACTTGTAACAGCAGGCAGGGTCAAGGTAAATGGCAAGGTGCTGGCGGAGTTGGGAGCCAGGGTCAGGCTGACAGACAATGTAGAACTGGATGGAAGGCTGCTCAAGCTGGAGCAAAATTACCGATATTTGGCATTAAACAAACCGGCAGGCTATATTTCGTCCATGAAAGACGAATGGCAGCGGCCAACTGCTGCATCTCTGCTCAAGCCGGGCATTAACGAAAGAGTGTACAACATAGGGCGTTTGGACAAAGACTCATGCGGGCTGCTTCTTTTCAGCAATGACGGAGCCTTTGCCGCCCGCTTGGGCCATCCTTCGTCCGGTATTCTTAAAGAGTACTATGTGTTAAGCGACCAAAGCTTTCCACGCAGCTTTGCCGATAGTTTTGTAAATGGAATAAAAGATGAGGGAGAAGTGCTTAAAGCTGAACAGGTTCTTATTACAGGAGACAAAAGCTGTTTAATAAAGCTGACGGAAGGCAAAAACAGGGAAATCCGCAGGGCATTAAGGGTTTTTAACTTAAGGGCCATATTGCTCAGGCGCATTGCCATTGGCCCCGTAAAGCTGGGTTCATTGGAAGAAGGCTCATGGAGGGATCTTAGCTTTTTTGAAAAATCAGCAATATTGGGAGAAAAAATATGATAATTGCCATTGACGGCCCCGCAGGATCCGGAAAAAGCACAATTGCACGCATGCTTGCCGAAAAACTGGGCTTTACTTATATAAATTCCGGCAATCTGTACAGGGCCATAACTTTTGGAGCACTTAAAAACAAAATAAACACGGACAATACAGACGCTGTAATTAGCTATGCAAAAGCAGCCAATCTTAAATACATGGATGGCAGACTGATGCTTGACGAGCTTCTCGTAGAGGACCAACTTAGAACAGCTGACGTCGATGCCCATGTCGCGCAGCTGTCCGCACTGGTTAGCATAAGGCATATTGTAAATGATCATATAAGAAAGCTGGCTGCAAACATGGATGCGGTAGTGGAAGGCCGTGATATAAGCACTGTGGTTTTCCCTGATGCAGAGCTTCAGATTTATTTGGATGCCAGTGTAGAAGCAAGGGCAAAAAGGCGCTTTGACGAGAAGCTTTCCGGATCTAGTTTTGAAGAAATAATGCGCAACATTGAAATGCGTGACGAAATTGACAGTAATAAGGAAGAAGGAAGTCTTAAAATTTCTGACAAAGCCTTCTATATAGACAGTTCGGACTTGACCATAGCCCAAGTTTATGACATTGTGTTTGAGAAAATTCATCAACAAGGGAGCCGTATGGGCAAGGAAGTGGAAATGGAAGCTGTTGTTCCCTCCGACGACAACATCCAGACACAGTTACAGGAGCAATATTTAAAAACAATAAGCCATCTTGAAGAGGGTGACCTCGTAGAGGGTCAGGTGGTACAGATATCCAGTGATTGCGTATTTGTAGATGTGGGAGCCAAAAGCGAAGGCAAAATACCATGTTCGGAATTTGCAGAACTGCCAGCAATTGGCGATACAGTTACTGTTGTATTGTTGCGCAAGGAAACCCGTTCCGGGGAAACCCATGTTTCCAAAAGCAAGGCAGACGAAAGGGTTCACTGGAGAAATATTCAAAGCGCGCACAAAAACCATACTCCGGTAGAAGGCCTTATAGAAAGAGAAATAAAAGGCGGTTTTGATGTTGACCTGGGTTATGGCATTAGGGCTTTTTTGCCCATATCCAAAGCTGACCTTCAACGTGTAGAGAAGGGCGATTATCTCTTAAAGCAAAAAGCAAAATTTTATATAGAAAGATTATATTCGGATAAACGTGTAAATATAGTTGTCAACAGGCGGGATTTTCTTGAAGAAGAGATGAAATCCAAAAGGGAAAATTTTTTCAAAGAAGCTCAGATTGGCGATGTAGTCAAGGGCGTTGTAAAAAGCTTTACAAGCTTTGGAGCCTTTATTGACCTGGGCGGTTTTGACGGACTGCTTCATATAAACGACATGAGTTGGGGCCATGTTGCCAAACCCAAAGATTTTGTTAAAAAAGGCCAGGAAATAGAACTCAAGGTAATCAAGGTAGATGCGGAAGAAGGCAGAATCAATTTGTCTTTAAAACATTTTACCAGGGATCCATGGGAAACTTTTGAGGAGCGCTATCACCTTGAAGCCTCGGTAAATGGCACTGTGACCAAATTGACAGAATACGGCGCTTTTATAGAACTGGAGCCTGGCATAGAAGGTTTGGCGCATATTTCCGAGTTTTCCTGGGTAAAACGTGTTAAAAAACCGGAAGAAATGCTTAAAATTGGAGACACTGTAGAATGCATGATCCTAGGCTATGACCTGGATCAGCAAAAAGTATCTTTGGGGCTAAGACAGGTACATGAAAACCCTTGGACCACCATAGATGCCAGATACCCTGTGGGTATGAAGCTTAACAAAAAGGTAGTAAAGATTACCGGCTCCGGTGCATTTTTAGAACTGGAAGAAGGTATAGACGGTTTTTTGCCAGCAGACGAACTTTCCTGGACCAAAAAGGTCAGAAATGCGGGATCGGAGCTGCAGCTTGGATCCGAAGTGGAAGTAATGGTTATAGAGAATCAACCCAATGACAGAAGTATCAGGCTTTCTGTAAAAAGGTTGTCGGAAGATCCGTGGAAAGCCTTTTCTGCCAACTACAAGATCGGTTCCGTGTTGGAAGGCACAGTCAGTTCCATTACAGATTTTGGAGTATTTGTAAAAGTACCGGGAAATATTGAAGGGCTGGTAAACAAAGCAAATTTGAGCTCCAATGAAGACGAGGATTTCGAAAGCGCTGTTAAAAAATACGAGCCAGGATCCAAAATCAGGGTTGTAATTACAGAGCTCAATCCCGGCAAACAAAAGTTGTCTTTATCTGTCAAGGATCTTGAGCGAAAACAGCTTCAGGCCGAGATGTCCCGCTTTATGGATGAAGGCTCCTCAGAAGAAGGCTTCACCCTCGGCGATCTCATAAAAGAGAAGGACAGCTCGAGAAAAAGCAATTAATCATGTTTGACCGTATAGATCCCGATAAGTTTGCAACACTCATCGAGATCAATACGCTGATAAACTCCAACTACTATGATGCTACGTCCCTGTTAACCCAGATTCTTGAGTCAGCGATGCGGCTCACTGCAGGAGAAGCTGCTTCGCTTATCCTTAAAAATGAAGATGACGGAAAACTGTATTTTGAAATAGCCCTTGGCCCAAAGGGCAGGGAAATGCAGAAGTTCAGCCTGAATCCCGGAGAAGGCATTGCCGGCTGGGTAGCCGAACATGGCCAGTCGCTTATTGTAAATGATGTGGAAACGGATTCGCGTTTTTACAAAGATATTTCAAAATCCATCGACTTTCCCACCTACAGCATACTGGCCGTACCAATGATAGTCAGGGAGCGCTGTGTAGGCTTGTTTGAAATAATAAACAAAAAAGGTAAAAAATATTTTACCCAGGACGATTTGCAATGGCTTGAGATATTTGCTGTACAGGCGGCCATAGCCATTGAAAACGCAAAATACCTGGAAAGGGCCAAAGAAGAAATAGGTTATCTTCGAGACCAGATATCGCTTGACAAGGGTTACCATGTTTTAATAGCCAACAGTCCAGAAATAACTGAAAAACTTGAACTTATTGACAAGGTTGCAAAAACTGATTCATCAGTTCTGATACTGGGCGAAAGCGGAGTGGGAAAGGAACTTTTTGCCGAGCAGGTTCACCTGCGGTCCAACAGAAAAAATGGCCCTTTCATAAGGGTAAATTGCGCTGCCTTGCCTGAAGGCCTCCTGGAAAGCGAACTTTTTGGCCATGTAAAAGGAGCTTTTACAGATGCTGTGCAAAACAGGCGCGGGCGCTTTGAACTAGCAAATGGCGGAACAATTTTTTTGGACGAAATTGGCGATTTGCCTTTAAAGTTGCAATCCAAGCTGTTACGGGTTCTGCAACAACGAACTTTTGAACGGCTTGGCTCCAGCGATACCATTACTGTAGACGTAAGAATTGTTGCAGCTACAAACAGGGATATAGAAGCCCAAATTAAAAACGGGGAATTCCGGAGCGACTTGTATTACAGGCTGAATGTGCTGCCCATTTATGTACCCCCATTGAGACAACGAAAAGAAGATATACCGGTGCTTGCCGATTTTTTTCTTAAAAAGTTTTCCAGGGAAACTAAAAAGCAGTTTAGCGGATTTACCGATCAGGCTATGGAACATATGCTTTCATATTCATGGCCGGGCAATATAAGGGAGTTGGAAAATGCCGTGGAACGGGCAGTTGTTATTGCCAGGGACAAATATATAGGCGCAAAAGACCTTCTTATTGGAAACACCCCTAGCGAAAAAGACAACTATAAAGGCAAAAGCCTTAAGGATGCTTTGCAGATTTTCAAGAAACACTTTATTTATAATGCTTTGGATGAGCATGAATGGAACCAGACAGAGACTTCTCGTACTCTCGATATACAACGCACATATCTTTCAAGATTGATAAGAGAATTAGGCATAGTAACACCAAGGAGTAGCAACAATGGCTAAAACTGAAAAAAAACAAGCTAAAGGAACAGCTGAACCGGCCAGCAAGCCGGCAAAGTTTAATGAAAAACTGGGTTTTTTGATACTAAAACGCCGCAAGTCCATTCTGGTATTTGCCATAATTATACTTGTTGTAATATTTGGCCTGGGAATCTACATGGTTTTTGAAAATAAAGCCAAAAACAATGCAGCAGAACAGTTAGAAAAGCTTGAGGCATCCTATTTAGCAATAGAGAACAACAGCGAGCTTGAAAATAAAACCATGCTGGCTTCGGTTATTGTAGAAGCCGACAAGCTGATTAAAGCACAAAAGGGCCGTTATCCGGCTATCAGGGCCATTGTTATAAAGGCAGAAGCACTTTATGCTTTGGGAGACATTGAAGGTTCAGAAAAAGCCTTTGCTGATCTTGCGGAAAGCTACCCGCGTTCCCATCTGGCAGTTGTGGCCCTGTTCAACGCGGCTGTTGCGGCAGAAGAAAGAAACGAGCTGGAAAATGCGCTGTCTTATTTGTTAAAGGCAGAAAACAAATATTTTGATTCTGCTGCCATTGACAGAATAAGGCTGGCCACGGGCAGAATATATGAAAAGCAGAAAAGCTATGAAAAAGCCATGGAAGTATACCTGAGATTGACTGCTACCGGAACAGAAAGCGATTGGACAAAAATTGCCAGAGACCGTATAATTTTTATCAAAACCCAGGGCTTTTTAAATAAATAAAAGTATGATTGACTTTTTGATATAATCAGTCAGCCCTGCAAACCTGTTATTAAAGCTGGAGGCTCCATATGCCAAAAAAAAGAAGGGCCTTGTTTGAAACCAGAAATTTTTCATTTTTTATAGGACTGGCTGTAATTGCCATTTTTGCATCATTGTATCTTTTTACAAATATTGTTCAAAATATAGAAGGTTCGGTGCTTGACCTGCATTTCAGGCTTAAAACCGGCAAAGAGTATAAAGCCATTCAGGAAGGCGCTGTTTTAACCCAGCGTGATTCCAAAATTTCCAACGATATTTTAATTATCGGCATAGACCAGAAAACCCTGGCCGAGTACGGTCGTTGGCCCTTTTCCAGGTTAAGGCATGCTCAGCTAATAAACGCTTTTTCAAGAATCAAAAATCAGGACAACAGGGAAAATTCCCTGTTTATGGATATATTTTTTGTAGAAGATGATTCTGTACATGAAAACGATGAAGCCCTTTTTCAGTCTGTAGCTGACTCTGGCCGGGTATTTCTAGAAACCGTATTAAGCCCCTATGGCTCAGCTGATACAGAAGACCCTTTAAGCAAAAGACAGGACATCCTTTATGAAGGGTGGGGCAAGCTAAAAAATGTAAAAGGGAATTATAAAAAAATTCCGGCTTTTTACGGATTCGAACCCCCTCTAGAGAATTTGGGCAAAACTGTAAAAGGTTATGGCCATGCCAATTTTCTTTCTGATGCGGACATGGTATACAGACGACAACCACTGGTTCTGCGCTCAAGCGTGCTGCTTGATACAATAAGACTGGATGAGCTTTATCCAGGCTATACCGTGGATGAACTGAACTTTGAGAGGTTGGCTTGGCAGGATGACAAGGGCGACTTCCATGACATTGAAGTTCCTTTGAGCGAAGCCTCGATTGAGAAGCTTACCAACAAAATGAATTCCGAAGCTCCTCTCAAAGTGGAAGACCTGGATGGAGATGGCATACCAGAACCAGGTTATCATATTGTAAGACGTTACATTGACAGTTTTGTTCCGTCCATTACACTGTCCCTTGCTTTGAACTATTTTCATAAAACTTTGGATGACATAGAAGTGCTTGTTGGCTCCCATATTTTGATTCCTTCTCCAAAAGTGCTGGATACAGAAACGGGGGAATTACTGCCATACAGCATTGAAACAGTTCCTCCGGAATATGATAAGGACGGCAATCTTGTAAAAGAAGGCAAATATCGCAGCTTGCCGGAAATAAGAATACCCATAAACGAGAATGGCCAAATGCTTGTAAACTTTATGGGTTACCGGTCAAGCCCCACTGCAGAAGGCATCCAGACTTTTCCGGTGCGTTCCTTTTCTGCCTATGCCAACCGGGACCCCGGTACCGATACGGATAAGTGGCGGCCAAGCCTTGCAGTACAAAACAAGATACTAATGGTTGGAGCATTTGCCTCAGGTGTTGCAGAGGACGAGAAACCGACACCACTTGGCATTATGTATGGCATAGAAATTC
Organism: Spirochaetota bacterium; assembly: GCA_029548805.1. Lineage (GTDB taxonomy): Bacteria > Spirochaetota > Spirochaetia > Treponematales > UBA12059 > SZUA-370. The sequence continues at coordinate 234 of JAKPMS010000119.1, read as the reverse complement.
ATGCCAATGCTCTTAATACCATTTTAATGGACAATTTTATCCATCAGGTTCCGGAATGGCTGGATTTATTGTTGTTGCTTGCCATTATATTGCTGGTAGTGCTTGTCAGTTCCCGTTTGCCCGCCATTTTTGGTTTTTTTATAAGCCTTGTTTTGTGTGTAGTTTACTTTTTTGCTGTCAACTATATTTTTGATTCAAAGGCTTATTTAATTACTTATTCCATGCCTGCTATTG
>JAKPMS010000084.1 GCA_029548805.1 Spirochaetota bacterium | reverse complement strand
TTACGAAGAGATATGCAATTTTGTTGACGCTTACGATAACGGCATAGCATCCCGCTTGTAAATAACACAGCGGTTCTTTCCGGTTTTTTTGGCTTCATACATAGCCCGATCAGCTTTTAAAAGCAGTATTTCTGACAAGCTAACAGTAAAGTCCCGGGTTCGCTTTAAGGCAGCGTCCTGTTTGTCTTCCCTGGCATTTTCATTAAAAAGCTTGACGGTTTTATCTTCTTCAAAAGGGTATTCTGCTATTCCTATGCTCAGGGTAAGCTTTGCGTTGTCATCCAGAACCTCTTTGCCCAGCTCCGTTGCTGTTTCCCTTATGCGTTCACAGGCAGAAAAGGCTCCTTCGGCAGAGCTGCCCGGAAAAACCATAAGGAATTCTTCTCCGCCAAACCTGGCAGCTATATCGTAAATTCTGGCTTCTTTTTTCATGGCTTTGGCAATGCTTTTTATGGCGGCATCGCCACTGGCATGCCCAAAATTGTCATTTATGGACTTGAAGTTGTCTGCATCAATTATGGCTGCTGCCAGTTTGATGCCTGGTCTTTGGGCTTTTTCCATTTCTATCTGGAGTCTTTTAAGGGCTTCTTTCCGGTTTAACAGACCGCTTAAGCCGTCTGTTATGGCGGCAATGGCAAGGTCTTCATAAGCCTTTACAAGTTTTCTTCTAAGGCGCCTGACTGTAAGATAGATCAGCCACATGGTCATGGCGGTTGCAAGTACAGCAAGGGCAAAAACCATTAGCGCAGTAAGCTTCAAATCCGACAATTGCTTTGTAATATCAATGCTAATGGAAATGGCTCCACGGACATCTCCCAGCTTATAACCCTGTTCCGCATGGCAAGACAGGCATGATTCCCTGGTTTTTAGTGCAGCCATATATCTAAAAATGCTGTTTGGGCCGTTATTTATTGTAGCCCATGCCTCGGTTTTGCCCTGGTCAAAAGAAAGCAATACAGCTTCCTCAAAACTGTCCGGATAATTAGCCGGGTTGATGGCCTTAAGGCTGACAGGCTTAAAAGAGTAGCCTTCACGAGCTATGGACAGGTCGGATATTTCTCTGGTCATTACAGCAGGGTTCCTGAGGGTTAATACCCTGCCATCATCCGTATTTATGTCCGGACTCAGGAGCCATGGATTTGATTCTACCCCGGCACTTTTAAAGACATACACGCCGCCGTATCGGGCAGCCCATATACGGGTCAGGGATATTTGCCTGAACAGAACGCGTCCCTGCTCAAGAAACAGTTTGTTTATCTGTGTATTATTCCTTGCCACGGTTCCCAAAGCTATGGCAGCAATCAGGATGATAATAACAAGGCTTACTGCAGCCAAAAATACTTTATATGCCTTCTCTTGGACATGGTCCGAATCCGCTTTTTCAGTCATACAGCTCCGTGTGGCCATTTTGATCAAACTTTAATTTTTAGTATATTAGCATAAATGTAAGGAGAAGCAAACAGCAAATGGGCAAACGACTTTTAATCTTGTCTGCCAGTACTGGTAGCGGACATATTAAAGCTGCGCAGGCTATTGAAGAAGCCAGCCGGACGGATACAAGGCTGGAAGCAGTAAGCCACCTGGATTCATTAGAATATACAAATGAGGTTTTTCAGACCATCTATTCAAAAGGTTACCTGGAGATGGTAAGGAATTTTCCCGAACTATGGGCTCGCGGTTTTGAAGTCTTGGACAAACCCTGGGAAAAAGCGGTTTTTTTGTCAGCCTTTCATCGCTTTAACAGCCAGCCCCTTGTCAGAAAAATCAGGGACTTTAACCCGGACATGATCATATGTACCCATCCCATGCCTGCTGATGTAATAGTTTATCTTATAAACCAAGACAAGCTTAAAGCCAATTTGGGAATTGTTGTAACAGATTATTATATACATGCATTATGGCTTGAAGAAATTTTCACCCATTACTTTGTGGCTAAAAATGAAAGCAAGCGTTATATGTGCATGCTGGGCTTGCCGCCAGACAGGATACATGTTACAGGCATACCTGTATTGGAACACTTTTCTTCTCCAGTCAATCTGGATGAAATTTCAGAACGCTTGCAAATCCCAAGGGACGAGCCAGTCATAATATTGTCTGCCGGGGCCTTTGGCTTGTTGTCAGCCCATACCATTCATAAAATATTAAAGGAAATAAAAGTCCCGTCCACAAAAGTGGTAATTTGCGGAAACAACGAAAAGCTTAAAAAAGAGCTGAACGAAATTATAGCCAAAGCACCGGAATCAGTAAGAGCCAGGACAAAAATAGTTGGTTTTACGGACAAAATGCATGAATATCTTAGGCTGGCCGATATTTTTATTGGCAAACCCGGCGGACTTAGCACCAGTGAATGCCTGGCAGCAGCCGTGCCCATGGTCATCTGGGATCCCATACCTGGCCAGGAGCAGTACAATGCATATTATGTACTGGAATCCGGAGCCGGAGTTATGCCGGATTCCATTGCAACCATAGGCTATAAGGTTGACGAAATACTTGGTAATCCGGACAAACTGGCGCAAATGAAGGCAGCTGCCAAAAAAGCGGGCTTCCCTAATGCTGCAAAGTCAGTATTGAACCATATGCTGGAAAAAAACAATGAAGCTCCTGTAAGACCATTCAAGCGCAATCTGTAGTTGCTTCCCCGAAGTTCGGGGAAGCAACATTGTTTTACTGCCTTCCTATAGTTGCAACCATCACTGCTTTTATGGTGTGCAGGCGGTTTTCGGCTTCATCAAAAACCTTGGACTTTGGGCTTCTGTATACTTCGTCGCTCACTTCCATGTGCTTAAGACCATACTTCTTTTCTATTTCCTTGCCTATTTCTGTTTCGGTATCATGAAAGGCAGGAAGACAGTGCAGAAAAATGCAATCAGGGTTTTGGGTTTTTTTCATAAAATCCATTGTAACACTATAATCTTTGAGCTGCTTTATGCGTTCGTCAAACTTGGCTTCCTCTCCCATGGAAACCCATACATCGGTGTAAAGGGCGTCAGCTCCCTTGAGTGCCTTGTCGGCATCTTCGATTGAATAAAACTCTATTTTGGCTCCCGTTGATTTTGCTACTTCCTTCATTTCTTTGGTAAGTTTCTCTGACGGCCATAGCTCTTTTGGAGCAAGGGCTACAAAGCTCATGCCCATTTTGGCACAGCCTATCATGAGCGAGTTGCCCATATTGTTCCTGGCGTCACCACAGTATACCAATTTGCAATGGTTCAGCGGCTTTTTTACATTTTCTTCCAGGGTAAGGATGTCAGCCAGAATTTGTGTGGGGTGATAGTCGTCGGTAAGGCCGTTCCATACAGGTACGCCGGAATATTTTGCAAGCTCTTCCACAAGCTTCTGGGAAAAGCCCCTGTATTCAATGCCGTCATACATGCGGCCCAAAACCTTGGCAGTATCCTCCACAGATTCTTTCTTTCCCATTTGGGAATTGGTTAAAAAGGTTACATTGCCGCCTTCATCCCAGCATGCAGTTTCAAAGGAGCAACGCGTTCGGGTGGATGTTTTATCAAAAATAATAACGATGTTGCGGCGATCCAAAAGGTCTCCGCGTATTCCAGCACGTTTTTTTGCCTTTAGATCCTTTGAAAGGTCCAAAAGGTATCTGATTTCTTCGCTAGTAAAGTCTTTCAGTGTCAAAAAACTGCGTCCTTTAAGATTTACGGGCATTATTAGCCTCCTAACGGATTTATAAAAAAGCTTCAGTTGCCTTTTCTTGTTTTGGGTATAACATTGGGCAGGCCAAGGGTCAAGGGCAGGGCTTTATTCCATAAAGGCGCATAAAAATACCGCCTGTTTTAAGGCGGTATTTTAAAAAGGGTCTATGGCTTGATCCCTGATGTTTTTCTCAAGCCCGTAGCTGTATACAAAAAGCGTTTAATTTTCTGGGTGGGTGTTTTTTCAAACGCATCCTTGTGCCTTACCATTTTGGTAATTCTGCTAAAAGCGGCAAGTCCCGAATTGGCTTCTTTTCTTACAAATTCCAGAAGATCCTCTATGGATCTTTCAAAATCTTCCACACTATCTTTTGCTTTGGCTTTGAGGTCTGAAAGAACCTCCTCTTTAAGCTGGACAAGGGCTGTCAAGCCGGCGCCTTCGCCAAGAACCAAAGATTCTGCCACAACAGAGGACTTGTTTATGAGAGCTTCTATTTCTTCCGGGTAAATGTTTTCTCCAGCTGCACCCAGTATCATGGTTTTTAGCCTGCCTTTTATAAAAAGCCTGCCTTTTTGATCAAAAATGCCAAGGTCCCCCGTTTTAAACCAGCCGTCGTCCGTAAAAGTTTCTGCAGTTTTGTCGTTATCCTTGTAATATCCAAGCATTATATTGGGGCCTCTTGCCTGGATTTCTCCTTCTCCGTTGTCAGGCCTGGGCTCTGAAATACGCAGCTCTACGCCTTTGAGTGCCGGTCCCGTGGAACGCAGTTTTGTCTTGAAAGGCGCACTGCCGGCAATAAGGGGCGAAGTCTCGGTCAGGCCATAGCCTATTGCATAAGGGAAGTGCGCATCTGCCAAAAAGGCCTCCACGTCTGGCGCAAGAGCAGAGCCGCCAACTCCAAAGAAACGCAGTCGGCCGCCAAAGGTTTTGTACAATTTTTTGCCGGCTATTCGGTGAAAAAGGGGCTTAAGAAAATTATGCTTGTAAAGGCTTATTTTTTGCAGGCTGGGTACCACGCTTGCCCTGTATACCTTTTCTATTACCAGGGGGACAGAAAGCATTATGCTTGGCCGAATTTTTTTAAGGGCCGGCAACAGCACCGATGCTACAGGAGGTTTGTCCAGATACCAGCTGGAAGAACCCTGGGCAATACTGTTTATAAAACCCAATGTGCATTCATAAGTATGGGCCATAGGCAGGATGGACAATAGCTTGTCTGTACGCCTGAGTTTTATAATTGAGCGGGATGCCATAACGTTGGAAACAAGGTTTTTGTGGGACAGCATAACTCCTTTTGAATTGCCTGTTGTGCCCGATGTGTATAATATTGCAGCCAAATCATCTTCGTTTACAAAAGGAAAAGCAGATTCAAACTTTTTGATTGCATGATTTCTGTCTTCCCTGAAATTTTTGGAGAAGTTTTCAATAGCTCCGAAACTCTTTTATGCTTCTGCCAGCAATAGGGGAGAAGCCAGTTCTTCTATATTGATAATCATGCCTTTATAAGCGTCAAGCTTGGAAAGCAGTTTTTCAGATACAACAACAGCTTTGGCTTCCGAGTGCGCTATGATATTTCGTATTTGTTCCGGGTTAAAATCCGTCAGTATGGGTACTACCACCATTCCGGAAGCTGCCACAGTAAAATAAACCAGGCCCCACTCCGGGCGGTTTTCTGATAAAAGAACAATTTTATCAGTTTTGCCCATCCCGCAGGCCTTTAACCTGGCTGCCAAAATGGCCCCCAGGCCACCAAGTTCTCCGTATTTTAAAACGATGGAGTCGTCCACCATGCCAAGGGCAGGGCGCTCAGCATAAGTAATGCAGCTTTGAACAAAAATATCCCTTAAAGTAAGCTTATTAAGTTTGTACACTTGTTATTTCCTTGTTTGGTTTTATAGCCTGTATTATAGACCATTATTTACTGAAAAGGTTGCGCTTGTTTACTGCTGTACGTCAAGACTACTATGGCCTGTTTTCTTGACCAAATATAGCAATATTAATATATTAAAATTATAGCAATGAAACGCGCCGGATTATTAAAAATATATTTGACGCAAAAAGGAGAAAGCCATGACCAAGCATCTGAATCTTAAAGACTTTAAAGAAAAAGTATTTGATTACGAAAAAGAAAAAGACTGGAAATATCAGGGCGAGCTGCCGGCCATTATAGATTTTTATGCCGATTGGTGTGGTCCGTGCCGCATGGTGGCTCCTGTTTTGGACAGGCTGTCAACAAAATACGAAGGTAAAATAGACATTTACAAGGTTGATACAGAAAAAGAGCAAGAGCTTTCTGCAATGTTTGGGGTGCAGAGCATTCCGACCATAGTTTTTATTCCCATGGATGGCCAACCGCGAGTAAGCATGGGTGCCTTGCCGGAAAAAGAGTTTGAACGCATTATAGCCGAACTTTTTACAGAAAAAGTGGAATGATTAAATAGAGTCAGACTGCTTCCCTGAAGCTTAATGGCATTTGGCTTTGACACTATATGATTACAAAGGAGCTTGGGTTTTTACAACTAGCAATGTCTTTTTTGTAATAGCTGCCTTTACCAACAAGCTTCGGGGAAGGACATGATTTTATTCTCTGACCCCATGTAGCGTCTCTGTCTCTATACCCTTTACAGCTTCTTTTATTAAGCAGTCAAGTTCCAGTCTGTCAAAACCAGCCCTTTCTGTTTCATAGACTGCCCTTAAAACAGGGTGTTTGGGGGCAAATAGTACGCAGCAATCTTCATATGGCAATATGGATGTTTCAAAACTGCCTATTTCCCTGGAGCATTTAACAATGTCTTCCTTGTCCGTTCCGACTAAGGGCCTAAGCACTGGCAGATCGCTATAAGAAGCGGTAAAACGCATGTTCTCCACAGTTTGGCTGGCAACCTGCCCAAGGCTTTCTCCGCTTACAATAGCCTTTAGGCCTCTGCTTTTTGCAAGCAGCTCTGCAGCCCTTATCATGGCTGCCCTCAGGTACAAGGTTGTCCGGTCTGGGGTAGCATCCTTGTTTATTTTAAGCTGTACTTCTGTAAAATGGCAGGTATGCAATGTCATTTCTCCGGAATAGCCGGCAAGGATGCCAGCAAGGCTTTTTACCTTTTCCAGGGCTTCTTTGGATGTATAAGGGTGGCTGTGAAAATACATGGCTTCCAGGTCAAGGCCCCTGCAAAGCATGCGATAGCCGGCAACAGGCGAATCTATTCCGCCCGACAGCAATAAAAGGCCCTTGCCCCCGCTGGCTACAGGCAATCCGCGGACGCCTTTTTCTGCCTGTCCATAAACATAAGCCTTGTCACGTATCTCTACATGAATGCTTGCATCCGGCTTTTTTACATTTACAGTCAAGCCAGGCAACTTTTCCAAAACCACTGCTCCAAGCTGGCTTGCAAGGCCGTATGAGTCCATTGGAAAGCTTTTGTCAGAACGCCTTACTTCCACCTTGAAGCTGGAAGCTCCTTTGCCCACAGCCGACATGGCTTCGTTCAATACCAGCTCCTCAATAAGCGGCAATTTTTTGTCACAGCTTTCTGCCCTGGCCCAGCCGTTTATTCCCGGTGTTCTGGCCAGGGCAAACTCGGCCTCTTTGGCATGAGTGCTGTCAAGCCTTAAATAAAAGCGTCCTTCTCGCCCGGTAATCTCTGTTTTGCAGCCAGACAATTTCCTTTTAAGATTTAGCTTTAACAGCTTTGTAAACTCTTTGCGATTGCCTTCTTTGAGCTGAATCTCGCCCAGCTTTATAAGATATAGAACATCCATTTTTGAACCTTAAACTTTGTAGCGTTTGTATATTGAAGCGGCAGTTTCCAGAAACTTGTCAATATCTTCAATGCTGCTGTTCCATCCCGTGGACAGCCTGATAGCAGAAAAAGACAAAACCCTGTCTGTACCCATGGCGTCAAGCACGCGCCTTTCTTTTTTGGCAGATGAGCAGGCAGCGCCAGCGGAAACAGCAATGCCGCTTTCATCCAGCAATCGGACCAAGGTTTCCGAACCCAGGCCCGGAAAAGAAAGGCATATAATATTGGGGCAGTATCTGGGGTCGCCGGCACTTCGGTTTTCAGGTATTACAACTGCGCCTATTATGCTTTTTATGCCTTCTAAAAGGCGTGATTCCAGCAGTTTTGCCTGTTTGTCCAATAGATCAGCGTTGTCCGTGTTTTTTTTCATGACTTCTGCAAAGGCCCAAGCTGCAGCCGGGTTTTCCGTTCCTGCCCGCATGCCGCCTTCCTGTCCGCCGCTGGTCAAGGGTTCTATGCGCTTTTTAACATACAAGGCTCCAATGCCCTTTGGCCCGCCAAGCTTGTGCGCGCTGAATGCGGCGCTGTCCATGCCCAAGCTTGACAGCCTTAGCCCAATGCTGCCGTGGGCTTGTACTGCATCGCAATGAAAAAATGGGGCCCTGCCGTTTTCTTGCTCAAAAGCATGAATAATTTTTAATATATCCTGAACAGGCTGAATGGCCCCTGTTTCATTGTTTACAGCCATGACGGAAACCAGCGCAGTGTCCTTTGAAAGCCGGTCAGCCAGCTCACCAGCATCAATAATGCCGCTTTTTTTGGGTTTTATCCTTTCTATAGCAAAGCCGAAATCCTCCAGTGTTTTGGCTTCCCTGTCAATTGCATCATGTTCAATGGCGCTGATTATTACCGTTTTTCTGCTTTTGCCCCTAAGCGTAGACTGCATTACCAGCTTGTCCGCTTCGCTTCCGCCAGAGGTAAAAATGATTTGACCTTTATCGGCACCAATGCAGCCTGCCAGCTTCTCTCTGGAGGTTTCCAGCATGATTTTGGCTTCTTTTCCGGCGCTGTGCATGCTGGATGGGTTTCCAAAAATTCTGCATGACAAGCTGGCCGCTTCTGCAGCAATTTCAGGGTAGGGCGCTGCAGTTGCCGCCCAGTCAAGATAAACCATACTTAAAAAAATACAGTAATACCATGGTTCAGGAAAAGCGCCTGTCAGGTATTCCGCTGGCTTCTTTTCCGGATGCGGCAAAGCCAATACACATATACAAGGCGCAAAAACAGTGTCCATGCTCTTCTATGTCGGCCCAGGAATACTTGCATGGACAAATAATATCGGCATCCACTTTTCTGGAGCCGTCTGAGTCCCTACAAGGGCACAGATAATAGCCGTAACGGTTCCAGTTTGTGGTAAGGCCGGCTATAAGGCTGTCCAAAAAATCCTTGTCGCTGTTCAGCTCCCAGCCCTGCTTATTGGATACCAGCTCTGCAAATTTTACAGTGTCTTCCAGTTTCTTTTCTGGCATTAGCTTACTCCCAGGCTGAGCTTCCAGTCAGCTTCTATAAAGCCTACAAGATATTTGTCCTTTCCAAGGGTAGCAAAAGGAAAGGCAATATCGGCTTTGTATATTGCCTTTAGTTCTTTTTTTGTTTCATTTTTTGCTTCTATGGATATGTTGTCCAGGAATATATAGCGATAGCTAAAGCTGTTGGCATCCAGGAATTTCATAGCCCGCTTGCAGAAGCCGCAGGTGGACAGGGCATAAACAGTAATATCCGGCTCTTCCCTTTGGCCCTGCACTTTTGTAAAAGCAAGTTTCTCAATCATGTTTTTGGACTCCTTGTGTTTGGCAGGCTGCCCGGAACGGCATTAATGCCTTGCCATTAACAAATTGTTTAATTGCCTATTTTGAATAAATATAGCAATATCTATATAATGCTTAAAACCTGTCCACTTTACAAGCAATATTTGATTCTTTTTTGCGGCCTATGCTTTTTTGGCGTATCTGGATGCAACAAAATGGAAGCAAGGGCAGTCAAAGCGCTTTTGGATGAACCAGCTTTTCTTAAGCCTGTTCCGAACACTGGGCAAGCCCTGCTTTTAAGCGGCCCAAAGCCCGGGAATGGCCTTCCCGGTTTTGGCCTGAACGCCATACCCTGTATTGCAGGCGAATATATTGTTGTGCCTGATTCTAGCTCTGAACAGCTTCCAGCTCAAACTACAGAAATAGAACTATGGTTTACCATGGAATTATTATATTATGCCGATAACTGGGAGGCAGCCAGCTGCGACGCTTTGGGGGCTGCCGTACAATTATATGCTCAGGAAGAAGCCGGCAGCAGCAGCCTGTGGGCTGCCTCTTTTTCCGATTACAGCATTATTATGCGCTTCCCTCCGGACTTTAAAAACAAATGCCAATTTCTTGCAATTTTTGAAGATCGATTTTCCTTTTTTTACCGCTACAGGGAAAAGCCGGAAGACATATCCTTTCCGGCTGTATTGGAGCTTGGCTCAAAATAAAGATGCCTCTTTCATGCGTTTTTTATCAGTTCTTCGTAAAACATCACGGTTCTTAGGTAGTTTTCTACGGATATTTTCTCGTTGGCGCCATGAACTCCGCCAAGGTCTTCCGGGCCCTGAACCATGGGCGTAAAGCGGTACATGCCTTCTGTAATGTCCACGTAATGTTTGGTATCTGTTCCGGCTGTGAACATAAAAGGAACAGTGCCCGCTTCAGGGAAGACAGCCTTGATTCTTGCCTCTATGTTTCTGTAACCTTCGTGGTCTACCGGAGATTCTGGCAAAGGTTCTACAGCAAAGCCGTGGTGAGCAAAGTCGGCCCTGGCGCCGGCCTTGCTGGCCAGGCTGTCAATCCGGGCCATGGTAGCAGCCACATTGCTGCCGGGGAGTATCCTTACATTAAGCACTGCTCTGGCCTTGTCTGGCAGGACGTTTTCCTTGTCAGAAGCCGACAGCATGGTGGCGGCAGTAGTGGTTCGTACAAGTGCGTTTGTGCTGGGAGAAGCTGAAAATGCGGCACGCACAAGCGGACCCGTAATAAGTAGGTTGCGGAACAAAAGCCTGTAAGCAAATGGCACATAAGGAGACAGGCTTTCAAGGAAGTGTGCCAGGGTCGCGGTAATTTTGGAAGGAAAGCGTTTTGTTTCTGACAGGGCTACAGCCTTTGCCACCTGACCCGCGGCTGTATGTTTTGGCGGCATGGAAGCATGTCCGCCCTTGCCCTTTGCGCTGATGGCCACATCCACGTAGCCCTTTTCCGCAACGCCTACAAGGGCAAGCGGCCTATCGGCAAAGCTTAGCATGCCATTGCTTACAAAGCCGCCTTCATCCAGCAGCCATGAAGCAGTTACACCCCGTTCCTTGAGCAGACCGGCAATGCTGGCAGCGCCGCGGTTGCCTCCGACTTCTTCGTCTCCGCCAAAGGCCAGATAAATTGTTCTTTCCGGTACAAAGCCTTCTGCCAAAAGCCTGTTTGCAGCCTCCAGCGCGCCCGAAAACATGATTTTAATGTCCTGGGTGCCCCTGCCATGAATATAGCCGTCCGCTATGTCTCCAGAGAAGGGATGGCGCTGCCAAAGGCTATCGTCTCCGGGTGGAACTACGTCGTAATGGGCCATCAGTATTACCGGCTTGAGTTTTGCGTTTTTACCCGGCCACTCAAAAAGCATGGCCCTGTCCCCAGCATCAAGCCTCAGCAGCCTTTCTGACACCATAGGAAACAAGGCACTGACTTCGGCCTCCAGCAATTTGAACATGGCCCCGTCTTCTTCTATGGGATCAAAGCGGGAAACTGTGGGTATCCTGACCAATTTTGCCAGCTTTTCTTCTGCTCCAGCATATTTGTCCAGGCTTCTGGCGTCAAACACACCAGGGGCGGGAGCCTTTTTGCCCAGGGCTGCCCTAAAAATCATTACCAGCAAAAGCAAAAGCAAAACTGCAATTAGGACAAAAAAAACTGCCATTTTTATTCTCCGTTAACATAATTAAAATATAACAATTTGGTTATGATCAATCTTGCCACAATTGTGCCGCAAAAACAGCAACAGCTTTTACATCCAGTGGAAGATTGGCCGCAATTACGTGGCTGTCATCCGTGGACCAAAGCGCCGCATCCAGCACGGTGGCAGCTCGTTCGGGCCACAGCATGTTTGCAGCAGCATACAGAAATACCCTGCACAATGGAGCATAAATCCTGGAACTTCTGGCACTGTCAAATTCAAAATCCAGCTTTGCCACATAAAAATCTTTGGCGCCATTATCAGCTGTCAGCAGAAGGCTTTTAAGAGGCACTCCGCTTTCCAGGACCGGTACATAGTCTGTAAAAAAACTTAGGGGTTCGGGAAGATAAATAGCAATTGGCAACGCTGTATGTTCCAGTGTTGCTTTGTATAAAGAATATTCTGAAACAGCATAATCCGGTCTGGAATAAATGGCTTCCAGGGTCGGGTTTATGGGCTGGCTGGAAAAAATTATTCTGGAATAGCCGGCAAAAGCTAGGTATATTCCGCCGTTTTTTAGTGCAAACTGTGTGCCTTCCTTTTTCCAGGCTTTGTCGTTTTTAAGCATCATGCTTGCAGTGCGGGCAGGGTAATTTCCTTCTGCTACGGCAAAAAAGTCCGGCTTTTTGGAATAAGCATTTTTTGTAAAAGCCAGATATACAAGCTGGCTGCGTTTTGCAAGCTCTGTGATGGCCGGAGCTGCACGCTTATCCATATTTATGGCCAAGTCCCTAAAGCTGTCCGCATCCAGCTTTGCGTAGGCAAAGGCCTTTTTGGGCAGCAGCTCCAGACTGGACAAGTCCTTTGGTATTTTGGCAAGGCTGGCGCAGGATGCCGCCAAAAACCATAAAGCCGAAAAAATTATTATAATGACAAAAATTCTGGCGCTTTTGTTTGCAAATGCATTATTCATGAGCATGGTGCCTTTCTATTAACAGCTTGGCCCGCCTTCTGTGTTCCGCAGCGGCTTCATTCCAGTGATACAAGTTGCTGGAATAAAAAGAAGCATCAGTCTTTATTATACTGCCATTTTCATTTTTTCCGGAGTTGAAAAGTTCCTTTTTTGCCCATGCCAGTTTGTCATAATTACCAAGTCCGGCCAATTTGGAAGCATTAAAAGGAGCTCCGGCTTCCCGCCTCCACAACTGGGGCTCATAAGGCCTTAAGTTCCACCCAATGATATAATCGCTTATTCTCTCTTCTTTGGATGGTTTTTCCCATATAAAGTTTAGCTTGTCTGTAATCAGCTCTTCATCGCCAAAGCTTTTGCCAAGATATATCCTTAAGTAGCGGAACAGTTTTTTTGCGGCAATAGCAAAGCGTTTATTGTTAACAACTTTTTCTTCTTTTAGTCTCAGGTCTGTCCACACCAGCCCTGGCTCGTCAGGAGCGGACAAGGCCTGGAGATGGCCAACGGGTGGCAAGCCGGATGCTGCCAGGTCCCTGAACAGGCTTTTTCCCGGGCTTTCTTCCGTGTTGCCAGAAAAACCTCCAAGGCTGTTGGCTTCTTCCTCCAGCCCTGAAAAGTTCTGGTGGGCATAGCTGTCTGCAAAACTGTGGGCTGCAACTCCAATAAGGTAAGGGTCTTTGTCTTTAAGAGCATCAATCAGCAGGCTTTTTACGCTTTCCGAATTGGGAGTAACCAAAAAGCGGCAGTTTTTGCCGTCTTTTCTTGTATTGCGTGCTTCTTCTGCATTGCCTGGAATAAAATGAAACGGCAGGTATATGTCGTTTTTTACAGCATCATTCCAAAAGCTGTAATTTTGGCTGACGACTATATCCAGAATTTTTTGTCCGGTATCAAAACCAAGTTCAGATGTGGATGCATCCAGTTCCTGCGAAGAAGCAGCTATTACAAAAGCGCTGTTTTCAGAAAAACCGGCTTCCAGGGCAAGGATATAAACAGCGTAATAATGAAATTCCAGGTTCATCAATTATATGATAACGGATTATGCATGGAATGGGCTAGCTATTTGTAAGGCTCAGGTCTAATATCATTTACAAACGGAGGAATTATGTCAACTTTAAAAAAACTGGGAGTTCTTGGTGCTGGTGCATGGGGAACTGCAGTAGCTCGGAGCCTGGCCCTTAAAGGACATAATGTAGTTTTATGGACAAGGGATGCAAAGCTTTGCAAGACCATAAATGAATTGCATGAAAACAGCATTTATCTTCCGGGCATAAGCTTGCCAGAAAATATTGTGGCTGATACGGACCCTATGGCAGTAGTAGAGGGGGCTAAAGCGCTTTTTTTGGCTGTACCTTCTCCTTATCTGCTGGATGTAGTTAAAAGCATTCTTCCTTCTCCGGATATTAGAGAAGGAATACCCCTTATTGCTATATTGACCAAAGGTTTTATAGAGACAGCCAGAGGCCCCAGGCTGATTGTGGAAACTCTGGAGGATTATCTGCCAGGCTTTTACAAAGGAAATCTGGTTTATATTTCTGGTCCCAGCCATGCAGAAGAAGTGGCGGCAGGAGTAATAAGCGGTCTGGCTGCTGCCTCCTTGAATGGCAGAAATGCCATACGAGTAAGAGAGCTTTTGCACAGCAACAGGCTGCTGGTTTTTCCTTCTCTGGATGTGGTCGGCGTACAGGCTTGCGGGTCAGTAAAAAACATAATTGCCATTGCATACGGCATGCTGGAGGCATTAAAGACAAAAGCTGACTATTTTGGCGACAATACGGAATCGCTTTTGTTAGCCGCCGGGCTGAATGAAATTCAGGCTTTTGGCCAAGCCATGGGTTCAAGCCACCCGGAAACTTTTACATCCTTGGCGGGGGTGGGCGATCTGGATGTTACCTGCCGCTCCATTCATGGCAGAAACCGGCGTTTTGGCAGGGAAATTGTGGAAAAAAATGCGCTTAAAAATTTCCATGGAGCAAACGATCTTGTAAAAAGGGTAAATGAGTTGGGCTATTTGCCGGAAGGAGCTTTTGCAAGCACTTTTGTAAAAAAGCTTATGGAAGAAAAGCGCTTGGATTTGCCCATATGCAAGGGTGTTTATCGTATTTTAAATAAGGAGCTAAGCCCAATAGAGTTTTTAAATGAATTCCTTGGAAGCCTTACTTCTTGAGACTGCGCTTTGCAGCTCTTTACCAGCCCGCCAGTTATTATATATTATTATTTTGTAAAAATCGGCTTGGATATTTGCAGTTTTATAAATGTTCCATAAAAACAATTTTTATCAATAGAGGTTTTTAAATGCCCAGCTATGAGTATGAATGCAGAGCCTGCGCTTACAAATTTGAGCGGGTTCAAAGTATGTCGGATGAGCCAGTCAAGGAATGCCCGAAATGCGGGAAAGAAGTAAGACGGATTATTTTTGGCGGAACCGGTGTAATTTTCAGGGGTTCAGGGTTTTATATCAACGATTCCAAAGGAAGCAAAGACAGCAGTATTGGCAAAGACAGCCGAACTGTATCAATAGAAGACAGACAAAAAGCCGGAGCATCCGCAATTTCTGCAGATCGTAATGAGGGCAAAACAGCTGAATCACCAGCCAGTGACAAAAAGCCAGAAAGCCCTAAAACCGGATCTACAAAAGAAAGCGCCTGAAAATGGCCAAAAAGCCCCGCTTTTTTTGTGAAAACTGCGGAGCAGAAGTAGGGCGGCAAGCCAAAAGCTGCCCTGAATGCGGCCGTTACTTTTCTTCTGTACGTTGTCCGCGCTGCAACTATACAGCCGCAGCCATGGCTTTTAATAATGGCTGCCCGCAATGCGGCTACAGTGAAATACCAGAAGCAGGCTACCATACAGCAGAACACAAAAACGACAGGGCTTTACCGCCGCTGCCCTTATGGATATGGCTGACTGCCATTTTGGCTCTTGCTTTGGCCATGGCCGCTATGATACGGATTCTGATAAAATAGCGCCATGTTCCGGTTTACGGGAAGCTCTAAAAACCCTATGGTTTTTAAAAACCTTAGGTTTTTTTAAGCTTCCCTTGCGTTTTCAGCTGAAAACGCTATGTTTTTGAATGAAGACCTCTCAAAACTGAAGTTTTTAGAGGTCCCCTTTAAGAATTATATTGTCGTTTTCCAGATCAACAAAAATGCTGTCGTGGTTTTCTAGTCCTGCTATTATTTCTGCAAGAGGGACGGATACCAGGCGCTTGAAAGCCCTGCTTAAGTCACGTACTCCAAATTCTGTTGAATACCCCTCTTTTAAAATGAAGTCCACTGCTGAGTCGCTTATTTTCAGCTGTAAAGCGTATTCTTTCTCAAGGTTAAGGTTTATGTCCCTTATAATGCTGTTATTTAAAATGGCCCTGGCATCGTCCCTGTCCAGGGCTCTGAAATTGACAATGGCATCAAAGCGGTTAAGCAGCTCAACAGGAAACACCCTGCGCAAAGCTGTCATGGGCAGTTTTGAAGCAGCTTCCAGTTTGAAATTTTCCGAATCAGCCAGAAAGCCCAGAGCCGGCAGGCTGCTGCCTACATTGCAGGTTGCTATTATTGTAAGTGCGGAAAATGACAAATTTCTGCCAGTCGAATCGGTAGCCCTGCCTGCATCAAGTATCTGTAGAAAAATCCTGTGCACCTTAGGATCCGCTTTTTCAAACTCGTCCAGAAGCAAAACTCCACCCGCACATGTATCCACAGCCCTAGATAAAAGCGGCGTATCATCATAGCCTATGTAACCCGGCGGAGCTCCCAGAAGCCTGGCCGCAGTGTGCGGGTCGGAAAACTCGCTCATGTCTATGCGGAAAAGGGCATCTTCCCTGCCTGACATGGCTTTTGCCAGGCTTTCCGCAAAGGCTGTTTTTCCAACGCCTGTGGGTCCGCTCAACAGAAAAGCACCGGCTGGCCTGTTTTTATGCGGGTCAAGACGCATCTTAGTTACCCTAACAGCCTGGGCTATAGCTTTTACTGCTTCATCCTGCCTTAAAATGTCTTTGGAAATAGCTTCTTCGAGCCCGGAAAGGCCGCTTTTTTCATCCAGCTCCGGTTCTGCAACTACATTGGCTATATCCCTGACCGCATCCAGAAGGGTTTTTTCTGTAAGTTCCAGTGCCCCGGAAAGCAGGGCCCTGGCTCCCGCACGGTCCAGTATATCCAGGGCTTTGTCCGGAAAGCGTTTCATGGGCAAATATCTTTTTGCTATTTCTATTGTACGCTTTTGCAGTTTGGGGCTGATTGCAATGCCATAATGTTGTTCCAATTTTGGGGCTATGCCGGCAATAATCTGCAAAAGGTCTTTTTCATCCGGCTCTTTTACAAGCATGGTCTGGAAACGTCGCAAAAGAGCGCTTTCCTTGTTCAGATAACGAGAATAATCGCTGTCCGTAGTAGCTGCTATGCATCGTATGCCGTATGAAGACAGCGCTGGTTTTAAAGCTTCTGAAATGGGGTTGTTGGCAAAAGAAGGCACTACCTGATGAAACTCGTCAATAAAAAGATATGCATTTTCTATTTTGCGGGCAGCTTCCATTATCAGATTGATGTTCTCTTCCATAGCTCCATGCATACTGGTGCCAGCAAGTATGTCGGATATCCTTATTTCAAATATTCTGGCGTTTTTAAGCCTTTCCGGAACCTTGCCCTCTTTTATCCGCATGGCCAGCCCCTGCACCAATGCGGTTTTGCCAACGCCGCTTTCGCCAGTTATAAGGGGGTTTGGCTTCCAGAACTTGGTCATTATGGAAACAAGATTATCCAACTCTTCTTCCCGTCCAAAAACAGGATAGTTTTTATCAGCAGCAGTAAGCTCTTCTCCAAAACGGTTCAATACCTCTTCCCACTGTTTTTGGCTGACAGAAGCTATGGCTTCCGGCCTCGTAATGCTTTGGGGCCATAATTCCAGGGATGGTTTTGACTCAAAGCTAAGAAAAGAAGCCAGTTCATTTTTTATGGCTGGCCATGCGGCAGTAATTATGTGGGATGGATCCACTTGTTTGTCGCCAGCAAGGCCTTCTGCCATGTCCAGTATGTTTCTGAACTCGTGACTTATGCGTATGGGGCCGTTAAAATCTATGGGCTGGCTGGATTCCAGTCTGTCGTTAAGAGCTTTCAGCTTGTCCACATTGACTACTGCATTGTTGCGCTTTGCTATGGCTATTATGTCAGGCAGGTCAAATAAAACCAGAGCTTCTACCAAGTCCTGATGACCTGTTTCTATACGTCTGGATCTGAGTGCAATATCCTGGGTTTTTACAAGTATGTCCAGGGCACTGTCTGAATATTTGTCGTATCTGGACATTTTTATTCCTCAAAGCGCAGAAGGCTTCTGGCTGGCTGGCTGCGTTTCTGCCCGGAAATTCCTGCTGCCTGAAGGATATGTTCCGCTTTGCGCAAATTGTCAGCCTTGTCTTCTGCCAGCTCTATGGACCCTTCTTTTCCGGCCAGGCAGGCCGAAATGACCGGGTGATACTCGTCAATGACCTGAATGAGGCTGTTCAGGCATCGGAACAATTGTTTTTTCCCCAATTCCGTGTCTTCTAGGGGAATTTCTGCAAGCGCAATAACTTCTCCATCTTTCTCGTCATAAGCATATTTGACCAGCTTGTTGCGCCAGGATATAGCCAGCAAAACTCTAAACAATTCTGCAGAGTTGGAGCCATCCAGCGGATAGTGGTACAGGTTGGGCGCCATGATTTTAAAATAGCTGCCGTCTTCTTCTATAAAACTGACAAGAAACAGGCTCTGATCATTTTCCTCGTCTACATAATTTCTCATTGCAAAACTTATTCTTATGTAATTGTCGTGGATGGAGTATTTCAAACCTTCTTCAAGCAAATAAGTGGCTATTGTAGCTATGCTGGTTGCCATGGAAAAACCTCCTTCCAATTGAATTTATCCTGTACTTAAGTATAGCCATAATCGGGCTTATTACAAAATCTGTCATAGCTGCTTTCTGATGGACTTGCCCTGCTGTATTATTGCATAATATGTCCATGATAAATAAAGCGCACAAGGTACAAAAGGATACAAATATTTGCCTGGTTTTGGCAGCAGGCCGTTCTTCCAGGATGGATTCTTTCAAGCCTTTGCTTTATTGGCCAGGCTATTCCGGTACCATTATTGGCACTGTGCTGTCATCCGTTATAACAGCCGGCTTGAGAGCAATTGTGGTAGCAGGCTACAGGGCGGAAGAACTGCGCAATGCATTAAAGGATAATAACATAGAAGATTTTACAATAAACAGGGAATGGGAGAACGGCATGCTCGGTTCAATACAGGCAGGACTAAAAAGGGCGCAAAGTTTGAGCGGCGGAAAAAATCATGGATGCTTTGTTTGCCCGGGGGATATGCCTTTTTTAAATGCCGAAACCTTCCGTTTTTTGGACGAGCAGGTAAAATCATGGCCAGGCAGCAATAGCTCTAGCCTTTTTCCTTGTCATAATAAAAAGCTGGGACATCCGGTATGGATACCTTTTGAATTTATGGATGCTATAAATGGCCTTGCTCCTTCCGCCAAATTGCGGCCCTATCTGCTAAGCAGGCCTTGGCAATGTGTAGAAACAAAAAACAAAGGC
>JAKPMS010000077.1 GCA_029548805.1 Spirochaetota bacterium | reverse complement strand
ACAGTGAGCTCCATGTATACGTCCATGATAAGGCCGATATTTCCTGATTCATGGCTTTGAACACCCATACCAAGATTGGCAAACTGGACCGGCTGCACATTGGGTTGGGCCATAAAAGGAGACTGATACATGCCTTGGCTTCCCATCATTCCATGCATTGCCTGTTGGCCAGGCATAGGTTGCTGAAACATCATGCCCGGCTGGCTAATAGCTCCTGCTGACGGCATCGCAGCTGTATGCTTCTGCCCTGCCGAAGCTGCTATAATGTCTTTTACAAAAGGCATGGAAAAAACTTCCCACATTTTAAAAGGCATACCTTCTATGGACAAATCCCAACTTGCAGCAACAAAAGGTCCTCCAGGTAAACGCGCAATGGCCTTTGGCCCAAAAGCTCCATCAGCAACACCGGATTGCAGAGACTGGTTGGCGGTTTTGTCTGTAAGTACGTTTATAACAGAGCCTGTAAGGCTGGAAATACATTCGGATACAACGGAAATAGCCATATCATCCAATTCCGACAAGCTGTCATCCTGATTTGCCAAGGATGCTATTTTTAAGGCTGTGTCTGCCGGCAAAAGAAAAAGATGGTCTCCGGGGATGCCGCCAATTATATCAATTTTAATTGCAAGAACCTCATCCGGGAGCCTGGGAAGCAAGCCTTCACGGTCCATTACATCTGTTTTTGGAGCGGAAAAAACAGCATCGCTGCCTGTCATCATGGAAACGGTTTGGGCATGGGTAGCCGACAAGCTGGACAAAATGGCTCCAAAAACAGACAAATCCACCTGAGCCGAAGCGGATGCTGCTGCCGACGGGGACGGCGAGCCGCCCGTATTGGGATCGAGTCCTGCCAACAGGGAATCAATCTCGTCTTGGGAGAGAGCACCGTCACTCATAACTATCCTCACCTTCTGCAGCCAGTTCTTCGTATTCTTCCTGGCCAAGTTCTTCAAGTTTTTTTGTTATTTGTACAGCCATTTTTTTGCCAATTACACCCGGCCTGCACAGGAACTTTTTTTTGTTTCCTACATTCAATACCATGGGATCTTCTACCCTGACATTATACAGCTTTATTACATCTCCGACATTCAGGGCCAAAACATCCCTTACAGTTACCTGAATATTTCCTATTTCGGCTATTACAGGTACCTCTATAGTGGACAACTTTTCCTTTAATATGTTCAGGTTCTCTGTTGTTGCCCCGCGCCTGACCGAAGAATACCAGTATTGGGCGGAAAGCTTGGAAATTATGGGTTCTATGGTCAAATAAGGTATGCAAAGATTGATCATACCTTCCACATCACCAATTTTGGTTTCCAGGGTAACAAGAACAACCATTTCTGTAGGGGGCACAATTTGGGCAAATTGGGGGTTTACTTCTATTTGCGATAGCCGCGGCCGCAAATCTATAACCTGGGTCCATGCCTCCCGCAGGTTTCCTAGAATTTTTACTATTATGCCTTCCATTACAGAATGCTCAATATCTGTAAGCTCTCTTGTAAGCTTGGAGCCTTCTCCGGCTCCTCCAAAAAGCCTGTCTATTATTGTAAAGGTAACAGCTGGATCTATTTCCAGTATTATCTGCCCTTTTAGCGGGTCCATGCTAACAACCGCAAGTGTGGTTGTGGTAGGAATGGAGCGTATAAACTCTTCATAAGTGAGCTGGTCCACAGAAGCCACATGCACGTTTACCAGTATGCGCAACGACGCAGAAAGGCTGGTTGTTGTAAGCCGGGCAAAGGTTTCATGCATGTTCTGGACAGTACGCATCTGCTCTTTTGAAAACTTGTCCGGCCGCCTGAAATCGTACAGTTTTATTTTTCTGGAATCTGTGGTCGACTGAACTGATTCTAAAGCACTGTCTCCGGCGTTGATGGCTGTGAGAAGCTGATCAATTTCATCTTGGGACAGAACTTCAGTCATTTAATAGTCTCCCCTAATATAATTGCACAAAGAGGCTATTTTGGCAACGCCAATAGCCTTAATTACATTTGCGTACGCGAGAAGGTTTGAAAGTATATATCCTTTATGGCCGATTTGTTCAGCATGAGATTTAGCATCCCCCTTATTTCGGCCTTAAGCTCTGGCTCCTTGTCCGGCATCAATGCTTCTATTTTTTTGGTACTGAAAAAGCCC
>JAKPMS010000073.1 GCA_029548805.1 Spirochaetota bacterium | reverse complement strand
CCGGAAAACTCATGGGGATATTGCTTGTACCGGATTTCTGGCTCGGGGATGCCTACCCTGGCAAGCATTTCCACGCTGGCTTCATGCGCCATTTTTCCTTTTAGCCCGTGATGCAGTTCAAAGACTTCCCTAATTTGGGAGCCTATGGTTTTTAGCGGGTTAAGGGCTGTCATGGGGTCCTGAAATACCATTGCTATTTTTTTGCCCCTTATTGCCAGCCATTCTTTTTCTTCCTTAATTTTTGCAAGGTCCTTTCCTTCAAAGCGGGCATAGCCGGAATCCACCCAGCCGTTCTGGTCAAGCATACCTATAAAGGACTTGGTAAGCACCGACTTGCCGGAACCCGATTCGCCCACTATTGCAAGCGTTTCGCCGTCGTGCAGTTCCAGACTGGCTCCGCGTATGGCTGTAAGCACCCTGCCCCGCAAGTTGAATTTTATTACAAGGTCCTTTGCCTCTAGAATTATGTTTGGCATACTGCGCTCCTACACGTGGTTGCGGGGGTCTGACGCGTCGGAAAACGCGTTGCCTAGCACATAAAACGAAATTGTAATTATGGACAGTACCACTGTCGGAAATATCAGCTGATAGCGCAGCTCCGGCGACATCATCAAAAGACGGCCTTCGTTAACAAGGTTCCCTAGTGAAGGTATGCTTACAGGCAAACCAAGGCCTATGTAGGTCAGAAAAACCTCCCAGCCTATGGTGCCTGGAATGGACAGTGCAGTCTGCAGCATGATTACAGACACAAGATAAGGTAACAAATTCTTAACAATTATTCTGCGGCTTGGGGTTCCAAGGCAGCGGGAAGCCAGGTTGTATTCCCTGTCCCTTATTATGACTATCTGGTTGCGCACAAAGCGGGCAAGGCCAAGCCAGCCTGTGGCACACATGGCTATTATCATGGTTTTAAATCCGGGCCGCAATATATATGACAAAAGCATAAGTACTATGGTTGTTGGTATATTGTCCAGCACATTATAGATTTCTGTTATTATACCATCCAGCTTTCTTATATATCCCCATAGGGCTCCAAAGGCTATGCCCACAAACATTTCCACTATGCCTACTATAAGGCCGATGAGCAAAGAAGTTCGCGTTCCGCTCCATATCCTGGCCCACAGGTCCTGCCCGATGGTATTGGTGCCAAACCAGAATTCCTTACCGGGGTTGACGTTCCGGAACTGCATTCCGGTATCGGGGTCTATGTAAATTTTTGTGGGCAGCTTTTGTCCAGGCAAGAGGGGTTGCAAAAATGTAAAGAGCAGCAATGAACAAAGCGCTATCAAAAAAAACATGGCAAGCCTGTTTTTTAAAAAGCCCCTAAGAGTGGACTTCCAATAAGAGTAGTCCGAATAGCCGCTGCGTTCCGCGGCCACTGCATCAAATTGCGCAAGCGTAAAAAGACCGGCATCCAGCTCGTCGTTTTTGTGCGATGGCGCTGCCCCGGAGACTCCATCTGCTGCCATCAACATGGCATCAGCACTCATAAGGCCTGATGTAATTTTATTACGTATCATCTTGATGCCTCACTTTTTGCAAGCTTGATGCGGGGATCAAAAATAGCCATAAGGAGGTCGCCAAGAAACAGGCCTATAATTCCGATTGAAGAAAAAATAAGCACAAGGGCCTGAACCATTGGGTTGTCCTGTCTTTGTATAACATCCACCAAAAGCCCGCCCATGCCAGGGATAGAATACAAAGATTCTATATATATGGAGCCCGATATGGTCATCAAAATAGAAGCGGGCAAATATTGGGCCATGGGTACATAAGCATTACGCATGACATGCCTGGCCATGATTGTAGAACGGGGGAGCCCTTTGGCCATTGCAAGCTTAATATAATCCTTGTTTAGCTCATCCACCATGTAGCGCCTCATCCACATGGCATAGCCGGCAATTCCACCAAGAGACATGGATATTGCCGGCAGTATCCAGCTGGAAGGACTGTATTTGTCAAAAAGTATGGGCAGTTTTAAAAGGCTTGTTCCGTATAACTGGATAAAAAGCAGGTATACAGCCAGGGGTACCGCATTTACCAGCACCACATAAGCTGTGCCAATTTTATCCACAAGCCTGCCTTTGTGCCTTGCCATGGACACTCCAAGGCTCAAACCGACTGCCAGTGCCAGACACAGTGCAGTCAGGCCAAAGCGCACGGAGTATGGCACTCTTGGAGCTATTACCTCCAACACCGGCACATCCTTGCGATAAATGGAAGAGGTGCCCAAATCTCCCTTGGCCAGGTTTCTGTAAAAGTTTCCAAGCTGTATATACCAGGGGTCAAGGAGTCCCATTTTCTGAAGTATGGCCTCCCTCTGGCTGTCTGACAATTTTTCGTTCCTCTCGCCAAAATATCCTTCTATGGGCAGTAGCCGCATAAGAAGAAAAACTGCTGATACTACAATAAAAAGAGTAACTATTGATTGCAAAAGCCTTCGTATTGAATAACGCAACATTGGGCTGTGGCAGAGGCTTGTAAAACCGGCTGCCTTCCTCCTCAATTTGGAAATTGGTTAAAGTTACATATTACCACAGATAAGGGTTTGGGCAAATATTATATTTTACTAGTTCCACGAACCTTTGATACAATTGCTTTTGGTACTATATATAGGATGAAATAGAATGTTATATACTCTATATGGTACCGTTTTTGGTAAAACAAGCTTATTCTCAAAGGTTCAAGGAACTAAATATAATTTAAAGTATGGAATTAAAAACCCACTAAACTTTGCCTAGTTCTTCGAAGCTTAGTGACAAAGTCAATTTTATTAAAGGCTATATCCTATGCTGTATATGTGCAGCAACTACATACAACATATAGTATCGAACTAAAAAACAACGAAGCTTCGAAGAACTACATTCTGTTTACAGGTAGTTGGAATAACTGTTTGACGATTCATAAAAAGGCTGGGATAATAGATGTTCTATACCGGTGTTACCGGTTTCTGATCCACATTTAAGGAAGAGCATAATGAAAAGAAAACAAGTTTTGGCACTGGCTGTAATTGCCCTGCTTGCAGTCAGTCAGGCTTGGTCGCAGCGCAAATCAGCAGACTACAAAGACATGTATTCCGGTGAGATTACCACTCTCAATTATCTTATTTCCGGCTCACAAAATGAACATTACATGTTTGCCAACATGATAGACAATCTTGTTGAATACGACCAATACGGAGTATTAAAACCTGCCCTTGCTGAGTCATGGTCAAGCTCAGCTGATGGCCTTGTATGGACATTCAAACTGCGCAAGGGTGTACAGTGGTTTGACTGGCAAGCCAAACCCTATGCCGAAGTTGTAGCCCAAGACTTTGTGGATGCAGCCAAATACATAATGACAAAAGAAAATGCATCTGCGGTATCCGACATGCTGGTAGACTACATAGAAAATGGCGACGATTTTTATGAGGGCAAAACAAGCGACTTCTCCCGGGTTGGGGTAAAAGCTTTGGACAAATATACGCTCCAGTATACCCTGGCACAACCTGTTCCGTACTTCTTGTCCATGCTCACCTATGTTACCTATCTGCCAGTAAACGGCAAGTTCCTTGCAGAAAAAGGCAAAACATTTGGCAGGGACCACAAGAATGTTCTGAATAACGGCGCATACATAATGACAAACTGGGAACCCAATGTTGAGCGGGTGCTTACTAAAAACAAGAAGTATTACGACCAGAAAAATGTGCATATACCAAGGCTCATCTTCCGCTACAACAAGGAAGCTGCAACCCTTTCTCCCGAACTGTTCCTGCGCGGCGATATTTCCTATGCAGAAATACCGGCTACCATCATAGACAGCTGGATGAAGGAACCCGCCAAAAAGGCCCAGATACATCCCGCTAGGCTAAGTACCTATTCCTATTTCTACGGCTTCAACTTCAAGCCGACTTTTGCAGCAGAATACGAGCCGGAAAACTGGAAAATTGTTGTAAACAACAAAAACTTCAGAAAGGCTATATTTCACGCTCTTGACCGCAAGGCTGCCATGCTCACTTCAGAGCCTTACGCACCCGAGCGCCGCATTATGAATACAATAACCCCAAGCGGCTTTGCAAACACTGGCGGCAAAGACTTTGTGGACTATGGAGAATTAAAAGCCATAAATGCTGTTGACTCATTTAACAGGACCAAGGCGCTTGAATACAAGGCTGCAGCTATGAAGGATCTGGCCGGAAAAGCCAAGTTCCCGGTAAAAATAATGATGCCATACAATTCCGGCGGAACCGAATGGACCAACCGCGTCCAGGTGGTAGAGCAGCAACTGGAAAACCTTCTTGGCAAGGACTTTATAGATGTAATCCCCGTATCCTTTCCGCCAACGGGCTTCCTCAACGCTACCCGCAGGGCAGGAAACTACGCCCTTCAGGAGCTCAACTGGGGTCCGGACTACGGAGATCCGGAAACCTTTACAGATCCCTTTGTGGCTGATTACAACTACATATTCCTGGAATACTCCCCGGTTTACAGGCAGCCCGACGGCAAGAGTGCTTATGACAGATTGTTTGAAGAAGCACGCAAAGAAGTTACAAACATGACCAAACGTTTTGAACTATTTGCAAAAACTGAAGCCTGGCTCATAAATGAAGCGGTAGTAATACCCTATGCCTGCGGTGGCGGCGGCTTTGAAGCATCCAAGCTTGAGCCCTTTACCTATCCATATGCGCCCTTTGGCTTGTCCGAACTCAAATACAAGGGCCAGGTAGTAATGGACAAAGCTCTGGATACTGCTGCTTACGAAAAGTTGGAAGCCGAATGGAAAAAGGCAAGGGAAGCAGCATTGCAGAAAGCAAAATAGCGCTTAACAGCTATTAAGTATTGATATATAGCCGGCAAAGCACTCTCTGCCGGCTTTTTAATTTGCCGCTAGCTGTTAGTTTTATTAGTTTCTCGAAGATTAGTGGTTTCTTATCTCGATACTTTATATTGTATAAAGCTGTCGGGGTGTATACCATACAAAGCATGGTTTTTTACATAATTGTCTTTACCACTAAGCTTTCGGGAACTATACAGGTTTTCATTGCGGAATTTTTTTATGTTTTTACAGCTGCCTGTCATTTGTATTTTTCCATTATCCTGTCTATTATTCCATCTTCATACATTTTTTTTAATGCTTGGGATAAAAGCGGGGCTAACCCAACAAACGCAGATTTTTTGCTTATCAATATATTGAACGTGGAGCCAGCTATGCTTCCTTTGGTTGGCAGAATTTCTTCAGAATACCCTAGTGGTATAAGGTTGCTTTTAGCAAGGTCAGCCATTTCTACTATGCAGTCGCCTCTGTCTGCCGCCAGCATTTTATACATGCCTTCTACCGAGCCGGTTTCTATTAGTCTTACGCCTTTTGAGCCTAGAGTATCCTTTGCAAATTCATGCCCGCTGTAAGTAAGAACAGAAAAACCGAATTTTGCTATGTCTTCCGGCTTACGTATACTGTCCATAAGCTTTCTTCCTGGGTGAGATTTAAGCGCATATACACTGTAAA
>JAKPMS010000070.1 GCA_029548805.1 Spirochaetota bacterium | reverse complement strand
AGATGCGATTCAAGGTCTTGTCGTACCTGTTCTGTGAACTCCTTGGTCCTGATATTGTGAACAACTATGGATTTGTCTTCAAAATAGCTGATCCATTGGGGGTCGTCTGTAACTTTCTGGCAAAGATCCTGCCACCAGGCTATCATTTGGGGCGGAGTGCCTTTTTTTACGGCAAAACCGCGCCACATGGACAATTTGTCCAGGCTGGGGTGGCCAAGTTCGGCAAAGTTGGGCACTTTTGGATACTTTGCCAACTTTTTATCTGTAGCTATGACCAGGTTTTTAAGGGCCCGGCCTTCCACATCACCCGGATTTCCGACAGATGCTATACCCTGCCCTCCCATAACTGCTATAAGCGCGTCAGGGCCGGATTCGTAGGTTACCCAGTCGGCATCCATGCCAAAGGCGTTCCAGAACTGGATGGCCACAATGTTCTTGGCTCCGGAAGGACCAAGCCACTTTTGCCGGCCTGCTTTGGAGTTGGCAATAATGTCATTCAGGCTCATGGTGTTTTTTTCTGCAACGATAAGGGCAAAGGGGTCTGCCATTATGTTGTCTATCCATTCAAAGCCCCAGATGTATCTCTTGGTGTCTTCTTCTGCAATAAGAATGTTGTCCACATAGGCTATGGTAGATGCGAACACCGTATAGCCGTCGGCAGGCCGGGACAGTATGTAGTCCGCAGCAATCATGCCGTTGGAACCCGGTTTGTTGTCCACAATAATGGTGGCATTAGTATATTTGGCGGCAATTTCCACAAACTTTCTGGTGGAAATGTCCATTCCGCCGCCTGCCTTGACATAGTTCATGATGGTGATGGGTTTGGTAGGCTTCCATTGTGCCATCAACGGAGAAACCAGTATCAGCAGCAATAGGACTGCAAGGATGGGGATTTTCTTTTTCATGCTTGTACTCCTTGTTTTTACAGTTTGTCAAACAAGAGACCATGGCGAAGGCCGCGGTCACTTATGACCAGTTGCTTAACCCCGAATCGGGTCAGGATATCCTTTAGTATACAGGCACCTGCCAGGATAACATCTGCCCGTTTTGGCTGCAAGCCTGGTATTTGCCGTCTTTCTTCCAGTGTGCGTGCTTTGTAATCCGCAATCTGGGCTTCCACATCTTCCAGCGTCAATGCGCTGCCCTGGATAATGTCAGGGTCATAGCTGGTCATTTTATGTTTGACAGCCCCCATGCTGGTTACTGTACCGCCCATACCCACCAGCTGTTTGGGCCGGCCCTCTACAGATGCTTCGTCAAAAACCTTCTTTATATAAGAAAGCGCAGCTTCTACAGATCCGGCTTTTACGGGGTCATCGGAGAAGTGGTTTTCTGTAATGGCTACTGCACCAAGGTTTACGCTAAAGCGTTTTACCAGCTCCTTGCCGCGGCCAAAGATAAATTCTGTGCTTCCTCCGCCCGTGTCAAAAATTACCAGTTCGGCGTCCTTAATGGGCAGTGCGGACAATACAGCCAGGTAGGCAAGCCGGGCTTCCTCTTCTCCGGGCAATACCTCTACTGTAAGACCGCAAAGCTTTTCTACCGCGGATACAAAGTCCTTGGTATTTTTTGCCGTTCTTAGGGCCATGGTGCCCACGACCAGTATTTTTTCTGCAGCCATGTCTTTGGCCTGTTTGGCAAAGTCAGCCACGGACTTTGCGTTGCGTTCCAGCGCCTCGGGGCTTATCATGCCTGTTTCTCGCAGGCCTTCTCCCAGGCGGGCTATATCGTTGGCGTCCTTGAGCACTTTTAAAGTACCGTCCTGTGCCTTCTCGCCTACACAAAATTTTATGGAATTGGTGCCTATGTCTATGACAGCCATCCTTTTCAAAGCGATCACCCCCTTTTAAGCCCAACTGCCCGTTTCATGGCCTGGATATAATTTATGTTCTGATATCCTTCCAGGCCAAGCTCGCGGACGGTTTTAATAACCAGCGCGGGGTCGATGTGTTCCACACACACAGTGCGGTCCGGCACCCCGTTAAAGGTGGCATTGGCAATTTCTACAATTGCGTCATTGATGGTGTAAATGAATCTTTCTTTTACAACATCCACAACCCGCAGGTCAGGCTGCTTTTCTACCAAAGCTACAAACTCGTTATAAGTATAGCTTTCCTGCTCCAGCTTAGGAACTGCAACTTTAAAGTACTCCTTGAACAGTTTGCTTATGGATTCTTTGGATATAGGAAAGCCCTCTTTTAGAGTGGGATACCACTGCTCCAGCTTGTCCGAGTTTACCTGCTGCAGGGACTTTACATCCATAAGGTCATCCCTGATTTTGCAGTTCTCGTCGCTCTTGGCCGAAAGGATGTACTTTTCCACGCTTTTTTTTACGCTGCCCTGGGGTTGTGCCTGAATTTTGGCCTCTGCAGCTCCAAAAGCCTTGCCAAAAGTACGCCATTCCCATCTGGGAATAATTTTTTCCGCCATCTTTTTCCTCCTTACAGTGATTTGGGTATTTATAATGCCCTTAAATACGCATTCATAGTATAAACTTATAATGCGCAGATAGCGTCTACTCTTTATAAAGTAAAACATTCAGGATAAATACACAAATTTGTTTGCCGGTTTTGGTTAAAAAAGCGCTATAATATAAATATGCGCATCTGTTCTCTTAAAACAGCAATTTTTATTACCATGCTGACGGCTTTTTCTTGCAATATGCCGCCATCCTTTGGCCCGGAATACAATAACAGCTCTACAAACTTTATTGCCCGCCTGCCTCTGGCAGCGCCTGTGGCTTATGGCGACGCAACAACGCCCTTTAATACCCTTGCCACCTGGGACTGGGCCTGGCGAGACGGCAACAGCAATACTTATGAATACATGAAAAGTGAACTGCGAGCTGGAGAAGGCCCGGGCGGCAGTGACGCATGGCTTTTGACCATGGAAAATCTTGGGAAAGACAGGGTGTGCGCCAATCCGACGACAAATTGGACTGCTAGCACCGGGGCCACACTAGGAACTGAAACAGGAGCCTTACATGGCTCCAGCTTAAAAGCCAGTTTTACAAGCACAAGTTCCAGCATTTATATTGATAAGGTTTTTTTTAGC
The DNA here is from genome assembly GCA_029548805.1 of Spirochaetota bacterium. Classification (GTDB taxonomy): domain Bacteria; phylum Spirochaetota; class Spirochaetia; order Treponematales; family UBA12059; genus SZUA-370. Next base: position 4,021 of record JAKPMS010000070.1, on the reverse strand, counting down.
GATTATGAGCCTGGCCACAGTTACAAGCTTTTTATGAACGCCAAAGACGCTGACGGCCTTCGCTATATAGAACACAGCGAAGACGCTTACCCTGCGGAAAACCTTCAGACCATATCGGGCATAAACAGAACTTTTTTTATTGACTTTTTTCCGGGCAATAGCAACAAGCTGCATCTGACTAAGCAAAACACAAACCCCGTTTACCTGGACGATGTAAGCGCAATACGCACAGATGTAAACACGGACAAATGGGCATTGTGCCTGCGCCTGTCCCTTAAGGATACAGAGCCAAGCCTGGTGCCGGGGCTGTACGCTTTTTCTGTATGGGTAAAAAAGCCAGATGGCTATGCTTTTTCTACAGAGAGCGGCCGAGGCGACAATGTAGACTACGCATCCCGCTTTGTTACCTTAAGCATGATACGGAGCAGCAGCGGCAACATCAGCCCGCAGACTTCTAAAAAAAGCTTTGACCTGACTGACCCTTTGGTCTACCCCGCATCCGGCGGCTGGAGCCGGCTGGAACTGCGCTTGTCAAAACATGAGGCCTTTTACTTTAACGAAAGCGCAGAAGGCCAGCAAATAGAGCTGCGCATTGCATGCATAGGCTCAAGCGGAGCGGACATGGAGCCCGGCTCCATACTGATAGCCGGGCCGTCACTCAACTTTTACAAAAACGGCTTTTAACCTGCCTTTGGCAGCTTTTAATCTGCCTAAAGGCAGATTAAAGCTATTCTTTTATAACCATAACCTTGCGTACTTCGTCCACGCCCGGCCCCACAACACGTATAAAGTACATGCCGCGTGCCACCGGGTTGCCGGAACTGTTTGTGCCGTCCCAGTTAAAGGTATAGCTGCCGGCGCCCAGCCTGCCGCGGTGCAGCGCCTTTACAACATCCCCGTCCAGGGTAAACACCAGTACGCTAAGCTGCCCGCCCTCTACCAGGTCCAGCTGAACAGCAGTGCGCTCTCGCTTAAGCGAGTTTATAACATTGTTAAGAATGGTAACGCCGCTGCGCTGCTTTATAACATCGTGCACCTGATAACTGTACAGGTCAAAGCTGCTTGGCTCACCTGCCCTGGCCTCCCGAGCCAAAAAGAGGCCCCCTATTTTAAAGAGGAAGCTTACTGTAGCCCCGTCTACTATATCCGGCTCCGATGAAGGAATTAGGAAGTTCCTAGCCGTGCTGGAGCCTGAGCCTACAAAGAAGGGGGCAATGCTCCTGGCATGCTCGTTAGCCGCCTTGTTAAAGCCTGGCAAAAACAAAGGCAGCCACAAAGTTTCATTTGCAGGCTTAGCTATAACAGTAAAATCTGCATAAGAAGCCGGGTTCGGATTTGTATCAAAATACATGGTTAAAGGAAGGCCGGCTTGCGTTGCTGCATTGTCCAAATTAAGCGAAGTAAAAACTGTTACATCTCGGTCGTAAAGTTTGCCGCTACCATCAAAGTTTCTTAAAAGCCCAAGAGCTCCGGAAGGCAAGTCCGGGTCTGTCCCTGCTACATCTGTATGTATCCCATCGCTGGCAGACAACACATTTATTACCCCAAGGCCTATATCACTTGCCCTGTGAAAAGCCCCGTCAGCCAAATTGATTTTTTTGTCTATAACAGAGTCTTTCAGGTTTATGCTTGCATCAAGCATGTCGCTTAAATTGATTGGGCTGTTAAGATGCAGGTATACATCCAGTATCCAGCCATCGGTTGTTTTTGAAACTGCTTCTACAGAATTAATTACAAGAGATGATGATAAATCAAAATCGCCGGATCCCAAATCTCCTGGCGATACAGGATTTGACTTTACCGGTTCTGTAAAAGCCAAGTAAATTCTGTTGTCGCCTTTTATGGCGCTAGTAAACCTTATACGCGGCGGAATTTTTTCTACGCAGGCATAAGGAGGGGTATTGTAGGAGGGCAGAAGGTTACCTGCAAGGTCGGTAAGAAGGCCAATATTCTGGTCGTATTTAAAATACATCTGACTGGTACCAAGCCAGTCATCTTTCAGTTCTAAATTGGAATTGTCTAATACTATGGAAAAAGTGGCATTATCCGGATTATTGGGATCGGCTCCACCCATTTTGCTTTCAAGATATTCTGACCGGACTTCTGTAGCAAAAATCGAACCTCCATAACGATAAGTGCTATTGTCTACACTAAACATAAAAGCCGGCGGGCTTGTTTTTAGCTCTGTGCCTTTCTGTGTAGGATAGGTCAAAGAACTGTCACGCATAGCCTTGCTAAACCCTATTTCGAAGCGTTCTATACGAGTTTCTCCGGTACTTGTAATATAAGGGACAACATCATAATCATTATTACCATCATCCGTATTATGGACTATTTTAGGAGAGATTGTGTCCCAGCCACCGTCTACCAAGCTTAGGGAAATAGCGTTTTTAGTTCTGCTGTTATAATCAAGATCGTTGCCGCTACCATCTTTAAACTTAACGCCAGAGTCATTACTTGCTTCTATCTGGTTGCCTGCCACATCTGTTATATATGGGTTATTTTGGCTACTTATTGATCCCGAAGGGTTAGTTATATTTTCTATATAGCCGGGCCAAAACCTGACACCATCTTCTAAGAAAGAAAAACCTGCAATGCTTATATAAAGCCCGTGCGTGCCATGGACATTTGGAGCTGCTCTGTAAAGGCTGCTTACTTGCTCTTGGCTTGCATGCCCGGCATCGCGTGTACCTACTTCTACAGCGCCAACAGTCGTATCAAAGTAACCAGCCACAGTGATGCCGCTAGAGCCATGCACATAGCCGCCATGATTGCTAGCATTGGCAAATGAATTTTCTGCTTGAACGTTTGCTGCGTTTGGGCTTGCTATTGTAAAGCCAGCACTATTTCCAATATTCACAGGCTCAGAATAACGTAACTGTAAATAATTGTGTCCGTCCCAGGGATTGTCATGAGCTGGATCATGTGTGTCAGTGCCTGCCTCAACCGAGACAAGCACCGGCCTTGTTCTGTCCAGGGTACCATTATATACAGGCTGCCCGTGACTGCCATAAGCTTGAATCATAGTTTTGCCATCAGCTGCTCGCAAAAGCCCAGGTAAAAAACTAAGGTTTGGAATGGTATTTTGATGAGCTCCCCAACGATCGGTGCTAGCAGGGTCTCCGGCGCTCGATCCGGTAGCGTCGGTGTTCCATCTAGTGCTGGCAAGCAGGTAGAATTCTGATATATTTCCTGCGCCATTAGTCGTAGTATTACAATCTGCAGTTGTATAAGCTCCTATAAATTTTATTGCTCCGCCATTGTACCAAATTGAGCCAGCATTAAGATCTGCTCCTGCAGCAGAAACAAGAGAATAGATTTCATTATTAGAGTTTTCTATTGGCATAGAAAACTCTACCCTAATTACATCATCGTAAACAGTAGCTGCCCAGCTAATTGTAGGCCGCCCAAACTGCCAGTTAGTGCAGGATCCTAAAGTTTGATCGACAACTCCTTGTGCAGCAGTAGATGCAGTCACCCAGCCATTTTGCGCAGTACTGTTTTCCACTCTCATATTAAAAGCAACAGCATAGGGGCTGCCCCATTGACCGGAAATTACAGCATTAGTGTTATTAAACTGCGGGTTGTTGCCACTATCATCATCAATCTTTAATGAAAAAGCACCGGAAGTCATATTTGCGCCGTTGTTGTAAAAGTTTTGACCAACATTGATTGTTGCTACAGATAAATTTGAGAATCCAGCACTCATATTTCCAACAATGATACCACCACTAGGTTGATAAGTAAGACTATTGGCACCATAATACGCAAAACGGGTATCAGCTCCGCTCCATTCTGGATCGTCTGGGTCATAGCCAGCACCAAAGACAACAAAGTCTTCAGTAGTAGTAATTGTTCTGTTCTCAATATATAAATTTCCGCGATAAAAATACAGGTTGCGGCAAGATAGGTCTGACAGCAAAGTAAGAGTAGCGCCATTGTGGTCGAGGTAGAGGTCGGTATTGGATAAACTAATTGTTACTGTTCCAGCCCACTCTTGTGTGCCAGTTGTTGCCCGGCT
>JAKPMS010000053.1 GCA_029548805.1 Spirochaetota bacterium | reverse complement strand
CCAGGCTTTTTGGGCTTCCAGGCTTACTGCAACATTGCTGTAAAATTTGGGCAGTACAACTTTGTCCATGGCATAAATTTTAAGCAAAAGATTGTTTTTATAAGAATACTCGTCAAAATATAACCAGTTTAAAAGCGGATTGGAGCCATTGGATCCAAACAAATTGGCAGCTCCCCCGCCCAGTTTAAGATTAATATTATGGCTGACTGAAAAACTATCCGCATTCTTGCTTTCCTGACTGCCAAAGCCGGCTTCTATGGAAGCTGGTATAAAAAGGTCTGCCAAGCCGTTTCCTATGGGGCGTTTCAGGCTAAAACCAGTGTCGGCTTTGTGCTCCGCATTATTGGCTGATGCCGCATAATTCTTGAAAGCTTCGTCTGGTACAAAAAATTCGGCATAGGGTATTCTGGCCCATAAGGCACCGGAATTAGTTAAATTTCTGCCTGCATCAGCCATGTCATCCAAAAATGACAATGAAGCCCCGGCTCTGCCTAAAGAGCTAAGCCTTTTATAAAAGGGTATTAAAGTCCAGCCGGCTATTTTAAAAGGCCATTCCAGTTTTGCGCTAAAAACGGTATTGCCAACATGGTCCGAACTGTAAGCATGGGCAATTCCGCCTTCCAGCAAGCTTCTGCCAAGATTGAATTTTGCTTCTATTTTTCTGGAATCGGCCTCTTCTTCTTTCTTGGGCAAAAGGCTCGGCCATGCTTCTATCCATGCCTGGCCAAAACCAAATTGATAATTCAAAGGCGTTACATCACTTGTCTGGCCACGGGCGTCAAGGCTGGCATTGACGCTAATAGCGGTAAAAGTCGACAAGTTCATGGCTATAGACCAATTTTGATGCAGGTAAAAAGCGTTTTCTTCAAAGCCGGCCTTTGCCAAGGCTGAATAAGAGCCAAAAGCCAAAGCCGCTTCCACAGCCTTTTTTTTTCTTCCATCCAGGGACTTCCAAAAAAACTCGTCCACTATGCGCTTTGGAGCCATTTTTGACGGGAACGCTGCTATGTATCCCATTCCTAAAGACATACTGTCCATTTCAGCTCCGTAAGACGGATTGATGCTGGCTGTAAAATCAAAGAAATCTTCTGCCCAGCCTGCCTCTATCCGCGCATTTCCGGAAAAAGCATCCTGGTAAAGACCTGAGGCATTGCCTTTTAAAAACGGCCCTTTTTTGTCATTTCTCCAATCCAGCAAAAAGCCGGCTTCTCCGCGCAAGTCCATGCCATCCATTGGTCCTAAGAGGCAAACTTCGTCTATTTCTATAACAGAGTCAGCTTCCATACCACTAATTATTATCTCTGCCAACCCGCCATAAGCCAAAAAAGAATAAGAAGAGCTTATGCTGCCGGCAAGCTCCATGGCTCCGCTGCCATCATAAACCCTTACGGAAGCATTAGGATCCAGCTCCAGCTCAATGCGTTTCCACTTGTATTCCAGCACCGAAGCAGCTATGTCTATCACAGCGCCGGAGCCGCTGCCGTCTCCAAGTTTTATTGTTATTGTGGATCCTATCTTTAGTTTGTCCGCCCGTATAAAAAAGGACAGCTTTTTGTAGGAATCCATAGGCAGTTCATCCAGGTAGCGCAGCAGCCTGATTTCTTCACCTGCATCTATTCCCGGTTTTGCGCTTATTTTAAGCATTCTGTTGGATTCAGCATTCTTATGCAATGTCTGCATCATTTCTTTAAAAGCCGGTTCTGTGGACAGGCTTTCATCCGGTATCGATTCAAGAATGAGATTGTTATTTGGACTTATTGGGCTAAAAGAAGCAATATGCTTGCCAGAATCCGTTTCTTCCATGCCAAGAACCCTGTAATAATTGCCGGAACCTGCCCTGTTATAGTGCAAAGAAAGGGCCGCATTGGCTTTGGCCTTGGCGGTTTTTAAGGAAGTTCCCAAAGACAGGGCTGTCCAGGATGGCCTTTCCATGGCAGCTTCATCATAGCCCTGCCCAAATAGGGGCTGACGCCCTCCAAGGGCTATGCTCCAGTCCAGACCCAGGCCTGGAAAGCGGGTTCCCAAGCCGTATACAAGAGTTCCGTTGGAAGCATCCGGGCTTTCTGTGGCATAGTGCACTTCTATGTACTCTCCGCTGGAAGCTTCCGGTATAAGAGCCAGAGAGCCGGAAGCGCTGTCATACACAAAAGAATTGCTGGGAATGCCGTCCCTGTAAACACTTATGCTGCCGGCTACAGTGGCTGGCTCCAGCAATATGGGGCCTTCTGCCGGGCTTATGCTCAAGGCTATTATCTGGAAGGCTTCTCCGGTTTTGGCGGGCATTGCCTCATCGTTATAGTACCATGGAGCAGTATCGTAAAAAGGCCTTCTGTAAGCCTCATCAGCAGATGGACTGTCAAAACCCGCTTTTACCAGCTGTACCATACCCGGGGCAAAACTATAGACTTCATAATTTGTATCGACTTGGCCAGTAGCCATGTTCCTTACAAACAAACGCCTGAAGTCTGTGCTGTCGGGCAGGGCATAGGAATTGCGCACTTCATAGTCGCTGGAAACCAGTTCAATTTTGTTTTGGGCATTTATTTTGTATTCGTATAAGAAAAGATCTGTTTTGGGTCCCCCATGCCCATGGTATGAAGCAGTCAGTTTTCCTTTGCTTGGGGCTTCCAGCATTAGCAAGCCGTTGCCAAAAGAAACGGAATACTCGTCCAATGCCAGTATGCGGCTGCCGTTTGGGCCGCTCTCTTTGAGCTCCAGAGAAGAAATTGGAGCATCGGGCAATATGAAACGCCTGCCCCTTATCATGTCTTTGGGAGAAATGACTGTCTCGCTGGCTTCCACGCTGCCGGAAAAACGCCGGGTTTTCCAGGCCAGCTTGTCCCAGCGCAGCAAAAGGTCCAAATTGAGTTTGGGTTCTTCAAAAAAAGCATTCATGGCAAAGCCAAAGGATGATTTTGGAGAACCAAAAGACAGAAAAGGATATTCCGGCATGACTATGCCGGCATTGCCCAGTTTGGCCAGCTTTATGCTGTCCAGCTCATCGCCTTCAAAGGATAAAACAAAACGATTGCTGGAAGCATCGTTGGCAATATAGCCCTCAAAAAACCACTTTTCCCTGAAGCGCAAAAAAGCGTACAAGTCCGGAATTTGCTTGAACAGGAAAGGCACAAAGGCGAATGACAGCCCGCTGCCGTTAGAACTAGCTGTACCACTGCTTAAAACAGAAGCTTCCCAAAAGCCCTGTACCAGAATTTCCACGTCATCATCGCCAAGCTTGCTGGCAAACAGGCTGGAAGGCGGTTCGTCCGGCAGAACAGACAGCAAAGGCTGCGAATAAAGCAGGTTTCCATGCCAGCCGGAGCTTATCATTGAGGATAAAACCAACAGAATAAATAATGGTCTTTTCTTTATTTGCATTCCCTATTATTATTCTAGATCATGAATACCGTTCCTGAGAAGCCTGTAACAGTTTTCAAGAATTCGCTGCTCATGGCTCTGGATATCATGGCTATGATCTCCTGCTTGATCGTTGTCACTAACTCCCTTTTGAGCATGACAGGACTTTTTAGCCTTGTCACCACATATTTGTCCATAAGCAGTGTTTTGTTCGATATCATTTTTGTATATGCGTTTTTTTTCCATGTTTTCAAAAAAGGCTGGCCCGTGCCATGGCTTACAGGCCTTTCTTCCATTGCCGCTCTTTTGCTGGTTTCGGGCAGATATACGGCTTTTTGGTTTGGTTATGACAAAACCTTTTTTATTTATTCTGGCAATTACTGGTTTGTTTTGGCAGCCGCTTTCAGGCTCCAAAGGCTGACAGGAAGCTTTTCTTCCAAAAGCGTATACAGCCTATGGAACAAAAATACGGCATTTTTACAAAACCTGCTTGCTGCATGCATGGTTTTAATCGTATTGGCGGCATTCGCATTTGACTTTTTTGCATTGCCCGGAATGCAGCAGGAAAAACAATACAGCTTGACCCATCTGGCCGAAGCTTTTACCGCCATAGGAGGACTGTTGCTGGCAATGCTGTATGCCTTCAGCAACAGCTTTCATGAAGCCCGCATGAAAAGCAAAATCCATGTATACAGAAACATGCAGCCAAAGGCGGGGCCGGCCGGTAGTGACGAGCTGGAAGGAATTTTGGGAAAGAAAAAACGTTGGTAGTATCCATGCTTCAACTTATAATTGAAATACCCGAATCTTTCAGCATCAAGGATAAAAGGCGCATTGTCAAATCCATAAAGGACAAACTTATTCAAAAGTTCCATCTTTCTTGTGCAGAAACAGATTTGCAAGAATCCATGCGCTTTGCGCAGCTGGGAGCTGCCCTGGTATCCAATTCTGCCGATTACGGGGAGGCAGTCCTTAAAAAAGCTCTTGATGTGGTAGAAAAAAACCTTAGCTTGAGGGTTCATGATTCGGGTATTCACAGTGAATACTTTGAATGATACAAAGCGTCAAATACGGGCCTGTTTTGACAAGCTTCTCGACAAGCCCTTTTTTTTAGGTTAAATATATAAGTATGAAATATTTGTTTTATCCATTGCTTATTTTCAGCCTTTTGCTGGCCTCCTGCATTGGCATAGACGCAGAATCAAATATCAGGGCTGACGGTACAATTCAGCTCAAGCTGGTTTATTCGGTATCAAAAGCTGTTGACGAACTTGGCAGGCTTGGCGCAAATGAGGTTTATTTTCCATTGCCTGTTGGCAGGGACGATCTTCAGTTGGCAGCAGGCAGATCCGGAGCGGAATTGCGTTCATGGAACAGGAATGACACTGACGACAAGATAATCATTACAGCAAATCTGGATTTTCCTGATCCGGACAGCTTTGCCGCTTTCCTGGATCCGGCAGGCGGAATGGCCAAATTTTCAAAATCAAACGGGCTTAATACCTTGACTTTAACCCTTACCAGGGGAACTACTGTAGCCGAGCCGGATTTTCTGGAATTTATAAAGGCAGTTTTTGGAGATTATGAAATTGCCTTGAATTTCAAGCTTCCTGGTACTAATGTTAATGCAAACGGCTTTACACTGAACGGAAACAATGCCAGCTTCAAAATGAAAGCTGCAGATGTTTACAGCTCCCCAAAAGCCCTTGTATTAAGTTTAAATTGGCAAAACAGTTAATTGCAATCTAGGGGGGTCTGTGAAAACTAGTAAACATTTGTATATAAAAGCCAGTTTTTTACTGATTGCGATCATCTTTGTTATTAGTGCCTGCGTTTCTGTGCCACCAAACAACGGAACCAAAACAACTACAGGCAAAGGGCAACAAACTGAAACCTTGCAGGAACTGTCAGCAGAGCCAGCAATCAGTTCAGGAAAAACTCCTGATGCCAAAAAGCTGGAGCCGGATACAGAGCTGGAAAACCTGATTGCCAAGGCAAAGCAGTCAATAGAATCCAACCACCTGTCCGAAGGAATAAAACTGTACATTTCTGCATATGCCAGGGCAAATTCCTCGGGCAATACAGACAAAATTGCAGAAATAACTGCCGTCCTTAATGAAATTGGCACCAGATTAAGCCTTGAACCCCATGAATCCTGGTTAAACCCTGACGGCTCCCAGAAAAATGCCGATATAAGATCATTGGTAAAAGGTTCGGCTTTAATGCCTGCAGTTTACCTTTACGAGAACTATGCCTATGCAAAAAGCCCTGTCCCAGATGCTTTTATACGCTTTGAATTCGTACACAATACGGGCAAACTTACAAATTCCGTAAGCACTGACAACAAGGGCCTTGCAAATACCAATATAAATTCGGTGGACAACAAAAGCATGGACGCCATAATAAGGGCATATCCCATTTTTACTGACGGCAAATACAGTTATCCATATAAAACAGTCTTCAGGGATTTCAGTTTTGTTGCTCCTCCCAATTTGGTTTTGGTAGCTGCCCTGGAAAACAGTTCTGACGGACCAATAGGCAATCCATTGAGCCTGAACAGCGTAATAAACGGCCTTAAATCCATTGGCGCAGATACAGTTCCTGTCAGCGGAACACTAGATTTGAGAAACTTCAATGCAGCCATAAACGGAGACACCAAAGCCTTAAACAGTCTTGCCGGGAAACTGGAACCGGGCTACTTTGCCCTTGTACATATAGAAGTAGCAAAAGCGTTAAGATTTGTTTATCAAGGCAAGGAATACAATATATATAATACCAGCTCCAAAGCTAGCTTGAGAATTGTATACTCCGATGGAAGCCTTGTTTTTGCCGAAACCCTGGACGGTATAAAAGGTCAGGGAGGAACAGAGCAGGCTGCCATTGATGATTGCCTGGCCAATACCCGCCAGGAACTGGCAAACCTGCTGGCAAGCAAATCGGCCCTGATCAAGAAGGCTTTTGAGAATTAGGTTTTTCCGGACGTTCCGGACGGGGCAGCAATCTGGCTCTTGTAAGTCCGCCCAGGCCTTTTTGGGCACTTTGTATTCCTATTATTTCCACCATGGACGATTTTTCATTTTCTTTTTCAAACAAATTTGACTGAATGTCCTTTTCTTTGGCCAGACCGGAAACAGACAGACCAATCAGGCGCAATGGCTTTCGGTTCCATGTCTTGTAAAACAACTCCTTTGCAAGCGAAAATATTTCTTTTGATGAAGATATATATTCATGCAGGGACTCCTGGGCTGTTTTTGTCTCAAAATCTCCGTACCTCAGTTTGACAGAAACCCTGTTGGCCTTGTAGGCATCAGCCCATAGCCTTGCAGCCAGTTCTTCCGATATTCTCAAAAAGCAGCTTTCAAGATCATCCTGGATGTTCAAGTCCTCGTTAAAGGTTGTTTCAGAAGACATGGACTTTGTTTTGCTGCTAGATGCATATATGCCTGGGTCTTTTCCGCTTAAAACCGAGCTTGCAAAGGCAGCCCCGGCTTTGCCAAGGATGGATTCAGTGGCCGAAGCGGACAGGCTTTTCAAGCCTGCAATACTGTTTACCCCGAAGGAAGCAAGCAGCTCCCTGGTTTTTTGCCCCAGCCCCCACAAGTCTTTCAGCCTTAAGGAATTTATGAATTCTTTTTCTTCTCCCTCTTTTACAACAAGCAAGCCGTGCGGTTTTTGCAGGCCGGAAGCAATTTTTGCAATATAGCGGTTGGAAGCAATGCCCACAGAAACAGGCAGGCCCAGTTCGTCTTTAACCTTTTTTTGGACAAGGGCTGCTGCTTCAAAAGCAGCCCCCCACAATCTTTCAGTACCTCTCATGTCCAGGCTGGCTTCGTCAATGGATACCCTGAGCAAGTCCGGTGTAAAGTTTTCAAGAAGCTTCATTACCCTGCCGGACATCTCTGCATAACGGGCCATGCGTACAGGCAAAAAAACGGCATCGGGACACAACCTTTTTGCATCCGAAACCGGCATGGCAGAATGCACGCCAAAAGCCCTGGCTTCGTAAGAACAGGTGGAAACAACTCCCCTTCTGCCGGGTTCAGCCCCTATAACCAGGGGTAGCCCGGCCAATTCCGGCCTGTCCAGGACTTCTACAGCAGCATAAAAAGCGTCAAGGTCTATATGAAAAAACATTATAGGCCTTTTGTCAAAGGCAGCAGGGCAATGGAAACAGCGGACAATACAGACAGCCCAAGCCACAAAAAAATGCTTTTATCAGACCTGTAAAGAGCTTTGCCTTTGGAGCTGGCCGCTTCCAGCCATAACAAAAAAGGGCTTGCCGATATTGCGAACACAACAAAAAACGTAAAAAGGGAGCCTTCTGTTTTTAGTCCTTCAAACAGCTCCAGCATTACTCCCGGATTTATATACGGCAAAACTACGAACAGAAAAGCAGCCAATCCCAAAATTGATGTTATATTATTTTTATATGTTAACAAGCTTGCCGGGATGGCAGCAACAAAAAAAACAGCCAGAGGCGGGTAAAATACCGCACAAAATATGGCCATTATTGCAAAAAGCGCGACCGCGGCCATTATGGCATCAGTTCTTTCATTTATGGTATAAACACCTTTTTGCGAAAAAAATGATGATAAAGCATAAAATGCGGAAAGCAGGCACAAAAAATGCAAAATTAGCAAAACGATGGCCATATTCGGGCTGCCCGCAAAAGCATCAGCGGGTCCAAAAAGCTTCATGGAAATTTTGCCGGCACTTGCAAACATTGCAAACGATATAATAACAGCCAAAAACGCCAGAGCAAAAACCCAAATGCTTTCAAGAAATGCGGAAGCAATTGTTTTCCGCCGTTCTTCTGCCACAGGCATGTTTAAAGAAGCAAAAAGGAGCAAAAATAGGACTAGCCCCAACACCATTTGCACTATTTGCCGGTCTTTAAAAAGCAAAATTTTTCCGAACAATGGATAGCGAAAATACGATTCCGCTGCCAGCGACTGCATTCCTGCTTTTTTCTTGCCATAAAGCAGGGAAAAATAACAGGCAGCAAATTCTTCAATGTCTGGAACACTTACATATATTGCAGGCATACCGGCTTCAAGGCTTTGACTTAAAGCTTCCTGGCTTTTAATTGCCCCCATATAACGGTAAAAGTCTTCTATAGGAGCATCTGCCATTTTGAAGCCAAGCTTGTTGGCCGTTTCATGGACTAGCTCCAGGGCATAGGACGGAGCCTGCCTTCCGCGTCCAGAAGCTATAAGGCAGGAATTTTCGTGGCCTGACTTTTCCATTAAAAGCACTGTATCCACAGCCATATCTGCCAGTGATGAGTAAAAATCACCCTTTGAACCCGCCGGGTTTTCCATGTTAAAAATACCGGGCAGTTCAACAGCCCATTTGGACTCAGGCCTTTCCATTTTTATGTCAAGTGTGTTTTCAAGGTATTTAGGCAGCTTATCAAAAATTGCGCCGGACTTGTCTTGATCCGCATCCAGATAAATTATAGCCAGCTGGCATGAATAATTATTGCCACTATTATATAAAACAGTTGCGGCTGCTTTTTTGGGCAGGATAGCGTGTATATCCCGGGCAAACAAAATTTGAGCTAAAGCTAAAAATACTGCCAATAATACATAAACTCTTTTAACCATTGTCCGAGTTATATTATGGGGGCTTGGGGCACTGGTCAATATGGTTTTACATGGAAACAAAAATGGTGTATAATGCCTTTATTCCAGCAGTGCATTTTGGTTTGTTATTATAATTTCTTTAAGGCTGTTGGAAACAGCTAGTTATTACCGCTGACATTTTGTCAAAATGAGGCTTAATGGGATCCCAAGAACGGAAAAGTGTCATTACGGTGCCGTTAAAGATTGTACTTACTGATCTGGGCACTACATATTTTTTAAAGAACAACAAAAAACTCGTTAAATTCAAGCTTGCAGATAATATAGAGGAGTACGGACTGCTTTTTAATTCTTTCACACCTGCAAGCCTTCAGCGAATGATGCTTATAGACTATATTGCCAAAGTGGAACTGTCTGCCTTTGAGCTGGTAAAAATACGGCCGGAAATAATGGACATATCCAAGCTGGTTACCTATTCCATGCTGTATAGGCAATATGATGCATATATATTTCAGCGTCTGATGCAAAGCGAGCTGATTAAAACCTGGAACCGCAAGAACCCGGCTAATATAATAGATGAAAAAACAAGGATCAATGAAACTTTTCTGCAAGGCATATTACAAGAAAAAGAAAGGGAAATATCCGAGATCAAACAGGCCGTTTTGAGCCCGATGATATCCTATATCAAAAAAAATTCCAAACTTCTGCCGGAAGAAAAAAATATACAGATACTGTTGTCCGAAAAGTTTCTTAATACCTTAAGACCATTTACATGGTTTATTATTGTAAAATTCCATAACGCCGATGGTTATGATGCCCTGATAAAGGAAATTCGAACCGGCTTGGCAGATTATATGGAAAAGGCCAAAATTGCCGAATATACAGCCTTGAACGTGATGGAATTGGCTTCAAACTCTGAAAATACAAATTTGAAAAGGGAGGCCAAAGCCGTTTTCAAAGGCGCTATAGACATAAATGCTGTCCTTTTTGATGCCAATGTAAGAAGGCAGGTCCAGGAATCCCTGCAAAGAAAAGGCGAACTAGTATCCATTTCATGGAGGCTTGGCTCCAGGGGCACTTCCATAGGTACCCAGGGAAAGCTTCAGATTACTATATACAGCAAAGAATCCGAATACGAAAAGATGAAGGGCGCTTTTGACGAAAAAAAGAATGCCGATCTAAAAAAACGCACCCTGCATGATTTTTATAAAGCCATGCCGGAAGTGGAGTCCAATACCGAACTGGGACTTTATTACCTTTCCTATCTGTCTGAAGCCTGTGAAAAGGTAAATGTCAAGTTTGAAGCTTATGTAAACCAGGTAGCCGGATCGGATCTTACAGTTACTACCATTGCCATCAACATATAATGCGTTTTATTGACAAAGACTGTTGTTTCATATAAATTCATGCATTGAACGGAGGAATTAACTCAATGGCAAAAATTAAGTATGTGTATTATTTTGGGGATGGCAAAGCTGAAGGCGATGCAAAATTAAAGGAAACCCTTGGCGGCAAAGGAGCCAACCTGGCAGAGATGACCAATCTTGGCGTTCCGGTACCACCGGGATTTACCGTATCCACCGACGTATGTGAAGCTTATTATAACAACAAGCGCAAATACCCCGCAGAGCTTGAAGCTGAGGTTACAGCCCATCTTGCCAGGCTGGAAAAGTCTATGGGCAAAAAACTGGGAGATCCTGAAGATCCACTGTTAGTATCAGTGCGTTCTGGCGCTGTCCAGTCCATGCCCGGCATGATGGATACCATACTGAACCTGGGTCTTAATGACAAAGCGGTAGAAGGTCTGGCAGCCAAAACCGGCAACCTCCGTTTTGCTTATGATTCGTACAGGCGCTTTATTCAAATGTATGGCGATGTAGTGCTGGAAGTGGAACATGACGAATTTGAAAATGCTTTGAGTGCTGCCAAAAAGGCAAAAAACACCGATTTGGACACGGCGCTTGATGCAGAAGACCTTAAAAAGCTGGTTGAAACATATAAGGCTATAGTAAAAAAACACAGCAAAAAAGATTTTCCACAAAACCCGAAAGACCAGCTTTGGGGTGCTATGGGTGCTGTATTTGGCTCCTGGATGAATGAACGCGCTATAAAATACAGGGCCCTTAATAACATCAAAAACCTCAAGGGCACTGCTGTAAACATACAGTCCATGGTTTTTGGCAACTGGGGAGAAGATTCCGGCACAGGAGTTTGCTTCAGCAGGGATCCTTCTACAGGCAAAAATGAATTTTACGGCGAATACCTGATGAATGCCCAGGGCGAGGATGTGGTAGCTGGCATCAGAACCCCGGAAAAAATTTCCGGACTTGCAAAGAAAAATGCTGCTGTATACAAGGAGCTTGTCAGCTACAAGGACAAGCTAGAAAAACATTTCCGCGATATGCAGGACATGGAATTTACTGTCCAGCAGGGCAAACTTTTTATTCTTCAGACCCGCAACGGAAAAAGAACCGGAGCAGCTGCAGTCAAAATTGCAGTAGACATGGTTAATGAAAAACTAATTACCAAGGAAGAGGCCATTCTAAGGGTATCCGCAGATCATATAGACCAGATCCTCCATCCTGCCATTGACCCAAAAGCGGCAAAAAACGCTAAGCTGCTTGGCAAGGGCCTGAACGCTTCTCCGGGGGCAGCTTGCGGACAAGTGGTTTTTACCGCCAACGATGCAGAAAACTGGGCAAAAGAAGGCAAAAAAATAATGCTGGTGCGCAAGGAAACCAGCCCTGAAGATATAGGCGGAATGCATGTTGCAGAAGGCATACTTACCAGCACCGGAGGCATGACCAGTCATGCGGCTGTTGTTGCACGCGGCATGGGCACACCCTGTGTTTCCGGAGCTCACAGCCTGTCCATAGTCGGCAAAAGCGCAAGCATAGGCGGCGTCAAGTTTAAAGAAGGGGATTGGATGACAATAGACGGCACCAGCGGAGCCATCTACCAGGGCCAGTTGCCCCTAATAGAAAGCAAAATAAGCAAAGAACTGGATACCTTCCTTGCTTGGGCGGATGTGATAAGAGAAGCCTCCGCCAGAGGCACTCTTAAGGGTTTTGCCGTGAGAAGCAATGCGGATACACCTGAAGATGCCAAGCGCTCGGTGGCTTTCGGCGCGCAGGGTATTGGCTTGTGCAGAACTGAACACATGTTCTTTGACAAGGAAAAACTTATTCATTTCAGGGCAACCATTGTTGCAGACAGCGAAGCCAAAAGAAAAGAAGCCCTTAAAAAAATCCTGCCGCTGCAGAAAAAAGACTTTATTGGCATTTTCAAGGCCATGGCTGGCAGGCCTGTAACAATTCGCCTGCTTGATCCGCCTTTGCACGAGTTTGTTCCGAATAACAAGGCAGAGACCGAGGAATTGGCCAAACACATTGGCGTCAAGGTCAAGGACTTGATGCCCAAAATTGACTCGCTTCATGAAACCAATCCTATGCTTGGCCATCGCGGTTGCCGCCTTGCCATTACCTACCCCGAAATTTACGATACACAGGTAGAAGCCATAATGCAGGCAGCCATAGATTGCGCCAAAAAGAAAATTCCTGTAGCTCCGGAAATAATGATACCCCTTATTTGCGACCCCAAAGAACTGGAAGTAATAGAAACCAGGGCCAGGGCTATTGTAAATGAATACCTGTCCAAGTCCGGAGTAAAAATCAACGTGCTTATCGGTACCATGATAGAAGTACCCAGGGCAGCCATTCTTGCGGACAAGGTGGCCAATCATGCAGATTTCTTCAGTTATGGCACAAATGACCTTACCCAGATGACCTATGCATTCAGCCGTGATGATGCCGGCAGCTATCTGCCAGAATACATCGAAAGAGAGATACTGCCATTTAATCCCACAGAATCTGTAGATGAGGAAGCTGTAGGCTTTCTTATGAAGCATGCTTCAGACTATGGCCGCAAAACCAAGCCCGAATTAAAGCTGGGTATTTGTGGCGAGCAGGGCGGAGATCCGGATACTATTGACTTCTGCTATCGCATAGGCTTGAACTATGTATCATGCTCCCCATTCAGGGTGCCCATAGCCAGGCTGGTTGGCGCTCAGGCTGCTATTAAAAACTCCAAATAATCAACACAAATCATTAAAACAGCCGTGGCTTTATTGCTTACGGCTGTTTTTTTGTGTCCAAAAGTATAGTCACCGGCCCCATGTTGATATAAGAGACTTCCATTTTGGCAGCAAAAACACCTGAGGCAGTATCGGGTATATATTGTCTGACAACACTTATAAAATATTCATACAAGGCTTCGGCTTTTTCTGGGTCTGCAGCAGCTCCGTAAGATGGCCGCTTGCCTTTTCTGGCATCGGCAAATAGCGTGAACTGGGAAATAACCAATACTCCGCCATGGATATCTGCAACAGAAAGGTTCATTTTTTCTTCCGAATCTTCAAAAATGCGGAGCCCGCTTATTTTGTTGGCCAGCCAATCAGCATCCTCTTTGGTGTCATCGCGTCCAACGCCAAGGTATACCAGAAGACCGGCTTTTATTGCTCCGGTAATGCTTCCATCCACCTCTACTTTTGCGTTTTTGACCCTTTGAATAACTGTCCTCATAAAACCTGCCTAAAGTTCATTTAGTTCCTGGAACCTTTGAAAAAAAACCTGTTTTGGCAAAAACGGTACCGTATAGAGTATATAGCCATTTCATTCATACTATATGCAGTACAAAAAACAATTGTCCCAAAGGTTCCAGGAACTAGCTAAAGTTCATGTACAGCCGAACATTCCAGAAAGAAACCATCTCCGCTATTGCGCACCCTTGCCAATATTTCAATAGCCCTGTCGCTTTCCAGCTTCATGTCAAAACCAAGGCGCACATTAACTATGCCATCCAGTCTTTTTTTATCCTGATAGCCCACCAGCAGATCAAAGCTGACGGTTTTATCCTGTACGGAGTTTATATTTGCCGGCAAGCCTCTCCATATAACAGCCACGCCTTCATACAATTTTGGATAGGAGGAAACTTCCTTAAACAAGTATTTGTCAGGCATGGATGTAAAAGCGGGTTCCCTTACATATAATGCCAGGGTATCGGCTTTGGCTTTAATTTGCCTGGATGCATTGGACAGGCGCAACCTGTTCAATTCCACCAGGGCTGCTTCGTCCCTGTAAGCGCTAAAAAGCGTCTTGGCTTTTTCAAATGTTTCAACAGCTTCTTTTTCTGTCAATACAAGCTCGAAGTTTTCTGCAATGCCTATAGGAGCTGCTGCTTCTTCCGGGCTTAAAACTATGCCGGATATGCCAATTCTTTCGTGCCTGGGCTTTTTTACCGCAATCAGTATTTTTTGCCCAAACAAAAAAGCTAATATAAGGAATACGGCAATAATGGAAACGGCCAGGACAAAGGAAATACGCGGGGGAGCTTTGGGATATATTTTTTTTAGCTTTCTTATTTTATGGTTGTCAGTATCCGAGCCATAACGCCGCAGATAGGCCAAGCCCTTTTTTGCAATTCTGTTGCGGGGCTGTCTTTCCAGTATGTCCACATATAATTGCAGGGCTTTATCAGTTTCTCCCCTTCGTATAAAAACCGAAGCCAAGCCCAGTGCAGATGCCGTATCCCTGTAGTCCAGGTTTTGCGCCCTTCTAAGGCAGGAATATGCGCCTCCTATGTCATCCTTGTACAGAAAAGCTGTTCCCAGCAGAGTATGAAAGCGGGCATTGTCCCTGTAAATAGAAGACATTGGGTCCAGAAGGCTGATCAGGCTTTTCCATTTGTGTTTTTTCCAAAGCTGTTCCGCCTCATTGAGGGGGTTTTTGGCCATGGCTGTCAGTATTTCCGCTGCCTTGCTTCCAGGCGTTCCAGGCTGTCGCGCAGGGCTGACAGCTCAGCTTCGCTTGGCACATTTATCAAAGCTGCATCAATAGCATCCAGCAAAGCCCTGACAGCCACAAGGTCGCTTAGAGCATTGAGGGGGGCGTTGTCTTTGGGCAGGCTTGCTTCCAGAACGGCAGCAGGAATTTCGCTTCCTTCTTTATAGATATCGTTGAGTCCGCTTATAATTATCTTTACATCCCTGTTTGCTCCAGGCCTTATCACCTTAGGTTCATAAAAAAGTGCTACAGCACTATCATTTATAGAATATGGCAGCATGGTAAAACCACGGCTTACGCCTTTTTCTACAGTCCAGTTGCTGTCGTTAAGGCGTTTCCAGTTTGCAGCTATAACTTTGTCAGGCCTGGTAGCAGGGCTGCCCAGCAAAACCTGCATAACATCATTGGAATCCTGTTTTTCCATGGAGCGCAGCCAAAGATCAGTATAATCCCCGTCCAGTATTGTTTCCGAACTTAATGGTCCTCCCGACGAAACGTAGAAATGGGCAGCCGATTTTTCTCCAAGCCATGTGTCATAAAGTGTTCTCAAGCCTATTGATGCATTTTTGTCGGATACATTTTCCATGGAAAAATGCATAAGTAAAGCGTCCATGACTCCCGTACCGGAAAAAGATACAAAGCTGAAGTTAAGCTTTACAACACAAAAGGAGGATTTATACTCTACTATCACATCGTTATCTTTACGGCTTACAGAAACCTTGAATTCCGAAGCATCTCCAAGCTTGTAGCTTTTGCCGTCATAGTTCAGGCTGGCGTAGCTGGTTCTGGTTTCCTGCTCATAAAGGAGCGAAATATATTTGTTTTTGACAGCATCAGACAAATAATAGACGGAAAACCTGCCTGTTTTTTCGTCCAAAAGCAGGCGCATTTTTCCGTTTTTTATATCAAGAGAAAACAGCTGAGCGGAAAAAACAAACAATAAGATTATAAACAGCATTGTTTTTTTCATTTTTTTCCTCCGCCATCCCGTTCCAGTCTTTCTATGTAAAATCGCATCAAATCCAGGGCTCTTGCCTTAATTTGCAAAAGCTCCTTTTCTGTTTGCATGGAGCCTGGTTGGGTCAAAGCCTGTTTTTCTTCCATTGATATTTCTGTTTGCCTGCTTTCTTCCAAAAGCTTTTCCAGTTCGCTTACCCTGGCATCTTTTTCATGCATCCTTTTTGCCAGATCATCCATGGCCATTTTCAAACTGTCTATCTGCTCTTCCAGTGTTGCCTGGGTTTCAAAAACTCCTCTCTTTGCTTCGCCGTAGCGCTTTTGATAAACTTCCAGGGCCTGTTCGTATGCTTTTTCCCTTCTCTGAAATTCCTCTATAAGCCTTAATGACTCCTCATGACTCCACTTTAAAAGGGTCAACAGCTCGTCTTCCCTGTACTTGAATTTGATCAGGCTTAAGCGGTATTTGGCAGCTTCAGCTCTGGGACTGTCTGGAAAACGTTCCTCCATGCTTTTATACAATTTTTCTGCATCAGGAAGGCGTCCCAGAAAATACAGGCTTTCTGCTGACCAGAAAAGTGCCGAAGCCTCATGTTGTGATGAAGGATAAGCAGTTATAAAAGCCTGAAAAGCCCTAAGTGCCCTTTCATAGTCTTTGGCCAAAAAGGCTGCTCTTGCTTTTTGATAAATCATTTCCTGGCTGCGCTCATGGCCCGGAAAACTGCCCAGGAAAATATCTATGGTCTTTTCCGCTGCACCAGGATCGCCAGAAGCCAAAAGAGTCATGGCTGCCCAATACGAGCCTTCTGCCCTGTAGTCGCCTGCTCGGGAATCCATAAAAAGGGCATTGAAAACAGGCAAGGCTTCTTCGTAGCGTCCATCCGCAAACAATTCAATTCCTATACGGAGTTCGTTTTGGGGCGATTTTTCTTCCTTGGTCTTTGCGCTTTGCGTGCCTGTTTCGGCTGGAGTATCCAGTGCATAAGTTCTGCCAAAGCCAATAAATATAATAAAGACCAATGCTGCTGCTTTATGATACATGGATTCCTTCCTTATTCTTTAATCATCGGTAACAGGCAAGGCATTCTTCAATCCGACAGGGGCAAAGCCGCAATTTTTGCAGCCAATGCTTTTTTGTTTTTGCTGCCAAAAAAAGCGCTGCCCATAACCAGTACATCTGCTCCGGCGGATATTATTTCACGGGCATTATTCTCGTTTACGCCTCCATCCACAGCTATCATAAAATCCAGGCCCTCTTTTTTCCGAATTTCAGCCAGGGCTGATACTTTCTTCATGCTGGAAGGAATAAAGCTTTGTCCGCCAAAGCCCGGATTTACACTCATCACCAGTATCAAGTCTACAATATCCAGCATTTCTGCAACAGTACTTACTGGCGTGGACGGGACTATGGATATCCCAGCCTTTTTGCCAGTCTTCCTGATTTTGTCGGCAAGACGGTTGGCATGGACACAGGACTCAATATGAAAGGTCACGGCATCTGCTCCGGCTTCTATATAGGCATCAAGCATGGCCTCGGGATTGCTGATCATCAAATGGACATCAAAAAACAGCTTTGACAGCTTTCTCATATCTGCGATCATTTTTGGGCCAAAAGTCAGATTTGGGACAAAATGACCATCCATCACATCAAGATGCACCCATGCGGCAGAAGAATTTTCAATTTCTAAAAGCGCTGAGGAAATATCTGTAAAATCTGCAGCCAAAATGGAAGGCGCAAGTATAGATGTTTTCATTTTACATGATTTTATCACGGCCTTTGGCTACACTCAAGGCCAGGCTTTATAAAAACGGCAGAAATGCTCAATTCATTGACTTATGGGCATATTTTCATATACAATTGAAATAACATAATGGATATACAAGGACATGCCTAAATCCCCCGCTGTGGAAACGCAGCTGTCTGCTGCTTACCAGTTCCTCAATTCCCTTGATCTTTCATCTGCAGAAGAAACCCTGCATGAAGCCCTGAAAGACGATTTTGAAGATGAAACCCTTTTGTTTGCCATGAAATGCAGTGCATGGTGGGCGGATGCCATGGCAAAATCGGAAAGCTTGTGCTGCCATTTTGAAAGCGGCGAATATATAATTTCCAGATGGAAGGTTTTCAGGTCTTCTGTACAGCATTTTGGCGTGCCTGATTTAAGGACGCTGGCAGCTTTCAAGCAATTTGCATTTGGCAGCGCTTTAAGCCACTACTCCAGTATAGCCTCGGAGACAGAGGAGCCGGAACTGGCTTTCAGGCTTGGAAGGGCTTCCAAAGGCTATGGTGACTATGAAAAAGCTGTAGAGTGGCTGGAAGCCGCTACAAAAGCAAAACGTGATGACCCTGCCTTATTGGCAGAATTGGCGGATGTATACAGCCTGATTGATCAAGCCAGAGCTTCCAAGGCATTATTCAGGGAAGCCTATTTTATAAATCCCCAGCAAATAGACTGGGAATTGCTTGAGTCGGCAATAATTTCCGCTCTGATAGAAAAAGCCAGAAGCCTTGGCAAGGAAGGTTTTGAATTAAGCGAGTGGATTCCTGTACTTGCAGAGCTGTCAGGTGTTTTTTCGGTTAAAAGGGAACTTAAACCCATAGAAGTGGGCAAACTCAAACAGTCCATTTATGAGGCTGAAACAGAATTGGCTACAGATGGCTCCAGAAGATGCATTCTGGTACCCAGGCTTATAAACCGGTATTTTTGGCTTATAGACCATTATTTAAATAAAAAAGAAGAAAAATCAAAAATTGATGAGCTTCTTTTAAAAATAAAGCTTTTGGATCCGCTGGTATACAAGCAGTATATAAGCTGACCATGTTATAAGGAGACCATAATGGCCGATTTTCCTATATTGACCAAACTCAATGAAACTTTGAATGAAGAAAAATGGACAAGAGCCACCTTAAGTGCCTATTCTGTACATCAAATAAAGGAACTGGATGCGCTTTTTCATGAAGCTGCAGTGGAAAAAGCCCTTGATGAAGTAAGAGAAATCTGTTCGGAGCATTTGAATCACAGCAAAAACAGCATTGCCGCACTTTATATTTTAGGTCTTATTTCATTATCCAGACAGCAGATAGATGATTCCAACATGGTAACGCTAATAAATATTTTTGCGGACAACAAGCGCTGGAATATTGTTGAATATGTCTGTGAACGCATCCTGGAATACGGAGAAAACAGGAACGCACTGGTACGCCTTGCAGAATGCTACGAAAACGAAGACAAGCCCGACAAAATGTATGCTGTATGGGAAAGGCTGGTACGGGTCGACTACGAAGAAGCTGACATAGTCAAGCTTATAGCCGAACGCAAGGAAAAAGAAGCAGACATAGAAGCTGCAATAGAATACTACAGAAAAGCCCTTCACAGGTTCATAAACAAAGGGCTTTTTTCCAATGTCAAGGAACTGTGGTCAAAATTGATTGAACTGGCGCCAGGGGATATAGAATTTTTTAACCATGTGCAGCGTAAAATTGCCAAGCAAATAAGTGAGGACAGGGCTGCCAGCCTTTTGACCGAGCTTTACAAGCATTATAAAAATACCAAGGATTGGGAAACAGCCATAAGCCTGCTCAAAACCATAATAGCCTATGATGACAAAAATCCTGGCATAAGAAAAGAAATTGTGGAATGCTACAGGGCAAAATATGCGGAGCATTCGCAACTGGAAGAATATATACGCTTGTCCAACCTAGCCCAAAGCTACAGAAACATTAATGAAGCCATATCCGAATTTGAAAAACACATATCTTTTGATATAGGCAACTATGTATACCACAGAACCTGGAATATAGGCAGGATTAAAAGCATAAAAGGCAGCGAAATTGTAATAGATTTTGCCAAAAAACGCGGCCACAGCATGGGAATCAAAATGGCTGTAGACAGCCTGACCACTCTTAGCAAGGATCATATTTGGGTGCTCAAGGCTGTATGGAGCAAGGAAAAACTGCATGATGCAATAAAAACCGATATCCCCTGGGCCCTTCGTACCGTTATAAAAAGCTATAACAACTATGCAGACATCAAAAAAATCAAGGCCGAGCTGGTGCCATCCGTTCTTAGCCCGAGCGAGTGGACCAGCTGGAGCGCTAAAGCAAGGGAAATTCTTAAAACGGACGCAATGTTCGGAAATGCTCCGGATTCGGTAAGTACATACATTGTGCGCTCCAGGCCCCTATCCTACGAAGAAAAAATATACAATCAGTTCAAGGCCGAGAAAAACTTTTTTGCACGTATCCAGGATGCCAGGGACTTTGCAAACAAGGGGGACCCAGATTCAGAATTGTTTGCCGAAATCATCCAGTTTTTTACCGGTTATGTAAGATCATATTCGCAAGCCAATGAGCAGGTGATAGCATCCTATCTTTTGCTTAAGGAAATTTCCAAAAAGCTTCCGCAGTTTAAAAACCTGCTAAACCTGGGTTTTAATGAACTTCTGGCCGACTGTGAAGACATAGTCTGGATATATGAAAATATCAAGGATACAACCATCAAAGCCGCTTTATTGGCCGACATAAAGAGTTTTGTACCCGAATGGGCAAGCCTATATGTAAAAATTTTCCCGATAGCCCTTTCCAAACAAATGATAAACACCCTGATAGAGGCCGGTGAAATTGAACGCCTGCAGGACATGGTCGTATCCATAGTAGAAAATTACAGGGACCACAGGGAAGCCTTTATATGGACCGCAAAAAACCTTTGGGACGAAAGCTGGGTAAAGGAACTTGGCTTGTCCTATGACAAAATGCTTATTACCCTTATTCATATTCTGGATATCAGCTACAAGGAAATTGACCACCACAGGGACACCGTAGAAAACCGCAGGTTAAACAAAATGGTAGATACCATACTGTTCAAGGATGAAAGACTGTCCAGCTATTTTGCTGAAGCGGAAAAAGATGATATTGAACGGGTTTTTGCCCTTATAAACGATGTCAAGGATGTGGACCCTGCCATAAAAATCAATTTGAGAAAGCAAATTTCCAGCCGCTTCCCTGACTTCAGGTTTAATGAAGACGAAGAAAAATCCATTGTTTCCAGGGGACTTATGGTCACGGCAGGCAAGTTTGAAGAAAAAACCAAATTGCTCAACTCTATAATGGAAGAAGAAGTGCCAGCCAACCAGAAAGAAATTGCTTTTGCCCTGTCCCTTGGCGACCTGAGAGAAAACGCGGAATACAAGGCAGCAAAAGAAAAGCAGGACGAGCTTAACATCAAGGTGGGCAAACTTAAAAATGAGATAGACCGGGCCCAAATTTTTGATCCTGCCGGCATAATAACAAACAAGGTTTCCTTTGCAACAGAAGTTACACTTTTTAACGAAACAGACAAAGCCGAAGAAAAATACACAATTTTGGGGCCATGGGAATCCGACCCTTCAAAAGGTATCATTTCCTACCTTTCTCCATTGGGAAAAAGGCTGTTAAATCATAAAATTGGTGATAAACTGTCCTTTGTGATCCATGAAAGAAAGTTTTCATATACTGTCAAGGCCATCAAGGCCGCCCTTTAGGGAGACCCTTTAGGGAGACCCTTTAGGGAGCCTTTAAAAGGCAGCCTATTAATAAAAATACCGGGGGTAATATGATTAAAAAAAATGCAGTGTTATTGCTGCTAGCCTTTATTCTGCTTGCCAGCCCGGCTTTTTCACAAGACAGGGTGGACCTGGTCATAGCGCTTGATTCGTCAAGGAGCATGTTTACATATTACAACCAGGTTATAGAATATGTACTTTCGGCTCTTGTAAAGGAATACCTAAGGTCCGGGGACGGCTTTCATGTACTCTCTTTTGCAGACAAGACCCAGGTAGAAATTGCCCAGGTCCTAAAAACCGAAGCCGACCTTAAAAGCGTAATTGCCAGACTTTATCTTTTGTATCCGCTTGGCAGGTCAACAGACCTTATTTCCGCGTTAAAAAACACTTACCGCTATGTGGCTGACCTTCCAGAAAGCAGCACAAAGCATATTATATTGATAACAGACGGCATGCATGCCCCGGGAGAAGAATCCCAATATGCCGGACTGGAAGACAGCGTGGCCAAGGCGGAAATACAAAATGCCGCTGCCAAAATCAAGGAAAAAGGCTGGGATTTTAAAATTCTCAAAGTCCCCTTTGATTCATCAGACAAAGCGGCCGCGTCAGATTCCGCAGCAGGCGGCATGGCAGTTTCAGAAAGTGCCGGTATGGCTATGGGCGGCTTGGAGGATACAGGACAAGAAAGCCGCACTGACTTTCTGGAAGATATAGCTTCTTCCACCGGCTCCGCAATACTCAACTTTGATCCGGATGACATGACAGCCATGTTGGCAAACACGATAAATATTCCTGTTATAAGTTTCAAAAGCGACCTAGGAACAAAACCTTTAAACTTCAGCCTGCCAGTGTACATACAAAACCTGTCCAACAGCGACCTGTCTGTTGAGCTTAAAAGCCTTTTGATGGAAGATGGCAGGGATATTCTGGCAAAAAAGGTGTTTGCAAAAATTCCGGCTGGAAAAACGGAAACTCTTAAAATTGGGGTTGAATTACCAGCAAGTTTAAAAGAAGGACCAGTAAGCCTGCTTGTTGAGCCCAGATTTGCGGACAATCTAAGAGTTAGTCCAGCAATATCTCGCATCAATTTTACCCTTAAGCAAAGCCTGTTTTCTTCAATACTGCAGCGCTCTGGTATCGTCGTTTTGTTCATAGCTCTTCTGGTTCTATTCCTGGCTTTGATTATTGCAATTGTTTTTTATATTAAAAAAGTGGAACACAAATCCAAGGAACCTGTACTTGGAGCTTTTGTGGATGCTTCTGCCGACGTGGC
>JAKPMS010000051.1 GCA_029548805.1 Spirochaetota bacterium | reverse complement strand
CCGGTATAACTTGTAGTAATTGTGGTATATAAGGTGCAAGTTAAACCTCATTAAGCCGCAGCAAACGTTACGGCTAAAGCAGGTGCTTTCCCGCCTGAAGGCAGCAATATCCTTTCTAAGCTCCCTGTCGTAATAGTTGGCTGAGAATAATGGGTTGTGCTTTGTCCTTGGGGCTTTGGATGAATGGGTTTTGTGTATTAGCTCTCCTTTGGCCAAAGCTGTTCTTAGTTTGGGTACAGCCATTAAGGCTAAGGGGTAGGCTTTGTGCTCATCTGTCCATAGCTCGAGCTTTGAAATTTCTTCAGGTTTCCAGACTTTTTCTAGCACTTTTAAGGCTTCTTTAAAGGCCATAGTAACAGCATTTTTATCGGGCCTAAAAGACTTTTCTAGCTTTGCTCTGGTCTTTTTTTGCTTCTTTGTCATCCTTCCTTTTCTTCTTATGGTGGTGTGAGAGAAACCGTACAGAAACTGGCTATTCTTTCCCAGGACAAGATTTATCTGATTGGGGAAGTACTGGGAGCGGTCAAAGCTTTCAAAGCCGTCGGCTGTAATATGCTCAGAAAGGCTCATTTTGGAAGTGAGCCTTGAGTGTACTGCTATGCTGCTTCGGCCTAGCCTGTCTATGCGGTTTTGTATGCTGTCTCCTTTGCAGCCCATCTTTCTTGCTATGGAGCTTAGGCTTTCCGACTGGCTTATGGCCCTGTGGATTTCCTTAAGGTCCAGGTTTTTTTTGGTGTAATAGTGAATGGAAAAGGTTCTCTCAGAGTAGCTTCTTCCGCATGCTATGCACTTAAAGCGTGGGACCATACCAACAACCTTTGTGTAGTGGTAGCCGTAGTGGAACCAGTATGGCCTGTATGCTTTTGGGCTTGAGTGATGGAACTTGCAATTTGGGTTAGGGCAAAAGGGTGGGTTCATATCTGTAATCCTCCTGCCCTTGTATACGCGTCTACTATGCATTTTGCTTGCACTTCCTGATATTAAGCTTTGGGGAACTACACATACCAAATCAAAAGAGCATCCTTCGATAATTTAGGGGAGTATTGTTAACGAAGCCTGGGGGCAATACGAGTCCGAAAAGATAGCCGCACTGGTTAAAAATGCCGACCCAAAACGGCTAGTGGATGCAGTGTTCGGATGACACTACAATGGCGACGGTGAGCAAAGAAGCAGGCACATATATTTTAAGACTTATCTAGTGCCCCAAAGCTTAGTGTGACAGCTCTTATCACCAAAAACACTAC
The DNA here is from genome assembly GCA_029548805.1 of Spirochaetota bacterium. Taxonomy (GTDB): domain Bacteria; phylum Spirochaetota; class Spirochaetia; order Treponematales; family UBA12059; genus SZUA-370. Next base: position 7,034 of record JAKPMS010000051.1, on the reverse strand, counting down.
TATATAGCGTATGATACAGGGCAACTATATACAATATAATGTACTTATCCAGAAAAACACTAATATTCGGGGAACTACACTAGCTTTACCCAAATAAAAAACGCCCCAAAAACGGGGCGCTTTTTACCTGTGGAGGTGAGGGGAATTGCCCTACTAAGAAAAACTTCCTGTTTTTCTTCTCCGGGCCGCGCTTTGCTCCTTTCGCACGCATCCTTGCGTGCTCTTCCTCGCTATGCGCTCGGCGGAGCAAAGCGTTCAATTCCCCTCTTGCGCCTATAAGCCAATAAAAAAACGCCCCTCATACGGGGCGTTTTTTACCTGTGGAGGTGAGGGGAATTGAACCCCTGGCCTCTTGAATGCCATTCAAGCGCTCTACCAACTGAGCTACACCCCCAAAGTGAATGGCATTTTAGCGATGAGGCTTATTTGTGTCAAGCGTTTTGATCAATATTGCTTGTACCATACAACAATAAAAAATATAATAAATATTATGGATAAATATGATAATAACAGCTCTACTACCCTGGAGATTTCAGCCAGTTGCGCCATAGGTACAGAGAAGGTTCTATACAACGAGTTGGAACACCTTCAATTAAGGCCCTTTTCCAAAAAGCCTGGTCGAGTAAATTTTATGGCTGATGACAGTGGAATAGCTAATGCCCTTGTAAATTCAAGAACTGCGGACAGGCTTTTTCTGGTGCTGGACAGATTTCATGCAAAGGATTTTGATGAACTTTATGAAGCATGCAATTTGATTCCTTGGGAAAAATGGGTAGATAAAAATGACAAATTGGTAATAGAAAAGGCAAGATCCTTCCAGTCCACTCTTTCCTCTCAAAGGGCACTGCAATCCATAAGCCAAAAGGCTGCCTATGACAGGCTTTGCAGGGTTTACAGACAAGCTGTCATGCCTGAAAGCGGGAAAAAAATGTCCGCAAGAATCCGTATAGAAAAAAATTTGGCAAGCATTGAACTTGATTTGTGCGGGGAAGCCCTGTCCAAAAGGGGCTACAGAAAAATACCTACAGAAGCCCCCATAAAGGAAAGCCTAGCAGCCGCCATATTATATCTTGCTGGTTGGCGAAGGTCTTTTGCCCTGTACGATCCTTTTTGCGGTTCAGGCACCATTCCCATAGAGGCGGCTTTGATGGCTTTGGATATAGCTCCTGGTTTAAATCGCTCGTTTTTATGGGAATCCATGCCCGATGGCAGTAAAAATGCCATTGCCAAGGCCAAGGAAGCTGCAAAAAGCCGTATCAATATGGAAAGGGACATAAACATTCGGGCTTCCGACATTGAAGGTTCAAAGCTCGATGCTGCCGTTTTCAATACCAGATTGGCAGGATTAGAAGGCAGAATAGGCTTTTCCAGGGCAAAGGCAGAGGATGCGACTCCTTTTGCGGAAAGAGGTTTTGTGATTAGCGATCCACCCTATGGCAAGCGCCTTGGCAGCCCGGAAGATGCAAAAAACCTGTATTCCTCCCTTGCAAATTTTACAGACCGGTTTTCACACTGGGCATTGTGCTTCATAGTAGAAGATCAAAACCTGCCGGAATATTTTAAAAAAGGCACGGACAGGCAAAATTTGTCCTGGAAAAAAGCCAAAATCAGCGATGGTTCAGAAATCAGATGGGTTCATCGCTCTGTCTGAAAAAAGGTTTATTTGAAGCGTTCCAGATATTTGAGCAATTTTTCTTTATAAAAAACACCCAATACCAGAAATACCAACGCTGCAAGCAAAAGCACGAGCGACAGGATATAGTTGCTGTCAAAAACAGAAGCTCCTATACAGGAGCTTCCAAAAATTCCCGGCAATCTGCCAAGCATGGAAATAGCCATAAACCCTGTCAAGGACAATTTGCCTGCCCCTGCTGCATAACACAATGTATCTTTGGGTATTCCCGGTACAAGAAACAGCATGAAATAAGCGGTTTTAATCCTACTTCCGGCAGAAAGCATGTCTACTTTATGCATTCGTTCAATTCCAAGTATTGCCATGGCAAATGGCCTGCCCAAAAACCTGCCCATATAAAAGTTGAAAATGGAGCCAAAGGATATTCCAATTACTGACCACAGGGTTCCAAACCAAAGTCCAAAGATGAAGCCTCCAGCCATTTGTACCAGCTCTCCGGGTATCATAAAAACTATAACCTGAAAAGACTGCAAGGCTATAAAAACCAACGGAGCAAGTTGTCCCCTGGCCAGTATCCAGGTCCTTATTTCTCCTTTGGAGCGCAAAAATTCATAAAAGTGTTCCCCTAAAAGAAAAGCCAAAAAAAACAGCAATAAAAGAAAAGCCGGAAAAGCCAAAACAGGCAACAATCGCCATTTAATTCGCTTTTCCGGCATAATTTCAGCTACAGGGATTTTTTATGCAAGCTGGTCTGCAAACAGCTTTTCTATAGCTTGCTTTGGCAAGGCGCCCGGCTGCTGCCTTACAACTTTTCCTTTGTTAAAAACCATCAGAGTGGGAATGGATACTATGTTAAAACGTCCGGCCAATTCTGCCTCATTGTCCACATTTACCTTGCCTACCTTCAGTTTGCCTGCATAGTTTTTGGCAATTTCATCGATATGCGGAGCAACCATTCTGCATGGCATACACCATTCGGCCCAAAAATCTACCAACACTGGTACTGTGGATTTTTCAACTTCGCTTTCAAAATTTTTGCTTGTCAATTCAATTCCTGCACTCATTTAAGCGTCTCCTTAAGCTATAACATTATATATGCAGCACTAAAATACCCAGCTAGCAGCTTCAATGTCAAATATTCAAATGCTCAATAGTCCATCTTAGGTACAGCTCTTCCAGCGTTGCCTTGGGTCCCGGGGTGGAAGTAAGTGCCCTGACCTTGGCTGCCCTGCGTCTGGCTTCATAAAAACGGTACAAGTCCCTGGGATCGGGGCTGGCTGCCTCCGGAAAATCCCGCTTGCTGCCCATGAATTCAGAAAGGCCCTGAGGTCCAACCGGTCCATGTTCCATAACAAAGGTTTGGGCTTTTGCAATTTCCTCATGGCTGAGCCCGAATAAAAACTCTGCAAGGGCTTCCCCAACATCCTGGTCCGGGAAGCGCTGTTCAGCAAAATTGAACCAGTGCTCGTCAAGGCCCATGGACAGGCCCATGAGCTCGCTGGAGCCAATAAGAGTTCCAAAAGCCGGAGGGGTGAGCCGTCTGGAAGTCCAAACCGCTACCAGGGCTTCTGCCGCAGGGTCAGGAGCCCCGTTGGGCCTTGAATCCCACAGTTTTACAAGACGCCTGGCTGCCGCAGCCCTGGTTGTTTCGGGGGCATCACCGTCAAGCATATCCCTGTATGCGTCTTCTGCCATCAGTCCAAGCACCATCTGGGTGGCGTTCTGTACGGCTCCGCCCATGCGTACTGCACTAACATCCAGCTGTGCGCATACACGTACCAGGGCGGACCAGGCTTGAGCTTCTGCCACAGCTACCGTTCTGCCAAAAACTGCCCTGGCAGGAAGGTACAAAAGGCGCTCTCCCCTGTCGCGGCGCAGCAGCTCCACAATAAGGGAATCATGGTTTCTTGATTCAGAATGAAGCATTGAACTTGAAGAAGTAGCAGGCATGCGATCCAATACCGAACGCATGATGGTCAGCTCTTCAAAACGTGCTCTTACTGCTTTATAGGCTTCCGGAGCGGCTTCGTATATGGCAGAAAAGGCTCCGTCCGATGGTACCCACGAGCCGGAAATGTCTTTTCCGGTTTCGGTTACTGATTCTCCGCTGATAACAGGACTCCTTCCAGTTTGAAGCGTTTTTCTCCAGAAGGAGTCACACAACTTATAATTTTTCCGCTTCTTTTGCCTATCATGGCAGCACCTATGGGAGAAAGCACACTGGTTGTAGCCTGGGTTCCATCCAGTTCAGCCGGAAAAACCAGTTTTGTTTCAAAAGCTTCTCCGTTTTCCATATCCAGAAGCTGTATCACAGAGCCAATGGCCACAGCATTTTCCGGCAGCTCGTCTCCTTCCACAATATTGGCCGTTTCCAGTTCCTGGGCAAGCTTTTTCATATGGAGTTCCATTGGACGGCGCTTTGCTTTTACAGCTGCCACTGCACCGGAAAGACGCCTGTAATCCGGCAATCCGAGAATTATCCTGGTGTCACTCATGGCTTTACTCCAAAGAAATAATGGATACGACTAATCGATTCTACCAGACAGTATATGCCGATTTTTGGCAAAATGCAAACCTTGTTTGGCGCTGGCAGGGGCTTCAATCAATCCGGATCCATCATGCGGCCAGCAAACAATATGGCATTATCCGCTTTTTCCCTTATAAAAAACAAAAATGGTCTGTCAATAACGAGCTCCAGGGCTTCTTCCATAATAATGGACATACGGCTTACAAGCACGGCTGTTGCCGCAGCTGCCTCTGTTCCTTCTTCGTCAACTTTTACAAAGGCTTTGTGCAGCACATTGCTTATATACAGATTTTTGCTTCCATCCATACCGGAAAAATCTGCCCTGTCGGAAAACGCCGTGGCCATACCCATGTCTGCAAGGCTGTCTGCCAGCCTGAAAGCGGATTCAAAAGAAAAAAGCGGCAGCCCAAGTTTTATACGGGCACTATACATGTTTTTGGATATTTGGCCCAGTTTATCCGAATCCAAAGCGGCTTCAAATTCGTCAAAACGGCCCAAATCCGGAACAAGTATAAGCATGGAGGTGGCCGCTCCTGTATAAAAAAGCTCCACAGCTCCAAAACCTTCTCCTCTAAAATATGAAAAATGGTCCGTAGCTGTCATCATTGGAACATTTTTTACTGTGCCATCTTTAAGAAAAAAAGGGGCATCTCTTGTTAGCGATTTTTCAAAAGGCCTTAGCCATGCGGCATTAAAATATACTGCGTTGGTCAGTACAAGGCTGGTCATCCTGTCTATTGAGCCAGGTGGCAAAAGGTCCCGAATTTTCCGGTTTGTATTTTGTTCAACCCATTCATTGATGACTAGACGGCTTTTTTCCGGTTCGGAAGCAAAATCCAGCTGCCCCACAGAAGCCGAATAATAATTACAAAGTGCATCCAGAAAGGATGGAAAAAACTTGTAGTCCTTTTGGCTCCATATTGCGTTTGAAACATGCAAAGCAAAGGGAGTAGCGCTATGGCCTTGACAGTCAGGGCAAGGAGGCGGCCCTTTGCTAATTTTATCCAGGTTTTGGATCATCAGTGCATTGGCTTTATGGGTGGCTTCCTGCCCGGAAAATCCTAAAACGGACTCCATTTCCTTTTCTGTCTGCCCCCTGGCTCCCGCGTAGGTCATGCTCAGTGCAGAAGCTATGCTGTAAGGCGAATAAAAAAGATTGTTGTTGCCAGCGTTTTTAAGCAGCTCTTTGTAAAGCCCAAAAGAAAAGTTGTTCACAGCTTTGATATAGTTTTTATATTCAGTATAGCCTGGCTCGGCACCTTCCATACTCATGCAGTCCTTTCCTTCTTGCAAAGCTTCAGTGGTGGAAGCTTTTTGTCCCGCACATGAGACAAAGACAAAAGCCAAAGCAAAAATTATTGCGCAAAACATTATGTTTTTCATTTATATTCTGCCATCCTTTTTTTGTTTGTAGCCAAGTCTGGCTCTTCCCATTATATAAACACATAGCTAGAATAATAGCTATGCTTAAGCGTTTTTTACACTATTACCGGCCATATATTGGCCTTACTGCTTTGGATCTTTTTTGCGCCCTGGCTTTGGGTCTTGCTGATCTTGTTTTCCCGGCTGCCACAAAACAGGTTGTGGATTTTATTGTGCCACAGGGCGGCCTTGGAGCACTTGGCCGCTTTGCAGTGCTTTTGGTGCTTTTATATATAACTAGAGCCGGGCTTGAGTTTATACTCGGCTTTTACGGACATGTGCTGGGGGTAAAAATCCAGCATGACATGAGGCGGGACATATACAAGCATTTGCACAGCCTTGATACCAGCTTTTTTGATGACACCAAAACCGGCCAAATCATGTCCAGAATAATAAGCGACCTTTTTGATTTGGCGGAAATTTCCCACCATTTGCCCGAGGACATTATAATTGCCTGCGTAAGGCTTGGAGGTTCCCTCATAATAATGCTTTCTCTTGACTGGCGGCTTGCCATGGTTGTTTTTGCCGTAGTTCCCGTACAGATAGTTTTTTCTTCCACCTTCAGGGGAAAGTTCAGGCGGGCTTTCAAACGCAACAAGGAAACCATGGCAAGCATAAACGAGCGCATAGAAGAAAGCGTATCCGGGGTAAGGGTTGTACGCGCCTTTGGAAACGAGGGTTTTGAGGTAAAGCGTTTTGATGACGGCAACGCCGCCTTCAAGCGCTCCAGGATAGAAAGCGTGTTCCATATAGGAGTTTTCAGCACGGGAGTATCCCTTTTGTCCAATCTGGGCCTGGTGGTGGTTCTGATAGCTGGCGGATATTCGGTTGTCAAAGGCAGCGCAAGCCTTGGAACCTATGTTGCCTTTGCCCTGTATGTTCAGCGTTTTTTCCAGCCCATAGAAATGCTTGTGCGTTCCATGGAAATGTTCCAGGAAGCAGGTGCGGGTTTCAGGCGCTTTCTGGAAATCATCGACACCAAAGCCAAGATTGTAGATGCACCAAACGCCATAGCCCTTGCCAGCGTAAACGGGGATGTGGAGTTCCGCAACGTAAGTTTCAGGTATGGAGACGACAGGGACAGGGTTTTGGAGAAGGTAAACCTGCATGTAAAAGCCGGCGAAACTGTAGCCATAGTGGGACCTTCCGGCGCAGGCAAAACCACACTTTGCTCCCTTATACCCCGCTTTTACGACATAGAGGAAGGCTCCATAATGATTGACGGCCTGGATATACGCATGGCCGCCATAGCCACATTAAGGCAGGCTGTGGGGCTGGTCCAGCAGGATGTGTTTCTTTTTTCCGGCACCATAAAGGATAATATCGAATATGGTCGCATGGGTTCCTCTTTTGCAGAAATAGAGGCTGCAGCACAGGCGGCCAATGCGCTGGATTTTATACTATCCCTGCCGGATGGCTTTGAAACCATAGTAGGAGAAAGAGGCGTAAAGT
>JAKPMS010000092.1 GCA_029548805.1 Spirochaetota bacterium | reverse complement strand
TCCACAAATATTGGAATAAGCAGTTCGATATGGTCATCATGCCAGGAAACATAGGCTGAGGAACTGGGAGAAACTCCGTCAAATTCAACCTTTCCGTCCCCCCGTTCATTGCCAAAGTTGGCCCCCCTGATAACCATTCTGCTGCCTGGATCTCCTATGCTGGGATTTATGGAACTTACAGACGGTCTTTTGGAAATTTTGACCCAAAAAGGCAACAACAAGGCTGCAAGCAGAACCAGGATAAAACAAATAGCAATGATGACAAGATGCTTTTTTGATCCGGCTTTTTGGGGAGGGGAAAAAGCTGCTCTCACGGATTTGTTCCATTATCCACTGATGCGGAGTTTTGATCCGGTAATGCAGTTCCCGGATTTTTTGGGTCCTTGTTTTTATATTGTTCTATTACTATTTCTACGCGCAGTGGAGAGCCTTCCGGAGGATTTGCTCCAAAAGGATAAAAAAGCACTTTTTCTCCATAATTGATGGAAAGGCTTTCTACGCTGGTTCGGTAGCCAACCCCCGAATCCTTGTTCTTAAACCAAACCTGGCCTTGGGCGATCAGCAGCAAATCGGGTTTTTTGCGCTTGTGAGGGGTTAGGGTAAAAATGATGGCGCTGTCACTGCCGTACAATTTTATGGAAATGGAAGCGCCCGGTAGGGTATATTTTACCTCTCTTACCAGCCACTTTATGTCTTCTCCTGGAATGTTGATGCTGGCATCTATGCTTATGCTCAGGGCTTCTTCCAGCATGGCTGGCGGAATGGCTGCAAGGCTGCCGGGCTCCGGAAAGACGGCTTCCTGCGACCAGCCAGGAAAGCTTAAAAGCCCGGCCAGCAACAATGGCCACAGTATCATCTGCGGCTCCCGGGTTTGAGATCGGCTTCTTTAATAATAACAGGTTCCCCTCTTGCACTGCCAAATACATCCGAAGGCAAATTTATGTTAATATTGACTGCCCCGCTCTGCCTGGACACAAAGTCAATTACGGTTTCTATGCCCAGGCTGCTGGAGACCAGGGAGCTGGCTTCCTGAGCCATCAGCACTGCCATGCGCAGTTCGGAGTTTCTGCGCTGGGAAGCCAAAAGGGCAAAGCCCAAAACTGCAATTGCCAAGATGGCAGCCATAGCCATGGGTATGGGTATGTACAGGCGCTTTATAGCCCGGTTTGATCTAAAAGGCTTGTGCAGTCTGTATTCGAGTTTTTCATAAGTTCTGTTTTTGGCTTTTTCCGAGACTGCGTCAAGGTCGGCAGCATCCGCAGCAAAGGCTTCCCGAACGCTCATGAGCTTTGCCACAGCGGCCTCGCAACTTTTGCAGCCTTCAATATGCCTGGCCATGTTTTCCTTCCATGGAGAAGGAATTTCGTCATCCAGCCATGCAGACAAGAGTTCATGATTGGGGCACATTGATACCATCCTTCCGCATCATTTCTGCCAAAGCCTCCCTGGCCCTGAAAACTCTTACCTTTACGTTGCCTTCGGAAATTTTCAGGATTTTTCCAATCTCCTTGTAATTAAGCAAAGCATATTCTTTTAATACAAGGACCATTTTGTATTTGTCGGGTAACTTGTCCAAATACAGCCTTATGCTGTGCTCAGCCTCAGCTTTTATAGTTTCCGTTTCTGGCGATTCGCTGCTTCGCTCTTCTTCTTTGAAGAAACGCTGGTAAACCTTCTGCTCGCGGCCTTTGCGCTTGATCCAGTTTAGCGCATTGTTTTTTACCACTCTTATAAGCCAGTACTTGGCGTCATCCCTGCTTGGGAAGATGGCCCAGCGTTCCACTGCCTTTATGTATGAATCATGCACTATGTCTTCTGCTGCTTCATCAGAATTGCTTATTCGCCTGGCTATTCTGAAAAGCATATTGTAGGTTTCATCATACAGGGCCCTGAAAGCTTTGCTGTCTACCCCTTCCTCATTAGCAAACAATCCGCATACTCCCTGGTTACGAACGAACGCCTGTATCCATAAGGCGCCATTTGGTGCCGCTAGGATTGTCTTCCAGAACTATACCCTTGAGCTTAAGCTCGTCCCTTATGGCGTCGGCCTTGGCCCAGTCTTTGTTGGCCTTGGCCTGTTTGCGCTCCTCTATCATGGATTCCACCCAGGCAAGCAGCTCGGGATCGGCGCCAACCGGCTCCTCAAGTTGCTTTAAGCCAAGCCCCAACACCCTGTCCATGTCGTAGGCTGCCGCAAGCGCTTCGGCCGGGGCTATGCTCTGGTCTTTTAATAGACCCCATAGTTCAGCCATGGCTTTGGGGCTGGAAAGGTCATCTTCAAGTGCCAGCTTAAATGCGTCCAGCCTGGCAGTGGCGGCCTTGCCAAGCCCGCTTGCAGGCGGGATGGAAGCGGACCCGACTTTTGCCTTAATGGCCAAAAGCCTGTCGTTAAGCGACTTTCTGGAAGCCCTGGCTGAATCCAGGGCATCGTAAGAAAACTGCAGCTGGGAGCGGTAATGCCCTCCAAGAAGAAAATATCTGTAATCCAGAGGCGAATAGGATGCGTCAACAAGGGTTTTAAGAGTAATAAAGCCGCCAGCGGACTTGCTCATTTTGGATGAACCCATAACGAGGAACTCGTTATGCAGCCAATAGTTTACCCAGCGCTTCCCGGTAGCAGCCTCGCTTTGGGCTATTTCGTTGGTATGATGCACCGGTATATGGTCTATGCCGCCTGCATGTATGTCAAAATTGTCTCCAAGGTACTTCATGCTCATGGCGGAGCATTCCACATGCCAGCCGGGGTAACCCCTGCCCCAGGGACTGTCCCACTGCAAAGCCTGGTCTTCAAACTTGGACTTGGTAAACCACAGCGCAAAGTCCATGGGATTGCGTTTGTGTTTGTCCACGTCTATTCTTGCGCCATGCTGCAGCTCATCCAGTTTAAGCATGGCCAATTCTCCGTAAGTCGGAAACTTTGAAACATCAAAATACAGGTTGCCGCCGGCAGAATAGGTAAAGCCCTTTTCTTCTATGCGTTTTATAAGGGCTATCATTTCAGGTATATGATCCGTAGCCTTGCAAATTACGTTGGGTTTCTCAATGTTGAGGCTGTCGGTATCGGCAAAAAAAGCATCTGTATAGTATCTGGCCACATCCAGTACGGATTCCCGTCTTTCTGCGGCACTTTTAAGCATCTTGTCTTCTCCGCTGTCGTCATCCCCGGTAAGATGGCCTACATCGGTAATATTCATTACATGGCTTACTTCATAACCAAGGTAGCGAAGAGTGCGCACAAGCAGGTCATCAAAGACATAGGCACGCAGGTTGCCTATATGGGCATAGTTGTAAACTGTGGGGCCGCAGCCATAAAAACCGGCTTTTCCTGGCTCAATGGGAACAAAGTCCATGACTCTGCGTCCAAGAGTATTGTAAAGCTTCAAAGCCATAGGGCCTCCCTGTTTTATCGCTTACGGATGCTTACCAAAACACAAGCTTTGGTACTCCCCATTAACATTGGCGGAGATTTCAGGCTAAAATGCCCGTCTTATGCAGGATACACTAAGGAAATTTTTCGATAATTTCAATACAGACTTGAAGGTTTTCTTTGACGAAGCCATGTCCCGGCATACAAGCCTTAAAATTGGGGGACCCGCAGACGCTTTTGTCATAGCCAGTTCAAAAAAGGCTCTTGCAGAACTTGTACAAAAAGCCGGGCAAGAAAGCATTCCCGTCCATGTAATCGGAGGGGGTGCCAATCTTCTGGTGGGCGACAGGGGGGTAAGAGGCATAGTTGCAAGCAGCTTGGGGCTTGCCCATGCCCAAATTGAAGAAGATGGCAGCATTTACTCGGAGGCCGGCATGGATGTGGTCCGGCTTTGCGCCATTGCAAAAGACAAGGCTCTGTCAGGCCTGGAGTTTGCAGCAGGACTGCCAGGCTCGCTTGGCGGAGCCGTATACATGAATGCCCGATGTTATGGCAAGGAGTTTGCGGACATTTTGAGCCAGGTTGACTATTTTTGCCCCGGAGACTCGTCTGTTAGAACGTTAAAAATGGACAGAGCGGGCTGGGCATACAAAAAAACCCCTTTTATGCCCGGCGGAGAGCATGAAGGCTCTATTGTGCTGGCTTCCCGCATAAAGCTGGTTCCCGGAACAATAGCGGCTATAGAAGAAGAGATGACTGCGCATGAAGCTGACAGAAGAAAAAAAGGCCATTTTGACTATCCTTCTGCAGGCAGCTTTTTTAAGAACAACCATGCTTTTGGGCGCCCTAGCGGAGCCATTCTGGATGAGCTTGGTTTTAGAGGCAGGCGAAAAGGCGGTGCCATGGTAAACCCCAAGCATGCCAATATTTTTGTAAATGCCAGCGGTGCTACAGCTCTGGACATGCTGGCCCTGATGGAAGAAGCTCAAGATGCCGCCAGAAAAGCCTTTGGCTTTGAACTGGAACCGGAGCTTGTGCTTTTGGGTGAATTTTGACTTGCAAATCAGATATTATAATAGCATACTGATATACCATGAAAAGCCATAAAGAATTACTTAACAAACCCTATGCAGCTGATGTCATAGAGCGTTTTATCCGCTATGCAAAAGTGGAGACTACCAGCGACAGGCATGCAGAGGGCATCCCTTCAACAGCGGGGCAGTGGGACCTTGCAAAAATGCTGGAAGCAGAGCTGAAAGGCTTGGGCATAACAGACGTGTATATTGATGAGCACTGTTTTGTAATAGCCAAAATACCCGCCAGCCCTGGAGCTGAGAAAAAGCCCGCCATAGGACTGATGGCCCATCTGGATACCAGCAACGAGGTATCCGGTGCCAATGTAAAGCCCCGCCTTGTGGAAAATTACGATGGCCAGCCCATCGAATTATCGCCTGGCTGGACACTAGACCCTGATGAGTTCAAGGAGCTGGCAGATTACAAGGGCGACAGCCTTATAGTAACAGACGGTACTACCCTGCTTGGCGCCGACGACAAAGCGGGCATAGCCATAATAATGAGCGCTGTCAAAACAGCCCTGGCGGACAAATCCATTTCCAGACCTCCTTTGGTAATTGTTTTCTCGCCCGATGAGGAAATAGGCAGGGGCATGAACGCTTTTCCCCTTGCCAAGCTTAAAATGGACGCATGCTACACCTATGACGGCGGCCGCCGCGGAGAGATAGAATCGGAATGCTTCAATGCCTATGAGGCAAGGCTTGTTTTTACCGGCAAATCTTCACACCCGGGCTATGCCAGGGGAGTAATGGTAAATGCGGCATCCATGGCAGCAGCTTTTGCAAGCATGCTTCCGCGTGCGGAAAGCCCGGAAGCCACAGACGGCTGGTACGGTTATTACCATATATTGGAAATACACGGAGCCGTAGAAAAGGCCAATGTGGATTTAATACTTAGAGACTATGCAGAAGACGGCATTGCAAGGCGCATTGAAGCCGTAAAGCAGATGGCTTCTGCTGTGGAGACCATGTTCCCCGGCGGCAGCATAAAGCTTGAGTTCAACAAGCAATACTGCAATATGAAGAAAAAGCTGTCAGAAAACCCCATTGTTCTGGAACTTTTGTACGAAGCAGCAAATAGAGCGGGAGCCGAGCCTTACTCCAAGCCCATAAGGGGAGGTACTGACGGTGCCCGCCTTACAGAGATGGGCGTAGCCACACCCAACATGTTTACAGGCATGCACAATTTTCACAGCCGCTATGAATGGGCCAGCGTTTCTGAAATGGTTCTTGCCATTGACACAACGCTGGAACTGATGCGCTTGTGGGCAGAAAGAGCTTAACAGTTATGGTAAAGGCAGGCGAAAAGGCTCCGGAATTCAGTCTGGAAAATGACGAAGGAAAGACAATCGGCCTTTCGGATTTCAGGGGCAAAAGTGTGGTGCTTTATTTTTATCCCAAAAATGACACCCCTGGCTGTACAAAAGAAGCCTGCGGCTTCAGGGACCATTTTGACAAATATATAGAAAAAGGCGCAATAGTTATTGGAGTAAGCCCGGACAAGGCAACAAGCCACGCCCGTTTTAAGGCAAAATACGGCCTGCCTTTTGTATTATTGTCGGATCCGGAACACAGTGTTCTGGCTGCTTACGGAGCCTGGGGCAAAAAAAGCATGTACGGCAGGGAATACGAAGGCGTAATACGCTCGACCTTCATAATTGGTCCCGATGGTTTGGTAAAAAAGGTGTTTCCAAAAGTAAGCCCGGCCGGACACGCGGAAGAAATTCTGCTGTTTTTGTAGAAACCTTGCAATTACCCAAAGCTTGGGGAAGTTCGGATAATTTAAAAAAGCCAAAAAGAAGGCCGCCAATTAAGGCGGCCTTCTTTTATGGAATTATTTAATGTTCTTTAATCCAGTTTGTAATGCTTGGGACCAAACCACTTGGGAATTATCAGGGTTCCGGCAACAAAAAGGATGGCAGTTACTGCAAGGCCCGGCAAAGGATTCCAGGTGAGCCCGCCCACTATGGTGCCGAACACAACACAGATGGCCACAAATATGGCATAAGGCATCTGGGTTACAACATGCTCAAGATGCGGAACAGCCGCACCAGTGGAAGACAGCACTGTTGTGTCTGAGATTGGTGAACAATGGTCGCCAAAAACCGCACCTCCCATAACAGATCCAACTGTAAGAGCCGCAGCGTTTATCATCTGGCCGGGGTTCAGGCCGGCTACTTTTCCAAGCTGAACTATAACAGGCAGGGCTATGGGTATCATGATGCCCATGGTTCCCCAACTGGTACCGCTAGCAAAGGATATGAGGCAGGCAAAGATGTAAACAACGAGTGGAACAAAAGCCATGGGGAACTTGCCGTTTACCACAATTTCTGCAACATAATCAGCCAGGCCTACACCGCCGTCCGGGCGGGATCCCTTGATTACAGTTCCAAGTGCCCATGCCAGGGTAAGTATCATAACGGCGGGAACCATGGCGCGGAAACCATCCATTAAAGCTTCGCCTGCAGTTGTTACGTTAAGCAGGCGCCTAGCAATGTAATAGATGTATGCCAATACGTTTGCAAATACTGCTGCATACATAAGCGCCATGGAGCTGTCTGTATCGTTAAAAGCTGTGCCAAAGGGTATTTCGGAAATAGCCTGCCCCAGGCTGGTAACGCTTTCTCCGTCTATTGCAAGCATCCATGTAGTCATGGGGAAGAAAAAGAGGGCAATAAAAATAAGCGATGCTATTGGAATAAGAAAGTCAAAAGCCTTGGCATGGGACTTCTCTGCCCTTTCCTCCACCTGGCTGGAAACGGCGCCGTAGCGTTCTTCGTCATAAAGCCCCAAGCCCTGTTCTGCCCTGGCTTCCGAACGGGCCATGGGACCAAAGTCCTTGTGTGTAAGGGTGATAAACACAACCATAAATATGGCAAAAAGGGCATAAAGGTTGTATGGAATGGTTTTTACAAAAAAGGACAGCTCGCTTATGCCTAGTCCCCTGAACTCCGGTATATCCTTGTATGTGCCCATTACATACACCACCCAGGTGGAAATAGGCGCAAGGATTGCCACCGGTGCAGCTGTAGAGTCCAGAATATAGGCCAGTTTGGCCCTGGACACTTTTTTGGCATCACATAGGGGCCTCATGCAGGTACCTATGGTAAGAGAATTGAAATAGTCATCAAAGAAAATAATCAGGCCAAACACCCAGGTAAAAAGCAGGGCACCGGTTTTGGTTTTGATGCGTTTTGACGCCCACTCGCCAAGGGCATAGGCAGAGCCTGTTTTGGTAAGCATGCCAACGAGAAGTCCCAAGAGGATGGTAAACATCATGATGCGGATGTTCCAGCCGTCTGCCAGAGTATCTGCCAAAAGATCGGACAGATTTACAAGCGCATAATAAGGATTACCCCCGACTGCAATCAATGTGCCTGACAAAATTCCAAGGAACAAGGAAAAAATCACGTCCTTGGTTACAACTGCCAGAATGATTGTCAATAGTGGCGGTAGAATGGAAAGAAGACCAAAATGCAATTGTTCCATAATTAGATGCCTCCTTAATTTGATGGAACACAAAGGGTCAAAAGCAAATTATTATTTTAAGACCCTTATAATTAAAAACCCTGATCCGATATCAGCTTTGATCAGGGTAATAATTGAAACTTCAAGCTTGCACCCAAAAAGGCAAAAAAGCAACCATTATATTATGCCGGGCTGTATAAACCTCAGCTTTTCAGCCAGGCTTTATCTACAAGCTTCCTGACCACAAAGCTGGCCACATCATCGGCATAGGTTCCGCGGCCAAAGCCTACATCAAAACCTATTTCCACCGCAAGCTTGTTGCCTATGCGAGGCCCGCCGGCTATGCATATAAAGCGCTCCCTAAGGCTTTTGGCTTCCAATAGCTCAATAAACTCCGTAAGATTATGTATATGGCTGTCTTTCTGGGTAACCACCTGGCTTACAAGTATGGCATCCGCATTTACCTTGACGGCATAATCTATCAGCTTTTCGTTTGGCAGCTGGGCGCCAAGGTTGTGTGCTTCAAGTTCGGAATAGCGCTCAAGCCCGTAATGATGGTTATAGCCTTTCATGTTCATTATGGCATCGATGCCGACGGTGTGGGCATCAAAACCGGTGCAGGCTCCAACAATAACCACTTTGCGCCCTATGTTCTGCCTTATATATTCGTTTACGGCATCCATGTCCATGGATGCGTCGGAGCTGGCTTCGTCAGCCACCACGGAATCATAATCCACAGACGCTTCTGTTTTGCCGTAAACCACATACATGGAAAATTCCGGTGAAAGCGCTGTGGAATGCACCACTTCGCAGTCCTTAAAGCCAAGAGACAGTACCAGTTTTCTGGCCGCTTCCTTGCCCCTGGCTCCTTCAGGTACGGGCAGAGTAAAGGAAAGCTGGACCTTTCCGTCATCCATTGTATCGCCATAAGGTCTTACTACTTTCATGTTTTTCTCCTTAGCGGGCCAATCCAAGCTCTTTTTTAAGTGCGGTTTCAAAGGGGTTAAAATAGGACGGGCCTTTTTTTATAAGCCCATCAAAGCCTTTTCCGCCATCTTTGGGCCGCTTTACATCCGCAAACAGGCCCTGCTCAATTGCATTGAACATTCCGGTTTTTTCAACCTGTTCCAGAAATGCAATGGCCTCATTAAGCACGCTATGGGCGCGGCTCATGACTATCCCGCCCTTTTTGAACTCTATGTCGTCATAAAAACCGTCCATGCTGTTCATTACATAGCGGGCATTGTCCACTGCAAGAAAGCGGTCCATCATAAATGGCGTATGGATGGCCTCTGTAAGCATGCCCAAAAGATGTATGCCCTGGTTGCTGGCCTTGGACACAAAGTTGAACATGGTATTAAGCTCTGTGCCTTTAAAAATATCTCCGGACATGTATTTGGTAGGAGGCATGTATTTAAGGGGATGTTCCGGGAATATCTCCCTGGCCATCTGGGCCTGTGCCAGCTCGTACAAAAAGCCGTTTTTAATGGTCGGATCCATTTCGAATGCGTGTCCTAGTCCCTGGAACTTGGCTTCCAGCCCTGCATCATATGCAAAACGCTCGTTTAAAAGCTGGCTTGCAAGTACGGTATATGCCTTTTCGTATGCATCACTAGTTGTAAGATAGTTGTCTTCACCGGTATTTATGGTAATGCCGGCAAAGGCGTTTATCATGCGGCTGAACTTTTGGTCCACAAAGGTTCTGTACATGTTAATGTCGCGGAACAAAATGCCGTACATGGAGTCATTCAGCATCATGTCCAGGCGCTCAAGGGCACCCATGGCGGCTATTTCCGGCATACAAAGCCCTGAAGCATAGTTTGTCAGGAGTATATAGCGCTTTTGCCTTGCGGATTCTTCATCCAGGGCTGCCCGCATTATTCTGAAGTTTTCCTGGGTGGCATAGGTTCCGCCAAAGCCCTCGGTAGTGGGGCCGTAAGGAACATAGTCCAAAAGGCTTTGGGCTGTGGTCCTTATCACTGCTATGACATCGGCTCCCTGCCCCGCAGCTGCCACAGCCTGTTTGATATCTTCGTAAATGTTGCCGGTAGCCACAATAAGGTAAAGAAGGGGGCTGTTGTTCCTGCCTTCCCATTCAAGGAGCCTGTCTTCTCTTGTTTTCCTATTTTTTTTGATTTTGCCAAGTGCCGACTTTACAAGCTCTTCCGCCTTGGCTTCAAGCGTCCCGCTGTCTCCAAGGGGCAGGCTCATTATGTCAAAGCCGTCGGCTATTTTGTTGTTCAGTTCGTTTACACTTGTGCCGGTTTTTGCCAGGGCGTTTATATAACGCAAAACAGCGCCGTTTTCCAGAAGCTCCGGGTCGCTTGCCCTTATTCGGTCCACTACCAGGTTGGCAACGGGCACGCCGTCGGAATTGGCTCCGTCTGCCCCGGCCAATCTGAGGCTTGCCCTTTCCACCGTAACAGAACTGTAACTGTCTATAAATTCGCTTACAGGAGACGCAATGCGTTCGGCAAGCTTGCGGGCATAGGCTATCCTGTCTGCCGGCAAGTCCAGTTTGGTATTCATTTATCTTCCTTTTTGCCCAGATAAAACCGGGCCCTGTCTACAATATTATTATCCAGGCCCAAAAGCGATGCTATGGCAAGGGCATCGCTTTCCGGAACCGAACATTCGTCGTCAATTATCTCATAGCGCATAAAGCGGTTTATTCCTGCAAGCCGCTTGTCCAGATTTTCGTCGGCATGGTCCGTTTTATTCTGTGCTGCCATGGCCAAGGACAGGGCGCTCCGGTCCAGGCCGCGCATACGCCTGTATTCGGCGCCATGCAGCCTTGCAACTCCCCGGAAATGCGTGGCATAAAAAGCCATTCCTGCCAGGCCATGTTTTACCTGCGCTTCTATTACGGCAGACAGAAGGGCTTCCGCCTCATGGGAGCCGGTGGTACGGGCCAGCTCGTCAAAGGCTACAAGGGCTGCCTGCCCTTCTGCCTTGCTGTCCTTCCAGGCCGATTCAAGGCGCCACACTTCCATGCCAAAACCGGACAGGCCCGCAAGGCGCTCGCTGTCCAGCTCGCCCACATAGGATATGCTGTCATACAGCCTGCTGCAAAAAACTTTTGCCGGAACAAAAAGGCCAGCCTGGGCCAATAGCTGAAAAAACAGGACGGTTTTTAGTACCACGGTCTTGCCGCCCATGTTGGAGCCAAAAAGCACCACTGCATTGGAGCCAAAGCTTGCAGTCAGTGGAGTATAGGCCAGTCCCATGGAAGAACACTCGGCTTCGCATGGAATAAAGCGGGCAGAAACGAGTTCCAGGCGCTTGCTGTCCAGTACGGGGCGGCTCATGTTGTACTTTATGGCCAGCTCCGCCCCGGCTCGCGCCCTGTCCCAGCGGCTAACAGCCTTTACAGCCGCTTTTATTTCCGGCATGGCTTCTGCCACTTTGAGCGACAGGAAAGCCAGCACCCTGGTTTCTGCCTTGCGTTCTCTGGCAAGCCAGCCTTCCCGTTCGGCCATGGCTTCCAGGGCTAGCGGACTGGGCAAAAGCCTTGCCATGAAGCGGCTGTCGTCATAAGGCTCAAGCGAGCAAATGGCTCCCCCGTTGGATGCGCCAGCCAATGCTCTGGCTTTGTCCTTGGCCAGGATTATAAAATCCCTGCCATCAAAAGAAATGCCAAAATCCAGGCGCACTTTGGCTTCCCTTTTTTGCTTTTCTTTAATGATAAGGGAATCACAGGCAGCCATGCCGGCCCGGGCTTCCTTTAGCTCCGGGTCAAAGGAATCGGCCAAAAAAAACGTTTCGGGGTCGGAGCCTCCGCTGTCCAGCAAGGCAGCCAGTTCCCGGCTTTTGGAACCTGCTTTAAAAGGCTCAAGCCCAAAAAAGGAGGCAGCTTCCGTATCCATGGCAGAAACAAGCCCCCTGTAATTGGCCATGAACTTTTTTACCTGAAAAAGTTCTATAAGTTCATAGCTTTCTTTGGCTTCCAGCGGAAGGCGGGGCATACGCTTCAGGTGATAAGTGATCCTGTCCAAGCCGGCACTGTTTTTGGCATTCTTTAAAAGCAGCAAAGCGCGCTCAATATCGTCATAACGCGATTTAAGAATGCTCCCGTCCCTGAAAACAGGCTTTTTGTCAGCCTCGTCCTTTGCCCAGGGGGAAAGGGGCCGGTATTCTCTCCAAAAACTGTCCATCTGGGCAAAGTTCCAGGCTTCATTGCCCAGCTTGACAAGACTCATGCCGCATCATCCTCATCGTAGGGGTTAAAAGTGACCAGCTTTGCGGCCTCCGGTTCCAGCATGTCCAGCACAGCCTTTTTTGCAATACCGCGCTGTATGACCACAAACCCGTCAAAGCCTATTTGTCTTTTTACAAACAGTCTGCGCTCCCGCAAAAAACTTCTTAGCTCTGCCGCGTCCAGAAACAGCTTGGTAAAATCGTCTATAACCACAGTTTTAGCTTTTGCAGGAAGCCTTGTTGCACTGTCCATGCTTAGTGCGCCGTTTGCAAAAAAGGCATTTTCTGCCAGCTCCGGCGTATAAAGCGGCAATTTGGCAAGGGTATAAATGCGCTGCATTCTGTCCAAGGATTTTTTCAGGTTGGAAGGGTCCACGCGCAAAACATATACAAAAGCTGAGTCTGGTATCATGGCGGCCTGGGTAATCCTGTTTATGGCTCCGTCTACAAATATGGCAGTGCTTAACTTTTCTTTACGTATCAGCTCCACAGCCCATGCCACAAGGCTGTTGCCTTCTGGCCCCAAAAGCGCAACAGCGGAAGGGCGCCCCACCCTTGCAATGCAAAGCCTGCCAAGGGCGGTGGAACCTGGCAGAACTTCCAGTATTTCCGGCATGCATGGGCGCGCAAAACGTTCTGTAGTAACAATTATATCACCCTTGCATACAGGCACGGAAGGCTTGCTTAGCCCGCTAAGAAAATCCCTGGCTTCTCCGTCATAGCCTATGGACAAGAGAGCCGGGCCGGGGACCGGCCCTGGCCCACAAGACTGGCCCATGGCCCTCCTTGCAAGCTCAGCAGCCCGATTCATGTAGCTTGTCTTTCCGCAATGCTTTTCCGGGCCCGTAACAAAGGTCACTTTTCCAGGAAAGCCCATAGCCCCGTCCGGCATAGACTTATCGTTTTCCCCTCGGCTTTACCTGGTTGGTGTTGCGGGAAGCCCTGACAAGATTTTTTGGCTCAAGAGTTTTTTCGTCTCCGGACAAAAGGCGGGCAACCCCGCAAGTGGCATTAAGAAGGGGCTCGTCAAAGCATATTCGGCACTTGCCGCAGTCTTCGTGGTAGCCATCCGGTTCGTCATAGGTGGTGATGACACCCTCGTAATTGCGCAGGACCACACGCTTGTCATTGCTTGTTATAAGGTAATCCGGCATTACGGGGGTCTTGCCGCCGCCGCCCGGCGCGTCTATGACAAAGGTGGGTACGGCCATGCCG
Source organism: Spirochaetota bacterium (assembly GCA_029548805.1). Taxonomy (GTDB): domain Bacteria; phylum Spirochaetota; class Spirochaetia; order Treponematales; family UBA12059; genus SZUA-370. Next base: position 2,483 of record JAKPMS010000092.1, on the reverse strand, counting down.
GAGGTATGTCCGCGCAGGTTTTCTATTATTTCTATGCCTTTTGAAACAGTAGTCCTGAAGTGGCTTATGCCCAGGGACAGGTCGCACTGGTATATATAGTATGGCTTTACCCTTATGCTCAGAAGCTTCTGCACCAGCTTTTTCATCAGAATGGGGCAGTCGTTTACATCCCTCAGCAGCACGCTCTGGTTGCCAAGTGGGATGCCGGCATCGGCAAGCTTCCTGCAGGCTTCACGTGCTTCGCTTGTAATTTCCTTGGGATGGTTAAAGTGGGTGTTTATGTATATGGGATGATATTTTTTTAACATTTCTACAAGACTGCCGGTGATGCGCTGCGGCATGACAACAGGGGTTCTTGAACCTATTCTTATTATTTCCACATGCGGGATATCCCGTATTTTTTTTATGATGCGCTCAAGCTTTTCGTCCGACATGACAAGGGGGTCGCCGCCGGAAATTAGCACGTCACGCACTATGGGCGTATTTCTTATATACTCTATTGCGGCATCTATCTGGTGGTCCAGGAGGTTTGCGTCTTCTTCTCCCACCAGACGGCGGCGTGTGCAATGCCTGCAATTCATGGAGCAAATATGTGTTACAAGCAGAAGCACCCTGTCCGGGTAGCGGTGGGTAAGGCCCGGCACCGGACTGTCCAGGTCTTCATGCAATGGGTCGGCCTGGTCGCTTTCGGAAAAATGGGTTTCCGGCAGCCTTGGGACTGCCTGCAGCCTTACCGGGCAGGCGGGGTTTTCCGGGTCTATAAGGGATGCATAATACGGCGTAATAGCCATGCGGAAAACCTTAAGGACTTCGCTGATATCGGCTTTGTCCTTTTCTGTCAATGGAATGACCTTGGCAAGGGTTTCCACATCCTTTATGTCGTTCCTCATCTGCCAGTGCCAGTCGTTCCAGTCCTCCTGGCTTACATCCTTGTATAGCGGAATTCTTTTGTAATCAAATGATGGATACTCGTGCATTTGGGCTCCTCTCCCTTTTTACTGCCGCATGGCCAAAAACCATACGCGGACTGCTGCTTTGTGTCCTTGCTTTGCGGCGTAAAAAAATTAGAAACAGGTGGTCTCGTCCACCCTCCCGAATAACGACTTTCCGGGCTTCTGCAATTTCCAGCCGGCAAATGCTCATTCTTGCACTTTGCAAGTTTACATCCGCCAACTGCGCCGGGGACGGGGAGCCCCCGGGTAGCGCATCAGCGCTTTGACCAACAAAATATATCCGGCACCATACCAATTCCATGCGTATAATAATGGAGACGGACTGCCCCCGCCGGACAAAAGTCCCTGTTTGACCGGCTCGCCGTCCTCCTGTTGCCAGATCAGGCTATTATAGCACGTTATTTTACATACTGCTCTTCAAAATACTTGCGAAGCTGGGCATTTTCTCTGAGTTCCCAAAGGGTAATCTCGGCGTGGTCTTTGGTATAACCGTTGCCTATGATCATGAGCACGTCCTTGCCTATGCCTTCCGCGCCAAGGGCTGCCCTGGTAAAGCTGGTAGCCATACTGAAAAAGTACACTATGCCGTTCTCGCGCACCGGCAGTATGCTGGACATTTCCGTGCCCTGCTGGTTTACGCAATTGATGACTATATCCACCTCTTTGCCATTGTTGGCCTTGAGCACTTCGTTGCGCATTTCTACCGGCCTGCCGGCATCCACCATTACAATTTCGTGGCAAAGTTTCATGTCGCGCAGCGGTTTTATATACTTTTCTTTGCGGATATTGGCTATGACCCTGCCTGTGGGGCCAACCCGCTTCATGGCTTCGTAGCAGCACAAGAGCCCCGATTTGCCGCCCGCGCCCATAACAAGCACAGAGTCGCCGGGTTTTACAAGCTTGGCAGTCTGGGCCGGTGCTCCAGCCACGTCCAAAGCAGCCAGGGCAAGTCCTTCATCCATGTCCTTGGGCAGTTTGGCATAAATGCCAGATTCAAAAAGAATGGCCTGGCCGTCTATAAGCACACGGTCCACTTCCGGTATCACTTTAAGAATTTTGTTTATTTTGAGCGGGGTAAGGGACAGCGAAACAAGGCTGGCTATAGTGTCACCCACCTTTAGGTCCCTGTCTTTAAGGGCTGACCCGATTTTGGCAACCTTGCCTATGAACATGCCGCCGGAACCTGTAACAGGATTCTGCTGCTTGCCCCTGGAAGCCACAATTTCCATGATTTTTTTGCCAATTTTGTCGGCATCTCCGCCGGCTTCTTCTTCTATCTGTGTAAAACTGGCTGAATCAATATTCAGGGCTATTACATCCAGCAGAATCTCGTTGTCATAAACCACAGACATATCGTTGTTGATGCGCTGGGCAGTCTGCGGCATGGCGCCAACAGGCTCAATAACCCTGTGGGTTCCGTACTTGCAAGCAATGGCCATAATTCCTCCTTTTTCTTCAGCAGTCTGGCAAGCATGGCATCATAAAAACCAAATTTGCCGGATATGCGGAGCTTATTTTATAGCTATTCTA
>JAKPMS010000047.1 GCA_029548805.1 Spirochaetota bacterium | reverse complement strand
AGATCCGCGGCCTTTGCGAAATTTGGCCAAATTATATACCAATGCGGGAATTAGCCAAATGGCATTGCGTTTTGAGCAGCAGGCGGACAGCCTGGAAGCAAAAAAACGAATCATAAAGAAATAGATGCTTTTAAAATGCTTAATAACATAAAACATGCCGCAAAAGAATAATATGTGGTTGAGAACAATTCATTTTTGGCTTATTCTATCATAGATGTAATACAGTCCTGATTTTGGGAGCATATAAAAGGGTTTCTTTCAAGCAATTGGAAAAGTTGCCTGACTTTCAGATAAAATATGACGACAAGGGAGGCTATTGTGGCAGTAAAAGCAATGGATTTATTTGATGCATATTCAAAAAATATGTTGCCAAGCGATCAAGGGTTTATAGTATCTTCATTCTTCAGCGTAAACTCTGCGTATTCCCGTTATGAAGTGGTTTCATATAACAATGTCAAATCCATTTATCCGGCAGAAGAAGGCCTTACATTCCAGACTGACGGAAAAAAGCTGCACATTCTTGTGGAACCTGCCAGTTATCCCAAGAAAGCGGAAGAACCTTTTGTTAGATCCTCAAGCGAGCAAATTCCCCACAGGTTTTCCGAACTGGACCTGCATACATGCAAGAACCAGACTAAAATTTATACCGGTAAAGACGCTGTCATGTCATATACATCATTTACAATCATGAAGCCTACTGGACTTAACTTTGCGTTCATTTTTTACTTTTTGCCAGATATTTATGACAGTTTGGCTCTGTTCTTTGAAAAAACCCTGAATAAAGAGGCTGGCGTACCTTTGCTTGATGCCAAAAAAGTGGCAAAACCACTGGCATTAAAAATCAAGAATCGCATGAGCTGGAGCTACTCCAGTTAAAAAAAAGCCCGCTACTATTAGGATATAGATAGCGGGCTTGCCTTTTATTTGGCCTTTTATTTGGCCTTTTCCAGCTCTGCCTGCGCTACAGCCAGACATGCTATGGGTACAGAATAAGGGGAACAGGATACATAGTCCAGTTCCGCCTCCATACAAAAACGTACATTATCGGGATTTGCTCCATGCTCGCCACATAATCCGACTTGCAAACTGGGCCTTGTCATCCTGCCCCGTCTTGTTGCCATTGCCACAAGCTCTTTTACCGGTGTGACAAGATTGGAAAATGGGTTGCCTTCCACAAGGTCAAACAGAGAGTAGTCAGGCATGAATGTATTAAAGTCATCACGGCTTATACCCAAGGTAGTCTGGGTCAGATCATTTGTTCCAAAACTGAAGAATTCGCTGTATTTGGCTATTTCTCCTGCCACCAGAGCAGCTGCAGGCAGCTCAATCATGGACCCTACCCTATATGGAATGGCCTTGGCTTTGAGCGCTTTTCTTATATCTTCTTCAATATCGATAATGCCCTTGTAGGTTTTTCCCTCAATTTTTTTGCCATAGATTATAAGCTTCAACTCTGCAGCATTCATCACTATGGGTATCATGATTTCCGGCTTTATGTCCACTTTTTCTGCCTGCAACTTGTAGGCTGCAGTGAATACTGCCCTGGCTTGCATGGCATAAATTTCGGGATAACTTACAGCAATACGACAGCCTCTGTGGCCAAGCATGGGATTGAACTCGGCCAGGGCAGCAATCCTGGCTTTAACATCGGCCTTGGAAGGCGCAGCGCTTCCTTTTTTGCCCGATCCGAGATAAGCCATAAAACCATCAAACTCTGCATCATTATGCGGCATGAATTCATGGAAGGGTGCATCCAGGAAACGTATGGTTACCTCTTTACCGGCCATTATCTTCAATAATTTGTAGAAATCATCCACGAGCATTACTTCCAGCATGGAAAGAGCCTTTTCCCTGGATTCAAGCTTGTCGGCCAAAATCATTTCACGGAACACATTAATACGTTTTTCATTAAAAAACATGTGTTCGGTACGACACAAGCCAATTCCTTCTGCTCCAAATGACAAAGCCAAAGATGCATCCCTTGCATTATCCGCATTGGCCCTTACATGGAAGTGCTTCATGTTCTTTTTTATAATTTTAATAAACTCGAACAGGCCGGATTCTGCGGGGTCGGGTTCAATCAGGCTAGCCTTGCCCAGCCATACTTTTGGTTCCCCGTAATAAGGGACATTAAGCGTTATATAATCACCTTCTGAAATAGTCAGACTGGCTATACTTGCCTTTTTCCCGCGTATCTTCATTTCCGGTTTTACAAGGGATACCTTGCCATATTGCCGGGCTACTACCGAGGCATGCGCAGAGTAACCTCCTTCACAGGAAAGCACGCCCGTAGCAAGCTCTATAGCCTTTACATCCTCCGCAAAAGTGGATGGCATGCACAAAATAAAGCGCTTGTCCTCGCCCTTTAACTGCGCATTTTTATATGCATCCAGCAGGGCTTCGGTGGAAAAATACACTCTCCCAATGGCTGCCCCGGGAGCTCCGGTAATTCCTCCATCTGTTCCTGTAAGCTTTTTGACAGAAGCCATATCTACTATGGGGTGAAGTATTTCATTCAGGCGCGCCGGCTGTATTGAATTAATTACAAAAACATCATTTACGATTGAACGATTGTACAAGTCAAGATTAAGCTTCAGGTCTGCCTGGGTGCTCTTAACCATGACCTGGCGCTGTTCGATAAGCCAAAGCTTGTTTTTTTCTATGGTAAAACGAATTTGCCTGATTTCCTTGTGATGGTCTTCCAGTGTAGCGGCAATCTGTTTCAGTTCCTTGAGATGGACTGCCCCGATTTTGTTTATATCGTTGCCGCTAGCGCCAATTTCATCAAAACGCTCCTCAAAAAATTCGCCCTGCAGTTCCTTTTCTCCATTTACAATATTGCGGGTAAAAAATGCGCCGGAGCATGAATTTTTTCCGTAATTGCCATATACCATGGGCTGGATAAGTATGGCGGTATCTTCGTCATCCTGTTCATCCAGGGTAAGCAGCCTGGCAATTCGTTTTAACGAAATCTCCAGCTGTTTCCATGCATCATCAAAAAACCCGGGAGGGAGCAAATCTTCATAGGCCGCTATAAGCTCTTCGGATTTGGTTCCCTGCTTGCTGGTCTCCAGCGTGTTGTTTGCATGTATAATCCGTTCCCTGATTTTGGAAAGATCCTTTTCCCTTTTTTCCAGTTCGGCAATTCTTTCTTCTATTTTAAGCATGCCTCTAGCCAGAAAAGCCACTTCATGTGCACCAAAGTTTTCTCCAACATTTTTATTAAACCCTTCAACAGTATTGCGTACAAGCCCAAAATTATGCAGTGTTGGGTAATTGGAAATAGTCAGGTTGGGAGAAATGACAATCTTCAGCAACAGAGGTTCTTCCGAATTGCCAAATACCTTTCCTACTATTTCCTGGACCTGCTTCATGGGGGGTTTAAGAGCGGTAGCCACATCCTCTTTTTCCAGCTTGGATGCCACAACGGTATCTATAATCAAGCCTGGCAAAATGGGAAAACCCAGTTCGGAAAACTCGTTGGCCTGCCGGCCTCTTTGTCCCAGAGTTTCAAGGTCTACACGCTTGTCTATGGATTTTTTTTGGCTGAAGAAATGTACGTTTGCTTTCATGTTTATCTCCCTGATCAAAAGAGGGCCAGAATGCTGTTAACAGGCCCGCGTAAGAATGCTTCAAACATGGGACTAGCGCCCTGTGCCAAGTAGCGCTGCAGCTTTGCGACATCACTTATATTTTCTCCGGCGACTGCAAACTGGATTACACTGCCATGCTTTACCTTCCCCCATTTGAAAAGGGCATTCAAATTGATAATTCTCTCCCCGTCATAATAAACAAGAACATCTAGCCCTGTATGTTTTGACTTGTAACTATCTATTATTCTCTTCCAGGCTTCTACGTTGCCGTTATGAAACAGTTCGTTTGTTACCAGTACCCCATACATGGGGGTCATTCTTTGTACAGTTTTGGCAGCGCTGGCTGCCGGACTTTGCTGTTGGGCAGGGCTGGTTGCTGCAGGGCTTGCCGCTGCCTCTATTTTGGCCGAAGGAGCAGAGCCAGATTTTTTAGGTTTGGGAGGCTGCTTTCCTTTAGCGGTTTTGGCCTTGCTTTCTTTAACTTTTTTATCGTTTATAGCAACAGGTTCAGCTTTGGGGGCCTTGTATTTGCAGGAGCCTTTCAAAAAAGACGGGTTCTCTTTAGGTTTTTTGCCTTCGTACATATCCAGCAGGGCTTCTCCGGCTTTTTGTGCCAAAGCTGGGTCAAAACTTTTGCCAAAGCAGCCCAAATATACAACCAAAAGCTCCGTCTTGTTGATTCTGTCTATCCTGCCAATATCGGCAGAGTTTTTCGGGTTTACAACTATTAGCCCTATATCGGGATGATGATAAACAAGCACTATATCAAAAGCGTTCCAGCCGGCAACTGTTTTTTGGATCAAAGCCTGGTCTGGCATGCCAACTTCCATATTTTTAGAAACAGAGCGATAGGCATACTTGTCAACCAACAGCATGGAAATAAAGGGCAATATGCCGTCCCTGTTTATTTGTTTGTTATCAGCCAGAAAATTGATGGCATCTGCCAGGTTTTCTCCCGTGTCCAAACGCTCTGCCAGGCTGATTGTGGCCTTTACTTGTTTGACAGACTCATTAAACGCAGTTCTGCTTGCAAGTGATTCATATTTACTGCTAGAGGCAATCATTTAATCCCCTTTCTTAATATAAAACGCCCCCTTGGCAGAGGGGGCGTTTGGTTCTCTGAAGTATTACAACTCCCTTATTCCACCGTCATTTTTTGAACGGGGTTTGGGTCCCCTCTTTACACTGGGCTTCTTTTTGGCGCCGCTGTCAACAACTCCTTTGGCCCTGCTACCCGAGCGCGCAGGAGCCGGCTTGCTTACAGTTTCTGCCAAAGCAGGTGAAGTTTCTGGCTCCGAATTGAGCATAGCCAGGTAGCCGGCGGAAGCGCCAAGCTCCTGCTCATCACCTAACGCGGAGGGTGCTGAAAAGCTTTGGGCTATATCCTCTCTTACAGTGGAGCGCCTTCTGCTGAAGGAAGCAAATGCTGCGTCCTGGAAGCCCTTGGACACGCCGTGCAGGAACTCGTTAAGAACATTAGCCATTCCGTCAAGAGTGGCCTTCTTGCGTTTGATGGAGCAAATATCCACATCAAGAAGCAGTCCGGGCTGGATGTGGTAAGGGTTAATCATGTAATCAAAACGCTGGAATTCTTTTTCCAGGAAGGTGAGCCTGTCTTCTACCACCCGTCTCTGGATGGGGTACTGGTATGAGTACATGTTCTTGAGCTTGTCCCTCATAAGAATAAGCCTGTTCTTTACCTTATCCTTTTCATAAATATAGGTACAGTTAAGGCCTTCCACATCGGTTTCAGCCGGTTTAACAAAGGATATTTCGTCCCACACCTTGTCAATGGCTTCATATAAGGGTTCTCCGCTCTTGTCTTTGATGCGTTTGCGTATCTTGGTTTTCATTATTTTGGCCAGGTCATTAAAGTCAGATACGCGTTTAAGGAATTTTGAATCCTCATACAACATTTCAAGTACGTCCCACAAGTGCTGAACTTCTGTTTCAAAGCTCTTCATCTGTACGTCAAAAGCCTTACGCTCTTCTATGAGCTGGGCATTGTCATAATACTGCAGGCGTATTTGATAGCGTTCATCAGGCAAATGGGCCGCATCTGTATCTTCATATTCACGGATATACAGCAGCCTGGCGTTTTTGAGATTTTCTATGTACTGGTAGCCCATTTTAGAAGTATCCAGAATGGATGTAATGGAGTTTACAGAAGTATTGAAACCGCGGTTTCTGATATTTTCGATATCAATAATCTTTTTGAGGTTTTCACGTATGTTAAGCTGGTCAAAGGTGCTGGGGTCAATTTCTGCCCTAAGGTTGTTTATCCTGTCCATAAGCTCCTTGGCAACTATGCTGTAGCGCTTGGACTTGGGATTTTCTACATCGTCGTCGGTATGATCCCTTACCTTCTTCATTTTCTCAAAAATTATCTCTGTATCGTTGAGTTCTTCTTTACCCTCGTCTACCAGTTGGTCCTTGAAAAGCTCTATGTCCTTGTCAATAGAGTCAATGATATGCTTGGAAATTAGATCTTTTATAAGATATTCCACAGTAACCTGATAATGGAATATGGGGCTTATAAGCTCCGAATCAAGAATGTTTACGGAAAGCTTTACATCTGTAACAGTCTTGGGTTTATAGGTATTGTCCTTGAATGCGCATTTTACAACAGAATACGCATTTTCCCCTCGGATAAATGCGCCTACATCGGTTTTTTGCCTTAAAAGCGAGTTGGTAAGGTTTTCAAGTTCGTTTACACCCCTCTGGATATGCCCCTGAAGGTGTCCAAACATGTTTACCATGGATTTTTCAATTTCACCGGTATTGAACTTGTCTGCTCCCCCTACTTCATCCAGCAGGGCAGATATTTCTTTTGGGGTGTACCTGGCCAGGGTCTTCATTTCTTCTTTGTCAATGAAGTTCCTTACCTTTTTAACCATTTCATCTTCTGTGGTGACGATGTAACGGTTGAACATGTTCTGATAATTCTGATTGAAATAATTGTAAACTTTCTCTTTAAGCCCGCCCATTACATCAAGGCGCTCCAGTACTTCTTTGGGCAATCTTGAGGATATATGATGAAGCACCTTGTTGGTTTCTTCATGTAAAAGCTGATCAACCTCTTTTTGCTGATCACGATTCTCTTGAGCCAAAGAGTTCCTGGATCCTACCGCACTGGGTTTTTCCGGATGATAAACATTGGGGCTTTTGGGAAGATCTATTGCAGCCATTGTGTTACTCCTTAAAATATCTGGTATATAACCTTGTCACTTATATTATTGTAAATTATAAAAAAGTAAATAGCCCGGCAAAAAAAATGGTATTCAATTTTTACTTAATATAGAAGATTTTGATCATTACCTAAAGAATGCAACTTAAAAATGGCATTTTATGGCATCCAGCTTGGGCAAACAAGATTTTTGCTTGCAAAACACCAAAATATAAGCAATGCTATCATGATGAGGATACTTGAAACTTCAGCTTCATAGCAAGGCCTTGGACAAGGCAGCTCAAAATGAATTATGGGAAGCTCAAAAAACCCCATGGTTTATAAAAACCTTAGGTTTTTTTAAGCTTCCCTTGCGTTTTCGGCCGAAAACGCTATATTTTTAAATGAAGACCTCTCAAAACTGAAGTTTTTAGAGGTCTCCTTATCTGTTTATGGGTAATAACCATAACAACTGAAGGTACTATGAAAAAAAACATTCTTTTGGTTTTGCTGCTAACATTTTCAATTGTCTTTGTTTATGCGGAAAGCAGTTCCGTTAACATTGACTTTGTCATTTTTATTGATACATCTCTGTCCATGGTTGATGCAATTTCCGAAGCAAGGCAGTTTGTAGCCGGTGAAATAGTTGGCAGACTGGCAGTACCAGGTGACTGGTTAAGCATATACAAGTTTTACGGCAAATCCGAGCTGCTGTGGGAAGGATATATAAACGGAGAGGCTGATGTTGCCGGGCTTGTTCGCAAACTAAATACGGTAAATGCCGACGGAAAATTTACTGATATAGGTTCTGCCCTGGACATCATGGAAGAGCTGCTTGAAAAGCGCGGGCTTCCGGACAGACCAAAATATATTTTGCTTGTCACGGATGAACGGCAGGAAGCACCCATAGATAGCCGCTACTATTCCGCCACCTACACCATTGAGCATCCAATGCTGGAGTACATAAAACGGGTGGATATGGGACTTTATCGGGTTATAACTATAGGCTATGGGCTTTCGGCCAAAGTGGAACTGGAAACAAGAAGCCTGTTAACCACTTTGAGTGAGGCTCCGTCCAGAACCGAGCAGCTATTGCCTGGAGCCAACAAGACAGAAATGCTGTCCTATAGCGGAGACCTTTCTTCAGACAGAAGCGCTGCTGATCATGACAACAACGAAGCATCCAAAACAAGGGATGGCAAATCATCAGGAGCGGTCCAAACCGAGCTAACAGGGCAAAGGCCCCTTCAGGGAGCCCTTCAGGGAGCCCTTGTTGCAGCTCTCATAGCAGCAGCAGCAGCTGTTGGCCTTCTTGCAGCCATCATATTTATACGACGCAAAAAAAACAGGGACAATTCAAGAAAAGAGGAGAACAAGGAGCCTCCTTTATGACCATTGACGAGACAGCACAATTCCTGAGCAGCAGGTCAAATTTCATCCTGTCTTCCCATGAGGAGCCGGATGCTGACGGTTTGGGATCGGAATATAGCCTGGCTTCCGCACTGCTATCCATGAAAAAGAACGTATTCATAGTAAATGCGGAGCCATATACCCAAAATTACAGTTTCCTGGACAAAAGGAAAATAATCGGAAGCTTGGAGGACAGCAATCCTGGTGACGATTTTTTGGCAGAAGCCACCCTTGTTTTGCTTGACACCAATGATTTGCTGTTCACCGGAGAAATTGCAGACAAAATAATTTCAAAGGTAAAAGAAGTACTTATAATTGATCACCACGAATCAAAAATTACAACGCAGGCATACCTTTGTTCCATACCTGAAGCATCTTCTACAAGCGAAATAGTTTTTTTTATTATAAAGGCCATGGGTTGTGCAATAAGCGAGGATATGGCATATGCCCTCTTTACTGGCATTGTATATGATACCGGGTCTTTTGCTTATGCAAAAACTAGCCAGAACACCTTTGAAGCTGCTCTTGAACTTGTAAAAAAGGGTGTAAACCCCGCCATAGTGCACAGCGCCCTGTATGAATCCTCTGCCATAAGCGTTCTGCTGCTGCGCAAAGAAGTGATGTCAAGCCTTGAGCTGTATGCAGACAACAGAATAGCTGTACAAACTATGAACAAAGCTATACTAAAAAAGACAAAAGCTTCCTATCAGGAATCAGAAGGCCTGATAAACATTCCGCTACAGGCAGAAACTGTGGAAGTATCGGTTTTTCTGAAGGAAAACGAAGAAGGTGTTTTGCGTTGCTCGCTTCGCTCAAAAGGCAGGGTGAATGTAGCACAAATTGCACAAAACTTTAGAGGTGGCGGCCATAAGACAGCTGCTGGCTTTAAATCATCTTTATCTATTGAACTTTTAAAAGAAAAAGTGTTAAAACTTGTTTTGACAGCTCTGGAAAACCAATAGAGGACCTCTAAAAACTTCAGTTTTTAGAGCTGCCCAATAATCAGCCCAAGCAGCCATGGTTTATAGCTTATAGCTTAAGCGGCAGCCTGATGACACAAACTCAATTGACTTTGCTTTCAGCTTGTTGATTTTTATCCAGTAAAATACGATGGCTGCTTAAAAACCCGACATGGTTTTAAAGCAGCCAATAAGGATTAAGCCGGACCAAATGAAAAAACTAGTACAAACAATTTTTATAATTTTTATAGCGGCCAGTGCGGCTGTGATTGTGTATTTTTATTTTGCAGGCAAAAAGTCCGGAAAACTGGATACACCTACAAGCTCAAGACTTATAGATGTCGGAGCTCTGCCTGTTGCTGCCGATTCCATTTTGGACAATTCGACCAAAACAAAAATATCAAGCCCAATACCCATAGACCCCAACGAAACACTACTGGATATATATACTTTTAACCTGGATTATGATGAAGAAGAAGAACAAATACTTGTTATAAGGGAAAACGATGATCCCGAAAGCCTTATAAGAATAATTATTGCTGATTATTCCCCTTTTACCAAACGCTGGACCAGATCATGGAAGGGTTCAACCCTGGTAACCAAAGCAAAAACTTTCCAGGTAAGTGTAAGCGATTTGGTTGGAGACCATAATCTGAACATAGTATGTACAGGCATGAATGACAACAATGAGCAAACCATGACTATTTACTGGAAAGTACAGAATTTGGACTCCAAGTTTGTTGACGCTTTTATGCCAATTTTTAAACAAGCCGGCTCAACTGTCCTAATAGAATCTTCGGAAAGGCCAGACAGCTACAAGATGGATCAAAGCAATGCCGAAAGCTGGCCAATTTTTGTATGGAAAGAGGACTATAGTTCCGGAAACTATCTTGACCAGATAAGGGAACAATGGGTATGGAGTTTTAGTGCAAAAGAATATGTGCTAAAAAATACGGAATCCATTCCTGGAGCAAGCATAGCCAGAAAAATGGCCGAATCCATTCTTGACGGGAATGAGGATACCTTTAAGTCCTTTCTGAACGGAACCTGGTATAAGGAATCCATTGACCCTTTATCCAGCAATGCCCAGTTTATAACCTTCCAACCACAGGATGAGTCAATTTTATTTTCCAGTGAAGATATAATCGAAATAAACAACTGGGAAAGTTCCAACCTTACCCGCTATGGCCTTTATATTGCATCAAACAACTATTCTGTAAGAAATTTGCGCAGGCTTATGGATATAGAACTTGCGGGAGCTGATACAGTAAATGTGCGAATTTTCCAGGATTACAGAATAAAAGCCGATATTTCCGGAAAATGGGACGGCAAATACAGAAGGCTTGGAGCCGAACTGGCCAAGGCATTCAAAAGACCTTTGGCCATGGCTGTAAATAGCAAACTGGTTCTTAGCGGCACTTATGTATCTGAAGATGGCCAATCCATTACTTTTGACAAGCAGACATATAAAAAAACAGATGGTTCCATGACAGAAACAGGTATTTATAACATTTTTGAACTGGCCGGACAGAGCATACTTGAACTAAGAAAGGATGACAAAACAGACAGCAGCACGCAAAGAAAAACCTATGTGTTAAAAACTACGGAAAAACCCTACCCAGACGGCAAAACCGGTTCGGTACTAGAGTTGAAAGAAAGCATCATAGGCATTTTAGGGCCGGAATCGACACAAAATGCTGCCAAGGTTTTTGTCAAACTTGCTCCCTGATAAAAAGCGGCAAACCGGCTTGCAGTTTCGTTATGGTTTTTAATGGCAAATGATTTGCTTAACAATAACTATCTTATGGCTTCTCTTTTAAAGCCCAGGCTTCATACCCGGCATCTTTAAGTATTAAAACAGTTTTGCCGGGATCAGCCCCGCCATCTATATATACTATTATAAAACCGTCACCATTTTTTCTGCCCAAAACAGGGTTCAAGCCTAATTCAGAAATTTTTAAAGCAAAAGCTTTTGCATTGCTTTCGTCGCGGAAAGCACCCAACTGGTAAAAAATGCTGTCATACATTCCGGCTTGTTCCATGGCTTTGTTTTCTACTACGGTATCAGAAGCAATTTTGTCCCTAGGCTTTATTGTATCCGCCGTTAAACCAGTTCCTGTTTCATAAGCCTCAAGGTAGCTTGCTTTGTCAAAACCAAGCAGCATTGTAAAAGGAATAAAGCCGATTTGCGGATCAGGTTTTATTGAAGCCATTTGCCGGATATAGGAATCCCTTATACTGCCATCGCTGCTGGATACAGCCAGTATCAGAGCAGCATGGTAAT
>JAKPMS010000038.1 GCA_029548805.1 Spirochaetota bacterium | reverse complement strand
TTTACCCGGATGACCCGGAACAGCTGACAAGGATGCTGGAAAACACCATGGCAAACGCTTGTTATGCCGAATTTGCAAAATATGAAAGACCTTTGGCCATTCTTGCTCCGCATGCAGCTTTTTCTTTTGCCCTCGGCACTCAGGCAGCCGGCTGGAAGACGCTGCTCAATTATAAAAATGCCAATCCGGACTGGAGCACAGAAAGGTTTGTTATAATAAGCGTAAAGCATGGCTTTTCCGGCAGGCAGGTATATCTCCCGGAATTGGACTATTTTGATACCCCGCTTGGCAAGCTGCGGGTGGACAAAAAAGCTTGCCGCGAGCTTGAGTCCAGCAGCACTGTTTTTTCGCGCAGCTATCTTAGCCACCTAGAAAACAACGGAATAGAATTGCAGCTGCCCTTTATGCGCTTGCTATTTCCCAACGCCATGCTTGTACCGCTATTGGTTTCGGGAGGGCCTCAGACTGCTTCTGCCTTGGCCCGTTCACTTGACCTGTGTTTTGCTGGCAGTATGGATAAAACCATGTTTGTCATATCCGCAAACCTGGCTTCCTCCATGGACGCTGATGATGCGGAGCAGCGTTCCGCGGAAATGCTCAAGCTTCTTTTAAAAGGCCAATGGAGGGATGTTGCCGCAAGGGAAGATATAGCCGGCTCCATGGCCATAGCTGCGTTACTTGCCATGAATGCCATGGCGGAATCCAGATACCAGTTCATATGCAGAAAAAGCTCGTCTGCAGCAAATTTGAACAAGCCCGGTTTTTACAATGAAAGAATCATTCACTACGCTTCTTCTGTATGGTTTGGGAGAAAAACACATGAGTCTTGAATTGAGTGCAAATGAACAAAAAAACTTTTTGGCTCTTGCCAGGGAAAGCATCAATGCAAGGCTGCACCAAAGACAGCCCAAAGCCATAGCGCTAGGCAACATGGGCAGGGAAAAGCTGGGTGTTTTTGTAAGCCTTCATATAGCCAGGGGCAAACACGAACGCTCTTTAAGAGGCTGTATTGGCAGGATCAAGGGAACGGAAGAGCTGGCTTTGAGCATACCAGCCATGGCAAATGCAGCAGCTTTTGAGGACCCCAGGTTTCCGCCGGTAAAACTGGAAGAGCTGGAAGAGCTGGATATAGAGCTTTCCATCCTGTCGGCTTTTGAGGAATGTTCCATAAACGATATAAGCCCGGGGCTTCATGGAGTATATCTTGTCCACTTGCGCGGCAATGCCATTTTTTTGCCGCAGGTGGCCGCCGAACAGGGCTGGGGCAAAGAGGAGCTTCTGGAACAGCTGTCCAGAAAGGCCGGGCTTCATTCCCATGCCTATATGGATACAGGCGCCAGGCTGTTCCGTTTTACTGCGCTTGTTTTTGGAGAAAAAGAGCTGGGCAGATAAAACGTTGCCAGCCCTGCTTTTCAGCCGTCCAGTTCCGCGTGCAGCAGCTTTACAGTTTTATGCTTTTCATCAATTTTAAGAATTGAATGGCCTTTGCAGCCTATGGCCATGCCATAGCCGGCAACAAGTTCGTCCAGGCTTAAATACTGGGAAGCAAAAGGCGGAAAAAGCGACCAGCGTATGGCATAGGCTATGTCTCCCGGCATCCCATCCGAGCCAAACACAAGGTCCTCTCCTGGAACAAAACCTGCTTCGTCAATAAGCATTCTGAAAGGATTGTTGGCCTTTAGATAGGACAGGGGCAGCCTGTCAGCGTAATCAATACAGTCGCTGGTAAAATTTGGCTGCATGGACAGGATTATGCCCTGCTCCCTGGCTTTTCTGGCCTGTTCCAGGCTGATAAACTGGGCATGCTCAATTCTGGCACGCTTTAGCGTGCCGGAAAGCCTGTTTGCCTTTTCTATGGACTTTATGGCCTGCTCAATTGCAAGCTCTCCTATGGCATGTATGGCTACCCCGGTTCTGTATTGGGCTGCTTCCTGCACCAAGACATCCAACTCTTCATCCTTGTATACAAAAAAGGCGGTACCTTCTGTCAGCCATGGGCCTTTTATGGCAGCGCTACTGGAGCCTATGGCTCCGTCAAGGTACAGTTTTATTCCGCTTAAGCTGTCTTGTTCCTGTTTATCCAGTTCTCGGAAGATGGATGGCGCTGTCCACAAGTTCAATCTGTTTCTGTAGCGGGAGTTCATGCAAAGTTCCAGGAATTCCCGGCTTGGCACTGTCATTTCATCGCTGGAAGCAACTCCGCTACACAGCATTTTGTCCATGCAGAAAACAAGGTCTTCCTCGTCAATATTGGACAAACTGGCATAGGCCTTGAAAATGGCCGGCACATTGGCTTCACTCCAGGCAAGGTCATGCCTTTTTTCATGCAGCTCCGGTACAAGTTCTGCCGCAAAAGACAGGCCGCTGTCGCTCATGACAAAGCCGTGCAGGCTAAAGTTAATTGCCAAAAGCGGCGGCAGCTCTTTTAGCAGCGCTTGCCCAAGTTCCAGTTCAAAAGACTTCCAGCCTTTTACAACAGAAAGCCTGTCTTTTGGCAGGGCATATAAAAAGTCCAGAGCGTCTTTTGGGCCTTTTTCGGAAATATCATGGCATTTTGCAAGGGCGGCATAAAGGCTGGCATGATTGTGGCTGTCATGCAACAGAGGTATTTTAACTTCCATAATCTTGCGCAAGCTCCTTTCTTCTGGCCGGCCATTCGGCTATAAAAGTTCCTGCAAGCATCAAAAGGCAGCCAAGGCTTTCATTTAGCGTCAAGCGTTCCCTTAAAAACAGCATGCCCCCTATAAGAGCAAAGGCTGCTTCCAAAGACAGTATTATCGATGCCTTGGCAGGGTGGGCTTTGCTCTGGACTATGGCTTGCAGAGTATAGGCTATGCCTATGCTGAATAAGCCTCCATACAGAACAGGCAGAATGCCGTTAAAAAATGCCTTTGGCTCGGGAGCTTCAAAAATTGCCGCGTTTATGGAACAAAGGACAGAAGTTACGGTAAATTGTATAAAAGCCAAAACTATCGGCTCCACCTTTCTGGTCCACTTGTCAAGAATCAGAATATGGGAGGTATAAAAAAACGCGCTTGCAAATACCAGGATATCTCCCCTGTTTATGGAGTTAAGGTCCCTGAAGGACAGGGTATACAGGCCTAAAAAAGCAAAGGCAGCTCCAATCCAGGTTCGCAATGGCGTTTTTTTGCCCAACATAATGGCGGCAATAGGCACCAGTACTACGTATAGGCTGGTAATAAAACCGGCCTTGCCTGCGCTTGTATATACAAGGCCCGCTTGCTGAAAGGATGATGCCACAAAAAGCACGGCGCCGGCTACAAGTCCCGGCAATGCTGCCGCCTTTAGCATGCCCATGTTTGTTTTTTTTAATATCAGTACCGGAATCAGGGCCAGCGAGCCGACAAAAAACCTGGCTGCATTGTAGGAAAAAGGCCCAAGGCTGTTCATTCCAAGGCGCTGGGCCACAAAACCCATGCCCCAAATGGCAGCGGTTATAAAAAGCAGTGCCTCATAGCGCAAAGTTCCATTGGCTTTGTTAGTCATGTTATGGAGTCTATACAAAAGTATAAAGCCAGCACAAGGGCATAAACCCTGGCCAAAAGCCAGCTTATAGCCGACTTATATCCAGCTTGTGGCCGGCTTTTGAATATGTAACTAATATGGGCTATAGTAGAAATAACAACTTTTATAGCCGGAGCATAATGCTTGAATAAAGTCAAAAAGCTTGCATATATAATTTTCATTGTTGTATTTTTTGTTTTGACAGCCGGGTTTATTGCAAAACTGGTTATAAGCAAATACGCGCCTTCCAAAGTCATATCCCTTGTCAGTCTAATAGACGAGCAGGAGGCCGACAGCCACTTAATGCAGCCGGAAGCTGCAAGCACGACAGTCGCCAGTCTTGTTTTAAGCGCCTGCGGAGACATTCTTTTGGCCAGGGGGCCCGGAAACAGTGCAGCCAGTTTTGGCAACAACTTCCTTTTTGAAGGTGCAAAAGAAATACTAAAACACAGCGATTTGGCCTTTGCCAACCTGGAAAGCCCCGCCTCTTACAACGGCAAGCCTTACCCCGGCAAGCCTCCTGAGGTTACTTTCAGGGCCAAGCCGGAAACCCTTAGCGGCATGGCATGGGCGGGCTTTGACATAGTATCGCTGGCCAACAATCATATGTATGATTACGGCCCGCAGGCGCTGACAGATACCCTTGGCTATCTGGATGAGTTGGGAATTGCAAGAGTCGGAGCGGGTAAAAATCTTGAAGAAGCAAGAAGACCGGCTGTCATAAAAGCCAATGGGCAAAGCTTGGCTTTTTTGGCCTATGCAGAGCCCATATGGAGCGCCCGCGGTGCAAAAGTGGATCCTGCCGGCAATACGCTAAGCAAAAAAGAGGCTTTGTACCACGACGGGCAGCTGTTTAAAAAATTATACGAAGCGGCAAGCCAAGATACTTTGCCTTATGCAGGTATTGCACACTGTAAGCTGAAGGACCTGCATGCAGATATTGAGTTTGTTAAGAAAAAGTTTAACCCGGACTATATTTTTGTGTCGGTTCACTGGGGAGAAGAGCATTGGAATGTTCCTACCAAGGCCCAAAAGCTTTTTGGCAGGGCCGCCATAGATGCGGGAGCAAACGCGGTTCTTGGCCATCACCCCCATGTTTTGCAGGGTGTGGAAAAATACCGGGACGGGCTTATTATTTATTCCATGGGCAATTTTGTTTTTGACATGCAGGCAGAAAGCACTTACCAAACTGCGGTATTCCATCTGGAGCTGTCTGGGGGTAAAATCGTTGGCCTTAAAATTGAGCCTGTTTATATAGCCAGGGGCCTGTATGCTCCGGCTTTGGCTACGGGCAAACAAAAAGAAGCCATACTGAACAACATGCTGTCCTGGTCTAAACAGCTTGGTACCACGCTTGTAAAAACAGACAGTCACGCTTTGCTAAGCTTCTGATTTATTATGGCATTATGCTTTTGTGGCAACGGGCCAGCACCGGCATATGTTTGCTGGCTTTAACAGGCAGACATTAATTAAAGAATCCATATCAGGCCTGAGCCAGGAAAAGTGCCATGGTAAAAACTAGATGGACAAGCCGGAAATATAGCTGTCAAGCAATAGCGCAATAATGATAAAAAATATTCCGAATATGGCAGAAAAGGAAAAAGTAAAAATTGCACTAAGCTTTCTTTTTTTTAGGACAATGCGTTCCAGCAGAACAGTAAAAATTCCAAATAGGCTCATGCAAAGGCTGCCCATGCCTGTCCAGGCCAAAAACCTTATGCAAAAGGCAAGGGCCGCGTCGGATAGCTGCCTGTTGTTCCCGGCAAAAAAAATGAATGCGGATACAAAAGCCGCAATGGCAAAAGCAAAAGAAAGCCTCGCAAGGGTTTTTACCGGAAGTTTCATGGCCGGGCAGGCGTATCGCACAGCAACAAGGCCAGTGCATCTTTTATGCCGGACATGAAATGAAAGTTCAAATCATGCCTTAGCTCTTTTGGTATTTCGTCCAGATCTTTTTTGTTGGCTTCCGGAAGCAAAATGTTTTTTATGGAATTGCGGTGGGCAGCCAGAACTTTTTCCTTTACTCCACCTATGGGAAGGATTTTTCCGGAAAGGGTTATTTCTCCGGTCATGGCCCAGCCCTGGGCAAGGGGTTTTTGGCAAAGGGCGGAGGCCATGGATGCCACAAGGGTTATGCCGGCAGATGGCCCGTCCTTGGGTATGGCCCCTTCCGGCACATGTACATGGATGGTCCTGTCTTCAAAATCGGCAGGAGTCAGGCCGTAGTATTCGCAATTCGAGCGGATAAAGGTAAGGGCGGCACGGGCGCTTTCCTTCATTACCTCTCCCAGATTGCCTGTAAGTATAAGCTCGCTGTCTCCCTTAAAACAGGATGCTTCCACCGGCAAGACGCTGCCTCCAAGTTCGGTCCATGCCAGCCCGCATGCAACACCGGCAGCATTGTCCCTGAACAGAAGGTCCTTTTCATGCAGTCTTTTGCCAAGCAGTTTGGGCAATGATGATGCGCCTATTACAGGCTTGTAGCTGTTTATCGGCTTTTGGTTTTCTTGGACGTTTTTGCCAAAGCCGGCATCAAGAGCCTTGACTGCGCTTTTTCTGACAACCCGGGCTATTTCCCTTTCCAGAGACCTCACACCCGATTCCATTGTGTAGTGGCGGATTATTTCCAGGATTGCGTCATCCCTTAGCCTTATCCCGGATTCGGCCAGTCCGTTTTCTGCCAACTGCTTTGGTATTATGAACTTTTTTGCAATTTCCAGTTTTTCATATTCGCTGTAGCCCGGTATTTCTATGACTTCCATCCTGTCCAGGAGGGCATATGGTATGGAATGAAGGCTGTTGGCAGTGGTTACAAACATGACTGAAGAAAGGTTATACGGCAGCTCCAGATAGTGATCCGCAAAACTGTAGTTCTGTTCGGGATCCAGCACTTCCAGCAGGGCACTGGCAGGGTCGCCCCTGAAATCGCTGGACATTTTGTCTATTTCGTCCAGCAGAAATACCGGGTTTACAGAGCCCGCTTTTTTCATGCTTTGCAGAATTTTGCCGGGCAGGGCTCCGACATAGGTTTTTCTGTGCCCGCGTATTTCCGCTTCATCCCTTACACCGCCGAGGCTCATGCGCACAAAATCCCTGCCCAAAGCCCTTGCTATGGATCTGCCTAGGCTGGTCTTGCCTGTGCCCGGAGGGCCCACAAGGCACAATATGGGGCCTTTAAGGCTTTCATTGAGCTTGTGCACCGCTATATACTCTATTATGCGCTCTTTTGCCTTTTTAAGGCCAAAGTGATCCTCATCCAGCATGCTTTTTGCTTCTTTTAGGCTTATTGTGTTCAGCTTTTTGTCGGACCAGGGCAAGTCGGCTAGCCATTCACAATATGTTCTTATTATACCCGCTTCCGGAGAAAGGCTTTGCAGTTTGCCAAGGCGGGCCAGTTCCTTTTTGGCCCTTGCCAGCACGTCTTCCGGGGGCTTTCTTGCCTCTATCCTGGACAGTAGCTCGGCAAACTCGTTTTCTTCGCCGTCCTTGCCCAGCTCTCTGTTAATTTCTTTTAACTGCTCTTGCAGGAAGTATTCCTTCTGGTTTTTGTCCAGCTTGGCTTTTACCTTTAAGGAAATGCTTTTCTGGAGTCCCAGAATCTCCATGTCGGTCTGAATTGCCTGGGCAAGGGCTTCCAGTCGGGGCTTTGTGTCCATAATGGACAGGATTTCCTGTTTTTTGTCCAGTTTCAGGCCCATTACATTGGCTATTATGTTGCAAAGCTTGTGAGCTTCTTCTGTCCTTTGTATGTTTGCCTGGACTTCATTTGGCACTCTTTTTGCAAGGCTGGCATAAGAAGCAAAGTCCCGCTTTACAACCTGGACTAGGGCATTTGTATCCTTGTCCGCCTTGTCTGCATCCATGTCGTCCATGACCGGATCAAGCAGTGCCGCCAGGTATTCTTTTCTGAAAATTGTCTTTTTAAGCCTGGCTCTGCCTAGCCCCTCGACAAGCAGCCTTAGCGAGCCGTCTGCCAGCTTTACCGTCTGCAGTATATTGCATACGCTTCCCATGTAGTGGACATCTATGCTGTTGGCCCCTTCTTCCGGCAGGCCTTTTAGCAGCGACACGAACAGGCGCTTGTCTGCCCTGTTGGCCGCATCACAGGCTGCTATGCATAGTTTGGTGGAAGCCAGAACAGGCATAATTGTATCAGGAAAAATGACGGTATCGCGGACATACAACAGAGGAAGTTCAGCAGCATCCGGTTTTGGAAGCAGCGAATCCAGTATGCTCATGCGCTCTTCTTAAGCTCCTCAATAACCGGAGGTCTCCTGGAAATGACCGTGTCCTTTGTAACAATTACGCGCTTGCTGCTGGTATCGCTTGGCAGGTCAAACATGACATCCACCAGAAGGTTCTCCATTATGGACCTGAGTCCCCTGGCGCCGGTATTGCGCTCTATAGCCTGTTCGGCTATGGCATCTATGGCTTCCGGCATAAAAACCAGGTCGGCTCCGTCCAGCTGGAAGCTTTCCTGGTATTGCCTCAGCACTGAATTTTTGGGTTCCGTTATAATCTGCTTTAGGTCGTCCAGTCCGAGGTTTTCAAAAGCCACATGTATTGGCAGCCGCCCTATAAACTCCGGAATCAGCCCGAATTTTACAAGGTCATCCGGCAGCATCTGTGCAAACAGCTCTTTTAGGCCTGTCTTTGTTTTGGGCTGAACCTCTGCGCCAAAACCCAGCGCGGCCTTTGCCACCCTGGATTCTATGGTCTTGTCAAGGCCAACAAAAGCTCCTCCGCAAATAAACAGGATATTGGTGGTGTCAATTTTTATGTATTCCTGCTGGGGATGCTTTCTGCCGCCCTGCGGGGGAACATTTGCAACAGTGCCTTCTATGATTTTTAACAGGGCTTGCTGTACGCCTTCTCCGGACACATCACGGGTAATGGAAACATTCTGCGTTTTGCGCGCAATTTTGTCTATTTCGTCTATGTATATAATGCCCTTTTCGGCAAGGCTTATGTTGCCTCCGGCATTCTGTATAAGTTTTAGCAGGATGTTCTCCACGTCTTCGCCCACATAGCCCGCTTCCGTAAGGGTGGTGGCATCGGCCATGGCAAAAGGCACATTAAGCTTTTTGGCAAGGGTTTTTGCCAAAAGTGTTTTGCCGGTGCCCGTTGGCCCTATTAGCAGAACATTGGACTTCTCCAGCTCCACTCCGTCCGCAATCGAGCCGGCTTTGGCTATTCTTTTGTAATGATTGTATACTGCCACGGACAGTACGCGCTTGGCATAATCCTGGCTTATGACATACTGGTCAAGGTATTCCTTTATTTCCCTGGGCTTGGGAATGGAAGTAAGGAAATCTTCACTTAAGGCTCCTTCGCTTTCGTTCAGGATGCGGTTGCATACCTGTATGCACTCGTCGCAAATGTATACACCAGGACCCGCTATAAGCCTTTTGGTGAACTCGGCCGACTTGCCGCAAAAAGAGCACTCGTGGCCGTCGTCTGTATCAGAGCTCTTATTTCCCTTCGACCTGGCCATTCTTCCTCCGTTCGAGAATTGAATCCACAAGGCCGTAGCTCACTGCCTCTTGGGCAGACATGAAAAAATCCCTCTCCATGTCCTGTGATATCTGGTCTATGGGTTTCCCTGTGTGTTTTGCAAAATATTCTATGGTCATGCGCTTCATGCGGATTATTTCCCTGGCCTGTAGGCTTATGTCGGAAGCCTGCCCCTGAACTCCGCCCCAAGGCTGGTGTATCAGCACCCGTGAGCTGGGCAGGGCCATGCGTTTGCCTTGGCTGCCTCCGGCAAGCAGCAGGGCGGCCATGCTGGAAGCTTGGCCAACACATATGGTTTTGACATCTGGCTGGACTATCTGCATGGTGTCGTAAATGGCAAGCCCGGCGGTAACGCTGCCCCCAGGAGAGTTTATGTACAGGTCTATATCCTTTTCCGCATCCTGGGATGCCAGAAACAATAACTGGGCTACCACCAAATCTGCAGTAAGGTCATTTATTTCGCCATCCACAAATACTATTCTGTCTTTAAGAAGCCTTGAGTAAATATCATAGGAACGTTCGCCTATGCCGGTCTGTTCAATTACTACAGGAACAAGATTGTGCATTTTTATCGACATTTTATACCTCGGTTACAAACTACTCATTTTCCTTGAACAAGTCCATAAATGCCAGCTTCTTCCCCTTTTTCTGTGTCATCTTTTTTTCCAGATCGGCCAAAAGCTTGTCTTCCCTTAACCTGTCTTTAAGATAATCCTGCATGCCGTGTTTTTCATACTCTGACTTGATTTCTTCTACAGACTGGGATGCCTCTTCTGCCATTTTGTTGTAAGCATCTTCCAGCTCTTCATCATTGGTCTCGTATTTGCCTTCTTCTAAAAGTTTGTCCAGGATGAACCTGGTTTTAATGGCTTTTATGGCATCGGGGCGCCACTCATCCTTGAGCTGGTCCAGGCTGCGGCCGCTCATGGCCGCTACGGATGCAAACCTATCCATGTCATCTATGCCTGTACGCTGCATAAGGTTGCGAAGCCGCATTTCCAGTTCCGCTTCTATAATGGAAAGCGGCAGCTCTATGCTGCTGCGTTCAAGAAGGGCTTCTATAATGGCTTTTTCCTTAAGGCTTTTAAGCTTGTCTTCCAACTGCTTTTCTAGCTTTTTACGTATATCGGCTTTAAGATCATCCAGGGTTTTGAATTTCTCCGACACGTCCTGGGCCAGTTCGTCGTCCAGGGCCGGGAGCTCCTTGCCCTTGAGCTTCTTTAGCTTAAGCCTGATTTTCTTTTCTTTGCCTGCAAGCTCTGAATAACGATAATCTTCCGGAAAGCTTTTTGTAAAAACCTTTTCTTCGTCCTTCTTCATGCCTTCCACATCTTTGTCAAAATCGTACAGGTTGTGGCCGCTACCTATTTCAAATGCAAAATCCTGCCTGTCCGAGCCGGGTACGGCCTGGCCATTTTCATCCAGCTCCGAATAGTCTACAGTGGCTATATCGCCCTTTTTTGCCAAAGCGCTGTCTTCCCTGTCTATAATCAATGCGTTGCGATCTCTTAATTCTTCAAGCTCCCTGTTTTCATCCGACTTGGCAATGCTGACCACGGGCAGCTCGTACTGGACGCCGCTTATGTCTCCAACATTTACTTCAGGCATAACATCGTAATTTACGGAGAAAATAAAATCCTCTTCCAAATTGATAGCAGGTTCCCCGTCAAAATCGGGCTGGGAATATGCGATGGGAGCCATTGTTTCGTTTTCTAGCGCCGCCAGCAAAGCATCGTCCATGATTTTGGCCATGGCATCCATTTTGAGCTGGGCGCCAAACTTGCGTTCAAGCACGGATGCCGGAACCTTGCCCTTTCTGAAACCGTCCATAACCATGGTTTTGGTATAATCTTTTATAAGATTGTCGTATGTTGAGCGGACATCTTCTTTGCTTACGGTAACGGTAAGCTTGACTCTGGACTGCTCCAATTTTTCAATATTTTTAGTAACTAGCATTGGGTTTCCTTTCTGGCTGTGGAATAAACAAGAAAAAAAGGCGATCCGAATTGCTCCGGACCGCCTTTTGTTAGAGCGGGAAACGGGAGTCGGACCCGCGACATCCACCTTGGCAAGGTGGCGCTCTACCACTGAGCTATTCCCGCAAAAGTAACAAATCAGGGCTGACGACCTAGCTAGCTCCAGCCATTGCGAGAGAAGGGACTTGAACCCTTATGCCATAAGGCACCAGATCCTAAGTCTGGCGTGTCTGCCAATTCCACCACTCTCGCTTTTCAAGCGACAGGCAAGATTACTAAAAGTCAGCCAGGCCTGTCAATACTTTTCTTATATCTGATAAAAAACAAACCAGATACACTGATGACGGGCTTATAAAAACCAGTCATCATGAGCCGTGCAGGGATCGAACCTGCGACCCGCAGATTAAGAGTCTGCTGCTCTACCAGCTGAGCTAACGGCCCAAGAAAAAGTATGTCTGCGTCCGGAGGGAGTCGAACCCCCGACCTACGGATTCGAAGTCCGTCGCTCTATCCAGCTGAGCTACGAACGCCCGTTGGCGATTGCTCTTTAGCCCCTGTCGGACGAGTCAGGGTGGATGACGGGTATCGAACCCGCGACAACCAGATCCACATTCTGGGACTCTACCACTGAGCTACATCCACCGTGCATATAGCGCAAGGAACAATGCCAAAATCCAATGGAAAAGTCAATAGTACGGAGTCGTTTTAATCAAATTTTGTTATGATTGGGCTTTTGGCCCCGCAATTCGCGCAAAAATCTCCTTTTAGCCCTATGGTTTTGACATTATAACCGTAACGCTTTACAAGTACGGTTCCGCATTTTGGGCACTTTGTATCCGCAGAAGATTCATAAATATTGCCTTCATATACATACTTTAGGTTTTTACCAGCAATGCTTTTCAGCTTTATGATTGTGCTTGCCGGAGTTGCCGGCAAATCATATTTGTACATGGGTCTGTATGCAGACAAATGAAGGGGTATGTCGGCAGAAAGTCCGGCCAGAAAACGGGAAATGCTTTCTGTTTGTTCCGGGTCATCATTTTTACCTGGAATTACAAGGGTTGTGGCTTCCACATGAACTTTGGCGCTTACAGCCGCTTCTACAAACGCAAGCACGGTTTCCAGTTTGCCTCCTAGTTCGCGCTCGTAAAACGCTTTGTCCCAGGCTTTTATGTCCACATTTACGGCATCGCAAAGCGACAACAAAATGGCAGAAGCATCTTTTTCTATAAAACCATTTGTTACAAGCAGGTTGGCTATATTGTTTTTTTTGGCCAGGCTCATGCATTCTTCCAGGTATTCAAGGTGAATAAGCGCTTCTGAATAAGTATGTGCAATAGAAGGACAGCCGCTTGCTTTTGCCCTGGCTATAAGCTCTTCCGCACTGACATATTCAAGCGGAACGCCCAGATTCCTGGAAATATGATAATTCTGGCAAAAGGGGCAATGCATATTGCAGCCAACATAGCCCACAGAAAAGGTTTTGCTGCCCGGCAAAAAATGGTAAAGCGGTTTTTTTTCTACAGGATCTATGGCTATGGCACTTATCATGCCGTAATAAGGCAGGACCAGCTCCGCTCCGGCTTCTACGGAACCCACGTTTTTTCTTACCCCGCAATAGCCAAAAGCGGATGGCTTTATTTTGCATTGCCTTGGACACAGTATGCACCTGGCAACACCCGATTCTTCTTTTTTATAATAGCGGGCGCTTTGCATAAGCTAATAGCTGTGTCTGCCCAACACTTTATCCTTGAAGGCTGGTGACACATTCATGTATTTTAAAGGGGCATCCACCTCAAATGGTTCGTATTGAATGCCTACAGCTCCCCTTCTTACCCACAAGCGCACTATGCGATAGCTTTTGCCGCCTTCCGTTACAGGGCTGGGGAGGTCTTCTGCCCCTACTACATCAGCTGCCTTAAACTCCAAAATTGCAGAATCTCCGCCGCTTTGTTCGGTCAAAAGCACAATTTTGCTGTCGTCATAAGGGTGCTTCCTGGGAGAGCCAATGAACGCAAGAGCATCCTGCGGTACTTCGCTTTTGTAAGCCTGAATTTCATAAAAAGAACCTGCCAAATAATCTTTGACGCTCACACAAGCCTCCTTCCAAATCCAGTCCCAAATATGCGGGCCAGCCAAAAACCTATGCTTGCCAGCTTCCTTCCTGATCAAAGCGAGCAAGTTTCCTGGCAATACCTGTATCAGATAAATACAGCATAAAAGCACTTAATAAAAGGATAAAGCTTAAAAGCTTGACAAACCAGTCTCCAAACAGCAAATACGGCGTAACTTCTCCTTTATAAACCGGAACTTTTACAAAACTGGCTTCAGAAGCAAATAAAGGCATAAGTCCGCTCAAGGAGCCGTCAGGCAGCACAAGCCCTGAAACTCCTCCATTTGTGGAGCGTACCAGGGTCCTGCGCAGCTCAATAGCCCTGAATTTGGCTGCTACAAAATGCTGAATTTCGGCCGACTTGGTCCGGGACCATGCATCGTTGGTAAGATTTATAAGCAAGTCGGCTCCATCCCTTATAAAAGCCCTGCAAAGATATGCAAAGGCATCTTCAAAACAAATGGGCCCGGCAAAAGTAACCTTTTCTCCTTTTCTGTTTTGAATTTCAAAAATAACCCTTTCTGTACCCATTACCCAGCCTGATTCCAGCCCTACTTTATTCTGTATAAAGCTGCGAACAGGCTCATACTCCCAAAAGGGTATGGCTTCCGCAAAGGGCACTGGATGCATTTTTGCATACGAAGCTGTCTGCCTGGCTTCAGGGTCTATCAGAATGACAGAATTTGTGGCTTCAAAACTTTCATAGTCCAAAATTTCCGGCGCTCCTGCAAAAAGATATGCCCCGCTATCGATAATTAGCTTGGCCAGGGGGTAATCCGGGGGGGTGTTTTTAAAAAATCTGACAAAATCTTTGTATGGCCGCCTAAGGCTGGTTTCGCTGAACAGGATTATATCAGCTTTTTCATTGCTGCTTTTTATAGCCTCATTTGCAAGGTTTATGGAAATGGCCAGGTTTTCCGCCTCGCTGCCATCCCAGGGGTCGGTATTTGCCTGTACCAGTATTGCATTTATAAATGTATCTGTATTTCTTTGCTTTGTCATGGCCACAGAGCCGTAAGCAAAAATGCAACAAATAAGTACCACAGAAACAGTCATGTACCCCATGCCGTAAATGTTGGCAGCTTTAGCAATGCCTTCAGTTCCGCGTACAAGCAGCCCCATTCCATTTGTAAAAAAGCTTGTTTTGCCAGCGCTGATTGGTATAAGCATTTCTGCAAAAGAAGCAGAAAAAGCTGCCAACGCAAAAGTAATGCCATATACTCCTGTGGATTCGGCAATTTGAATAAAGCTGTCTACTGTATTCCAGGAATAAGCCAAAAGCCCCCATGGATAGCCCAAAAAACCGCTTGATTTGGCCCATTCAAAAACAGTCCATGCCATGGCAAAAAGAAAAGGACGGCCAAGCCCCCCTTTTTTAACAGCTGCCATAAGGTACATTCCTAGAAAACCGTAAACAAGCATATAGGCAAGCACGGTGGAACCCAGGGTCCATAAACGGAAATCCTTAAAAAACCACAGCCAATAGCTGGACAGGCCATGTGCAAGGCCGCCAAACAATGCGCTTAAAAAAAAGGCTTCCTTGCGGGAAGAAGAGTAATACAGGCTCAAATACAATGGAAATAGCGCAATCAAACCCAAGGCGGGGTTGCCCCATGCAAAAACTTCATTTGGCATGGACAGTGTCAGAATTACAGCTGAAAGCTGGCTTAAAAAAAGTTTTTTATAAAAGCTCATGGTTTTTTAATAATACACCGAAGCATAAAGTTTCAAAAGGCCATAAAAGCAAAAGGGGTTTTAGCAATGATTTTCCTTGACCGCTGTATGGCAGGGGCATTATGTTTGCTGCATGGTAAGAGCAGTATTTCCCGGTTCATTTGACCCGCCCACATTTGGTCACCTGAACATAATAGAAAGGGCGCATCCCCTATTTAAAAAGCTGTTGGTTGTTGTGGCAGAAAACAGAGATAAAAACTATCTGTTCAGCGTGGAAGAAAGGCTTGCGTTTATGAAGGAGCTTGTGGCTCCCTGGCCAAATGTTGAGGTATATTCGTGCGACAAGCTTGTAGTGGACTTTGCCCGTCAGCATGACTGCAAGGTACTGCTGCGCGGGGTACGAAGCGTTCAGGACTTTTCCTACGAGTTTGAACTGTCCATACTGAACAAGGGTGTCGGACCTGAAATTGAAACCTTTTTTCTGCCCACAGACCAGCGTTATTTTGTATTGCGCTCCAGTGCCATCAAGGAACTGGCCTCTTTTGGAGGGGATGTAAGCGCCATGGTGCCGCAAATAGTTGCAGATGCGATGGTCAGGTTCAGAAGATAGGGACAGGGGCTGCTTTGCTGCCTTGAAAAGGGAGCCTTTGCAAAACTTGCCATTCATCTTGACACAAAGAGCCTATTTCGTTAAATTGCCTCGATATCCGTTTAGATTTATTAGGGAATGAGGTTTTAGTATGGCTGTACCCAGATTTAATACTTCGAAAGCCCGCTCAAGAAGGCGCCGCTCCATAAATATGAAGCTTGTTGCACCTACTTTGGCTAATTGCGGGAATTGCGGCAACGCAGTCCTGTATCACAGGGTTTGTCCGAAGTGCGGTTTTTATCGCGGCAGGCAGGTTTTGACACCAGAAAGCAACGCGTAAAGGAGATTCGCAATGGATGAGTTATTTGAGAAAATCAAGAAGATCATAGCAGACAAACTTGAAGTAGACGAGTCAAAAATTACCATGGATGCCAGTTTCAGGCAGGACCTTGGTGCAGACAGTCTTGACACCTACGAACTGGTTTACGGAATAGAAGAAGAAATGAAAATTCGCATTCCGGACGAAAAAGCCAACGAGTTTGAGACTGTAAAAGACGCTTACGATTTTATAAAAACCCAGCTTTAGTTCTTCGGGTCATAAGCTATTTAAGGAGGCCGTGGGTGCCGTTCCGTAACGACAGCGATGGTCGTGACAGGCGGACTGCTCTCACGGCTTTTCAGCGTTCTGTAAAATTCAAGTTTAAAAATATAGCTCTGCTGGACAGGGCCCTTACCCATCGATCCTATGTAAACGAAGACCCTTCTTGCATTGGCAATAACGAAAGGCTGGAATTCCTGGGGGATGCGGTACTAGGCATGGTATGTGCTTCCAGCCTTTTTAAGGCCCTTGGCGACAGACCGGAAGGAGATCTGGCCCGCATAAAAAGCCATGTTGTTTCTGAAGATACCCTGTCCGAAATAGCAATGAAGCTGCAAATCAACAAGCTTATCAAACTGGGCAAGGGAGAAGAGCGTTCAGGCGGCAGAAGCAAGAAAGCCATCCTGGCCGACGCCATGGAAGCCATTTTTGGAGCAGCTTTTTTGGATTCAGGCTTTGACAAAGCCGGGACTCTTGTTTTATCGCTAATAAAGCCGGAAATAGAAAAGGTTTTGCTGGACAAGCATCGCAAAGACTATAAAACCCTGTTGCAGGAATACAGCCAAAAATATTTGCATTGCTACCCAAGCTATACCCTAAGCCAAAAATCGGGCCCTGACCATGACCGGACTTACTGGATTAGCTGCAGCCTAAAAGACCAAAACTATGGCCCTGCAGAAGGAAAAACAAAAAAGGAAGCAGAGCAGGCTGCGGCCGCCCTTGCATTCAGATCCATTGTGGAAGGCGGTGGGCAGGATGCCAAAAGAATTCTGTCCATAGGCAAATTGTAAGCTTGATGCAAAGCTGCAGCTATAGACAGCTGCTTTCTGTACCCCGTCATAACAGGCTGACCCAATTTTATTATCCGGATTTTTGATGCTTGTGCTTTATGTTGGCTGCCACAAGCTCCAGTTTTTCCCTGTCATTCATGTCGGGATCATCCAGGACCAATTCCAGCAGTTCAGCCAGTGCGTTTCCCAGTCCTGGGCCCGGCTTGTAGCCAAGGGCTATCAAATCCCTGCCGTCAATGGCCAAATCCTTAAGGCTAAAAGCGTTTTCTGCGGCTACAAGGCTGTCTATCCTGTCCAAAAGAGGCATTAAAAGCATTGGATTGGCCTTGCCATGGCCCATGGCAGAAATATCAGCCAACCTTAGCTGGGCCAAAGGACGCACATTTTCTATACCCACGCGTGCTACAAAGCGCCTTATTGCTGCATCGCTATAGGCTTCTGAATAGTCAAACATATGGTACTTTACAAGGACAGTTACCTTGTCTATTACTGCATTGGGATACTTAAGCCTTTTAAGAACTTCTTCCGACAATCTTGCCGACTCTGTATCGTGTCCGTAAAAAACAAGGCTGCCATCGCCTTGTTCCCGGCGCCTGGTCGGCTTGCCCAGGTCATGGAACAGGGCCGCAAGTCGGAGTTCCAGCTCTTTGGGGGCCATATCACAGGCCTGAATCAGATGTTCCAGCACATCATGGTGATGGGCCTCGCCCTGCAGCACTCCTTTGCAGGCTGACAACTCGGGGATAAATTCCCTTAAAAGCCCCGAGTCTTCCAGTCGCCGTATTCCGTCTCCGGCAGAATCCGACAACAAAATTTTGCTGAACTCGTCCCTTATTCTTTCTTTGGATACCAGCTTGAAGCGAGGAATGGACAGCGGGATGGCTGCAAGTGTGGAACGGGATATAGAAAAGCCAAGCCTGGAAGCAAAGCGGATAGCCCTCAATGGGCGCAGGCCGTCTTCGTTAAAACGTTCAAGCGGGTCTCCTATTGCGTTTACAAGCCTTGCGGACAAGTCGTTTAGCCCGCCATAGGGATCAATTATGCGGCCTGTTTCAGGGTCGGCAGCCATGCCGTTTATGGTAAAATCCCTTCTGGACAGATCCTCAGCAAGCTT
This sequence comes from Spirochaetota bacterium, assembly GCA_029548805.1. Classification (GTDB taxonomy): domain Bacteria; phylum Spirochaetota; class Spirochaetia; order Treponematales; family UBA12059; genus SZUA-370. Next base: position 1,502 of record JAKPMS010000038.1, on the reverse strand, counting down.
GTCTGAATACTCTACTGTTTCAGGGTGCCTGCCATCTTCATACTTGCCATCCAGCCTGAAGGTGGTAGTTTCTATAAAGCTGTCCCGCCATCGCACGGTAACCGTGCCATGTTGTATGCCTGTGGGAATTACGGCTTTGAACAGCTTTTGCACTTCTTCCGGCCTTGCATTGGTGGCTGCATCCCAGTCATTTACCGGAAGCCCCAGCAGGCTGTCACGCACAGCGCCTCCCACAAAATAGCAGGAATAGCCGGCTTTGGTAAAAACCTGGGCAAAATCTTTAAGGCTTTTTGGAATATCTATGCGTCTTGCAGCGCTCATTTAATCACCTTATAAGCATGGCATCGCCATAGGAAAAAAAACTGTAATTCATTATTACAGCCTCTTTGTATGCTGCCATTATCCTGTCCCTGCCTGCAAAAGCTGAAACCAGCATTAAAAGGGTGGATTCAGGTGTATGAAAGTTGGTAAAAAGGCTGTCTACCAGCTTAAACTGGTAGCCAGGATAAATAAATATATCGGTAGAGCCAAAACCTGCCATGATGGAGTTGCCAGACCATGCGCTCTCCAAGCTTCTTACGCTGGTAGTTCCTACCGCAATTACCGGCTGCCCGTCTGTCTTGGCCTTGTTCACAGCTTCTGCTGTTTCCGGCGGAATATTGTAATCCTCATAATGCATTTTGTGGCCTTCTATTGTGCTGCTGCGTACCGGCAGAAAGGTTCCTAGGCCTACATGCAGGGTAACAAAACAAAGCTTAATTCCGGCTTCTTTAAGGCTGCCCAAAATGCTGTCCGTAAAATGGAGACCGGCTGTAGGGGCGGCAGCAGAGCCGTATTCCCTAGCATACACGGTTTGATAGCGCTCGCTGTCTTCCGGCCCGTCCATACGTTTTATATAAGGAGGAAGCGGAAGATGCCCATGGGTATCCAGGTAAGCTTCGCTAACTTCTCTTGAAAAGCATAAAAGCCTTTCATCCGGGCGGGCGGCTATCACTTCAGCTTCCATGCCATCTGGCAGGTACAAAATGCTGCCCGGCTTCAGTTTTGCCATACGGGAAGCCAGGGCTGCCCACAGATGGTCGCCATTGCTGCCATATTCGCGTCTTAAAAGCAGCAGCTCCACGGAGCCGCCAAAAGCCGTTTTTGCAAAAAGCCTGGCCCTCCTTACTTTTGAGTCATTGAATACCATCACAGCATTTTGTGGTATAAACGAAACCAGTCTGTCCACCTTGCTGTGCAGAATAGCTCCGGTTTTTTTGTCCAGGACCAGCAGTCTGGACTGACCCCGCTTTTTTGCCGGGCTTTGGGCTATAAGCTCTTCCGGCAGCTCAAAACTGAAATCCGTTGTCAACATTGCTTTTTCTGTATCCAAGATGTTCGTACGCAAGCGGAGTTGCCACCCTTCCCCTGGGAGTTCGCATTATAAAACCTGATTGTATAAGAAAGGGTTCAAGATAGTCTTCCAGGGTTTCTATGCTTTCGCTGGTGGACACGGCCAGGGT
>JAKPMS010000012.1 GCA_029548805.1 Spirochaetota bacterium | reverse complement strand
GGATGGAAGCCATTGCCATCCTGGAAGGAAAGCCTATGCCGGAAACAGAAAGAAAAAAAGCCGCAGCCAAGGCTATGCGCAAGGGAGTCGGGCTCAGCGCCAAGTTTACCCTCACCATAAGCCTCCTGGTAATTTTTGTGGTATTGCTTGTATCCATACCCATTGGCTTGCGCGCGCTGGAAACACAAAGCGAAATACTGGCTTCCGGCCTGGAATCCAAGACAAGAGTGCTGTTGGAAAGCGCATCGCAGGGAGCCAAATCCTATATGCCGGCCTCAAACATACTGGAACTATCGCTTTTGCCAAACCAGATGAGCGCAGTAGGCGAAGCGCGTTATCTTACAATAACGGGATACGGAAGCTCCGGATCTACAGAAGCGGATATGGTATGGGCAAGCAACGACCCGGACCTGGCAGACAAAATTGACACGGGCAGCTTTATTGCCGGCGGATCCATGCTTGCCGACGAGCTTAGCCCGTCCATCAAGCTTATTTCCGACACCATAAACTTTAAAGCAAGAGAAAGCGTAGAAGCATTAGCCGAATCCATACAGCAGCTCCAGGATGAAGGAAGCGCCCTTGCAGCCAGGCTGGATGAAGCCAGCCAGGAACGCCTGGCCCAGATAGCCGAAGCTGCAAGGGATCTGGAGCTTACACTCAATGGACGGCTGCAAAGCATAGCCGATGAGGCTGTGCATTCCATCCCGTCTTTCAGCTCAAACGAACTGGCTCTTAAAAGCGAAGAATACATATTCTACAAGCCCATACTGTACCGGCAGGGCAGGGAATCCATTTATTACCGCGGAATGGTAAGGCTTTCTGTATCAACCGAAACCATAGTTAAACAAATACTGGAAGCCAGGCTAACACTAATTAAAAGTGTAAGCTTGTATGCCATAGTAGCCCTTGTTATAGGCATAATAGGCTCTTTTGGCCTGTCCAGCATAATTGTAAGGCCGCTCATGAGGGTGGTAAAAGGCATTGAGACCATTCGTGATGAAGCCGACAAGAAAAACCTGGCTGATTTTTCCATAGAAATAAAATCAAAAGATGAGTTGGCCATTTTAGCAGGCGCCATAAATGAAATGACTGCAGGCCTTGTGGAAGCTGCCAAAGAAGCGGAATTCCTTACCGTGGGAAAAGAAGTCCAAAAAATGTTCATCCCCCTTGTAACCAATAGCCAGGGAGAAAAGTTGACGCACGGCCACGAAGAGCTGCCCAGCCACAGCTTCTTTGGTTATTACGAAGGAGCCAAGGGCGTTTCCGGCGACTATTTTGACTATTCTGCTCTGGATGGCAGGTTTTGGGCCTTTATAAAATGTGACGTGTCCGGAAAAGGAGTTCCTGCAGCCCTAATTATGGTGGGCGTGGCAACAATTTTTACTACTGAACTGCAGGGCTGGTCCTATAAAAAGGACGGAATCCATCTGGACAAAATCACCTACAAAATAAACGACTTTATAGAACGGCGCGGATTCAGGGGCAGGTTTGCAGCCTTTATTATGGGCATTTATGACTCGCAAACCGGCATTGTCCATCTTTGCCACGCTGGGGACAATCTGGTAAGGGTATACGAGGCATCCAAAAAGAAGGTTTTTACACATACACTGCCTTCTGCACCTACCGCCGGTACTTTTGCAAATGACCTGGTGGAAATGACAGCACCCTATAAGCAGACTCGCATACAACTTTCAGTAGGAGACACACTGATGCTGTATACAGACGGCTTTGAAGAAGCCAGCAGGGCCAGAAGAAACAGCAGCTTTAACCAGCTTTATGAAACTAAAATCATAAAGGACAGGGATGGCACAGACAGCGAGTTCAGGGAGCCGATGGTGGAGCAGCTTGGAGACGAACGCATAATTGAGATTACAGAAGCCATCTTTAACAAAGGCAGCTATACACTCAAAAAGGAAGACGACCCCCTTGGAGCCAATATACTGTACGAGTTTGACTTCCGCTCCATAGACGCCAGCATAGAAGATTTGGTAATGGGCCTGGCAGCAGTAGAAAAGGTGTTCAGAATGATACCCGACCCCTCTGCCGGAGCGGAAAGCAAAATTCTTGTGGACAGCAAGGTGGATGCCTTTTTGGCCAAATGCTGGAAGGATTACAGGCTGTACTGCCATGACAGACAGCCCCATCCGAACCCTCAGCGCAAAGAATACATATATTACGGCCATCTAAAGGAAGACGAACAGTATGATGACCTTACAATGATGGTAATAAAGCGGAACAAATAGATGGCAGAAATAGAAATAGCCACCAGCGGCTATTCATACGACGACTGGAAAGGAGTCCTTTACCCGGAAGACTTGCCAAAAAGCGGCTATCTGCAATATTACTCCCTTTTTTTCCCTTTTGTGGAACTGAACTTTTCATATTATGCCATGCCCAAGCCCCGGGCGCTTTCCAACATGCTGGCCAAAACCCCCAAAGGATTTTTGTTCAGCATAAAAGCGCACAGAAGCCTTAGCCACGAGCCCGGGCCCGGCTGGAAGGAAGACGCAAAAACTTACAGCCGCGCGGTAAATGTTCTGGCAGAGACAGACAGGCTGCTGGCTGTACTGATACAGTTGCCATACCGTTTTCATTACACAAAAGACAACAGGACTTATCTTGCAGCCTTGCTCAAAGAGCTGGCTCCCCTGCCCCTTTTGCTGGAATTCCGCAACAACGAATGGAACAGCCAGCGGGTATACGAAGAGCTGGAACGCAGGAACACGGGCCTTGTCATGACGGACAACCCCGATTTGCCTGGGCTCCCAGGCGCCGGCCACCAGGACGCTGGGCTAACTGTGTTTGGAGGCCCAGCAAACTACAAGCAGGTCATAGGCAATATCGCATATATACGCTACCATGGCCGTAATACCGACTCCTGGTGGAGCGGCAATGCCGTAAGCCGCTACGATTACTTGTACTCAGAAGAGGAACTTGCCCTTAGCATACCCAGGCTAAAAAGCATGGCAAAAAAAGCAAAGCTGTATGTGGCATTCAACAACCATGCCAGGGGCAGTGCGGTCAAAAACGCCAGGCAGCTCAAAAAAATTTTAGGCGGGAATTAATCCTCCACTCCGGCCTAGCCGAGGCAAAGAAAAAAGGCCAAAAAGAGGGCGATTATTAGGGTTTAGTTACAACTTACAAGAAGTATATCCGCTAAAAATTATTTTTTATCCAAGGAATTAAACATGAAGAAAATAACAGCATTCACCCTTGTTTTGTGCATTTTTACAGCTGCAGCTTTTTCTGCCGGACTGGATTACATCACAAATGGTGAATATGCATATTATTTGGATACCCGCGGTGGAATGAATTTTTTGCGAGGCTATCTCGTGTTTAAATCAGAAGGAAGCTTTTTTGTATTTTCAAGAAACCTTGACTTGGATACAAAAAAGGAAGTTAATTTTTATTTTACTGCAGTAAACAGTGCAGACGGCTTTGCACAAATCACAGAAATTAAAGGAGTTGAACAAAATACTCCCCCGCAATACCTTCAGGCGTATATAGATTTTTTGAATTTCACAAACTTGTATATAAATTATGAAGAAGAAATACATGATCAAAAAACAATTGCAGATCCATGGGATACTTTTACATTGCTGTTTGAGTTTAACAAGGCTCTGCCCTTGTTCAGGTTTAACAAAATTTCTGTGGATGGAGATAAAAAAGCTTCATATACTCTCAATCGCGGAGGCTTTTTGGGCATCGATGATATGCAAGCCTTTTTGAATTTAAATCAACTTGTTATAAAAGAAGCAAAAAGGAAAAATGTCATATTGGAAATACCCCAAAAAGCAAAAAATGAAGTTTCCATAAACGGGATAAGTGTAGCTCTGGATGATAACTGGAAACATGTTGATTCCGCGGGTTTTACGGGCTATTGCCTGGAATTTAACAGTTTTCGGGACTCGCAAATATCTGTTGAAAAAGCGGATTTAAAGCTTCTAAAAGAAAAAAACTTGACAGTTCCGGAACTTGTCCGCTTGTCAGTTTTGGAAAACAAGCTGCTTGATTATAATTCAGTAAAACTGGAAATACAAAGTGCATTTATAAGGCTTTCGTTTTTCTTGTATGATGAAAATAATGTTAAAAATTATCAGTATTTTCTTTGCTGGATAGATGGAAATGACATATATATTGTTAACTTTTCCAGCTTTGCCGATGTATATGAAGCAAACAAAGCTTATTATGATAAAATATTAACTAGCATTAAAGGCTGCCCAAAAAGCAAATTTTTTTAAGTCAGTAGTTTAGGGTTCTTGTTGATAATAAACATCATTATATCCGCTCGACGCAGTGTTAGCAGTGCGCTTTCTGAGCATGGCGTTGCAATGAGCATGGATGGTAAAAATCGGGCATTCCAGATCGTTGATCTGATAGATTATGCGGCATGATAGTAACCGTCAATTCTTCCCATGCTTAAGGAATTTTTATGTTCCAAGGTAAAAGGCTTTCAAAATTACCAGTATCGTGAGCTTGTGGCAGCTGTTTAAAGACACTATGTAAATAGCTGTATGGATTTAAGCCATTATTCTTTGCAGATTCTATTA
>JAKPMS010000172.1 GCA_029548805.1 Spirochaetota bacterium | reverse complement strand
CAATATTGGTAAATGCTTTTGGTGTTCGTGCTTTTGTGGTGGGCAAGGATTTCAAGTTTGCCTACCAGCACTCTTCTGATTCCAATGCTTTACGGCAAATGGCCCAAGAACTGGGGGCTGAAACAGAAGTTATGGATGCTTTAAGCTTAAATGGGGCTGTAGTAAGCTCCAGTCGCATACGTAAAGCAATTATGGAAGGCAGAACAGACCTGGCCTTCGCCATGCTGGGTCGGCCATATTCAATTGATTTGCAGGAAGCAAAACCTGATTATATTGATGGCCGTTTATATGTTGATCTTGGAGCCATGTCTATGGTGATTCCTGCTGCGGGCCAATACGAAGGAATACTGGACTTAAGAAGCAAAAATACTAGAGTTGTCATAGAGATGGACAATAATGGCCTGCTCAGCTGCTTATGCAAGGCTGACATGCAAAAGGCAAGCCCAAATGCTATAAATTTTGGAAAAAATATTAGCCTGGGTAAAAGCCATGGGGATAATACCAAATAAACAATTAGGTAACATCCCTTCTTAACAAGAAGCAAGGAGAGAAAATTAATGGCAGTCACCAAAGAGGACAAAGCCAGACTTGTAAAAGAGTATGGCGGAAATGAAAAAAACACCGGTTCCACCGAAGCACAAATAGCCCTGATCAGCGAGCGCATAAGCCAACTGACAGAACATTTTAAAGTAAATAAAAAGGATACCAATTCCAAACGGGGTCTGCTTATTTTGGTAGGCCAGAGAAGAAAGCTGCTCAAATATCTTCAGAGAAGGGATATAGAAAAATACAGAGCCCTTACAGACAAGCTTGGGATAAGAAAGTAAGCGTCTTTATAACGGGCCCGAACAATGGTTCGTCGAACAATAGTTCGAACAGCCAAGGTTCGGGCTGTTTCATTTGTGGGCTTATGGCCCGGGAGAAATAAAAATGTCACAACATACCAGTAGCTATACAATCAACGGCAAGGAAATGAGCTTTGAAACAGGCCGCATGGCCAAGCAGGCCAACGGGGCAGTTTTTGCAAAATTGGCGGGCTCTGCAGTTTTGGCCACTGCCTGCTGTTCCAGCAAGGCAAGCGAGGGTCTTGATTTTGTGCCTCTTACAGTAGAATACAATGAGAAATACTATGCGGCAGGCAAAATTCCTGGCGGCTTTATTAAGCGGGAAGCCAGGCCAAAGGACAGGGAAATTCTTGTTTCCAGGCTCATAGACAGGCCCATGCGCCCCCTTTTTGACAAGGCATTTGGCCGGGAAATCCAGCTTGTTCCCACAACCGTATCTGCTGACTTGATAAACCCGCCGGATATTCTTGCCATAAATGCTGCCAGCGCCGCTGTCCATATCAGCGATATTCCTTTTAACGGACCCATAGCGGCTGTAAGAGTTTGCTATTTGAGCGGCAGCTATATAATAAATCCGACTTACGACGAAATAGCCAAATCGGAACTGGAAATTGTTGTTGCAGGCTCTGAAGAAGGCATAACCATGGTGGAAGGCGGGGCAGCCGAGGTATCGGAAGAAGTCATGATTGCAGCCATTGAAGCGGCAAGGCCTCCCATAGCCGGTATATGCAGAACAATTAAAGACATGCGCGCAGCCATAGGAAAAGAAAAGCTTTCCCTGTCGCCGCTCAAAGTCACGCTTGCAAACAAAGAAGAAATTGAATCCATGGCAAAAGAAAAACTGGCCATTGCAATTTTTACCAAAGGCAAGCAGGAAAGGCATGATGCGGTAGCTGCAGCCATTGCGGAAACCAGGGCTGCCTTTGGCGCAGCGCTGGAAGAAGATGAAGTCCAGCTAAAGCTTTTTGACAGTCTTATGGAAGACATACAATACAAGCTGTTGCGCTCCGGCATTCTGGACAAGGGCAAACGTGTTGATGGAAGAGGACTTGAAGATATACGAAGCATAAGCTGCGAAACAGGAGTCCTGGACCGGCCTCATGGTTCAGCCTTGTTTACCCGCGGCGAAACCCAGTCTTTGGTTACCATCACGCTTGGAACCAGTTTTGACGAACAGGTGCTAGATGACATAGAAGGGGACCGGCGCGAAACCTTTATGCTGCACTACAATTTTCCGCCCTTTTCTGTAGGAGAAGTTGGCAGACTTGGGACGGGGCGCAGGGAAATAGGACACGGACATCTTGCCAAGCGTTCCGTGGAAAGGCTTATACCTGCCAAAGAAAAGTTTCCCTATACAATAAGAGTGGTTTCTGAAATCCTGGAATCCAATGGCTCTTCTTCCATGGCCACAGTGTGCGGAGCCAGTCTGGCTCTTATGGCAGCTGGAGTACCGCTAAAGGCTCCTGTGGCAGGTATTGCCATGGGGCTTATAAGCGAAGGTGAACGCTATGCCGTGCTTTCAGACATACTTGGCGACGAGGACCATTTGGGAGACATGGACTTCAAGGTAGCCGGAACAGAAAAAGGAATAACCGGTTTCCAAATGGACATTAAAATTGCCAATGTGTCCACAGGAATACTTACAAAAGCATTGGACCAGGCAAAACGGGGCAGGATGCACATATTGTCCGTAATGAACAAAACCATTGCGCTGCCTGCCCAGGATATTTCCGAATATGCTCCCAAAATTTTGATGCTCAAGGTTGATGTGGATAAAATTGGAGCCATAATCGGGCCTGGCGGCAAAAACATAAAAGCTATGTGCGACCAATACGGGGTAAAAATAAATATTGAAGATGACGGAACCGTAAGCATTTTCGGGATCAACAGCAATTCGGCAGAAGCTGCCAAAGCGGCGGTTCTGGGTATAGCCCAGGACCCTGTGGTCGGCACCATTTACCAGGGTACTGTAAAGCGCATAATGGACTTTGGCGCGTTTGTGGAGATACTGCCAGGAAAAGAAGGCCTGGTCCATATTTCCAGGCTGTCCAAAACCAGAATAGCTTCTGCCAGTGAAGTAGTAAAAGAAGGGCAATCCATACCGGTCAAGCTGCTGGAAATAGACAAGCTTGGAAGACTCAATCTTTCGTATATAGATGCTCTTGCCGACAGCGAAAAGAAATAATACCGTCTATCTGGTGCAGCCAAAAGCAATTTGTTCAAAGCTGCACTGGGCAAAAAAGGTTTTTAACTGTACTGCCCCAAAGCTTAGTGTTTTTCTGGACAAGCACTTTATACTGTATAAAGATGCCTAGTTGCATACGATATATAGCAGTGTTTTTGGTAAAAATAGCTGTAACACTAAGCTTTGGGGCAGTATATTTGTTTTAGGATAGGCTTTATAAATAATGGGCAGTTTTCCAGAAGACCATATATATCAATATGATCCTGCACCGGGAGTCAAGCTACTTATAGACAAAATTCCGCTTGCCAAGGGAGCAGCTATCGGGTTCTGGTTTCCTTTTGGCTCGGCACATGAAAAAGACATTGAGCGGGGACTATCGCATTTTACAGAACATATGTTGTTCAAGGGTTCCGGAGAAAGAGACGCAAGGGAGTTTTCCAGAACCTTTGACCGTTTTGGCGGCTACATAAACGCCTTTACGGAACGTGAAGCAATATGCTTTTATGGCCTTGTTCCCGTAAAGCATGCCGACACTGCCGTGTCAATGATTATGGACATGATATACAGGCCAAAGTTAGGCAAAGCGGATTTTGAAAAAGAAAAAAATGTCATAATCAATGAAATTCTGTCGTCAGAAGATGATATAGAAGAAAGTGCACAGGACGAGTTTTTGGCGCTTGTATACAAGGGGCATCCGGCTTCTCGCAAAATAGCGGGTCGTTTGGCGGATATAAAAAATGCAAGCCATGCCGCATTGTGCGAATTTCATGACAAAAAAATAAGACAGGGCTCGCTTGTCATTACCATGGCCGGAAATCTGGATCCTGACAGAATGGCCGAACAGGTTTCCGCTTATATACAAAAAATAGACAGCCGTCATCATTATGCCATAAAAGACAAGTTCTTTCCGGTTTTCAACAAAGAAAGAAAAATGATAAAGGCCAGCGGAAGCCAGGTGTATTTTTTTTATGCATCGGCTTTGTCTGCCAAGCTGGAACAGGATGAATTTTGGCAGCTTTCCATTGCCAATTCTGCCTATGGCGAAAGCATGAGCTCCCGTCTTTTTATGCATTTACGGGAAGAAGAGGGCCTGTGCTACAATATAGGCAGTTCCCTGTACTTGTCACCATATATAGCTTTGTGGGCAGTATCCTCGGCCACCACTCAAAGGCAGTTTCCGGTCTTTGCAAACGCATATCTGCAAGAGGCACAAAGCTTTTTTGCCGGCGGCCTGAGCCGGGAAGAGTTGGCCGAAGCCGTATCCAGAATGGAGGGCAGTATTTTGCTGGCTTCCGATGATCCCGAATTCAGGATGAAAAGGCTTGCCCGGCAGTTTATATATGATGGCAGCTGCGAGCCGATTTCCGTTACCCGTGACAGGATTGTGGCTGTAAAGGACCCGGACAGAATCAATGCGCTTGTTAAAAGAAATTTGGATCCGGAGAAAGCTAGCCTCTTGTTATACGGCAAGCTTGGAACTAGAACGGCCAAAACCGGAAGGGATATTTTTGGGGCAGAAGAAGGAGAAGCCAGTGAAAGCTGATGTATCTGTCATGGTGGAATTGGAGCCGGGAGCAGCAATGCCGGAATATCAGACGTCCGGATCCTCGGGGGCCGACATCAGGGCTTGTATCGGGGCCAGCTTGTTGATAAAGCCGGGAGAACGGGCAATAATTGCCACCGGGCTCAGGATACGCATGCCTGTGGGTTACGAAGGCCAGCTGCGCTCCCGATCCGGACTGGCAGCCCATCACGGCATCATTTGCCTCAATTCTCCTGGTACTATAGACCAGGATTACAGGGGTGAAGTAAAAGTAATTCTTCACAATAACGGATCCGAGCCATATACTGTAAAACCCGGAGACAGGATAGCCCAGTTGGTAATTTGCCCCGTGGTCCGGGCCCGTTTTGAAAGCGCAAACAGCAGTGTTACCGTACAAAAGGAAGGCACCGAATACGGTAAAAAAGCCCAAAACAAGGAGAGGGGAGATGGCGGATTTGGCTCTACAGGCAAGTAGCTTATGAGCAAACACCATAGCCTTAGCCTTTGGCTTTATATTGCCAAAGAGTTCTTTTTTGCATTTGTGGTTACCTTTCTGTTTTTTTTCATAATTTTTTTTATCAACCAGCTGCTGCTGATGGCCGAAGACATCCTGTCCAAAAAAGCTCCCTTGGTTGATGTAATAATGCTGGTTTTTTATGCTACCCCCGCGATTATTGCCATGTCCTTTCCTTTTGGATCCCTGGTTGGAGCGCTGATGGCGTCCAGCAGACTGGCCGGGGACAACGAATTTTTGGTAATGCATGCTTCCGGCGTTTCCAGGCATTCCATTATGGTTCCTTTTTTATTTTTGGGACTTGTTTTTTCGCTTGTTTCATTTGTCATGAACGACTATTTCCTGCCTTTGGGAACAATAAATTACGGAAAACTATACAGAAAGCTTATCAGTTCCGTTCCGGCATTGGAGCTTAAGCCCTATTCTGTAAAAAAATACAAGGATGCAACCCTGGTAATGGGTGAACTGGAAGATGGAGCCATCCGGGACTTGTTGATCCTGGATACAACCAAGTCCGGAAAGTCCAGGCTTATAAACACTGGCAGGGCTGTTCTGCTGGATAAAGGAGATGCAAAAGGAATCCTTACGCTTGTTCTGAAGGACATTTTTATTCAGGAAAGCGATCCGGCAAAACCGGACAGGTATGAATATTCAACAGCAGCTGAAATGGAATACAATCTTATGCTGTCAGGTTTTGCGGATTTTGCTTCCGCCATAGGCCCGAGAGAAATGGCAAGCAGGGAGGTATTAAAACTTATTAAAAGCAAGGAGTCTGTCCTGAACGGAAGGCTGCTGGAGCGGCAAAAAGAAATTGAAGCAAAAAAGAGGCAGCTTGCCGGCGAGTACTTGAAGCGCGCCTCTTCCTTAGCTCCCCTTGACGCTTCCCTTGGCTATCTGGGCGATATTGAAAGCTCCTACAAAGCTCTTGTGCTAAGGCCTGTCAGGGACAGAAGCCTGGAAATTTACAGGCTGGAATATTATAAAAAGTTTTCAATTCCTGCCGGTGCATTCTGCTTTATTTTTCTTGCTTTTCCTCTTGGCGCAAAATCCAAAAAAAGCAGCAGGCTAGCCGGCTTCGGAGTGGGGCTGCTTATAGCCCTGGTTTATTGGGCACTGCTTATAGGGGGGCAGTCATTCGGTCTGAAATCCGAACTCAACCCCTTCCTGGCAATGTGGGCACCAAACATGCTAGTGCTGATTGCGTCTTTGCCTTTGCTTGTTTTTTGGCGGTCTGCATGAGCTTGCCCAAACGCAGCAAAACCCTGGATGCATATGTAATACAGGTTTTTCTTGTTACTTTCATGGCAGCCCTGGCATTTTTTGTATTGATAATACAAATGGCGGAGCTCTTTGCCCATATAGTCCAGTATATGGAGAATGAAGTGGGTTTCAAAAGCATTTTGCAATTGTTGTATTACAACACGGCAAAATCTGCCAGCTGGGCCCTGCCGGTAGCCATGCTTTTTTCCGTTTCGTTTTCATTTGGCAGCATGTTTAACAACAGGGAACTTTTTGTTGTATACGGATCAGGCCTGTCCCTTTCATCTTTTTCCCTTCCAGTAATACTGATTGCGGCATTTGTGTCCCTTGGCTATTTTTATTTTGAAGACAGGGTGGTCATACCTTTCAGTGCAAAAAAAAATGAATTATCCTCTGTCCTTCTGAAATATGGCGAAGCCAGGGGGTTTTCGGATATTACAATCATAGGAAAAGACGGCAAATATATATGGACCGTGGAATATTTTGACAAAGCCAGTTTAAGCCTGAGCGGAATAAGCGTAATTCAAAGGGATGACAGCGGAAAATTTGTTTCCAGGCTCAATGCTCAATCGGCCGAATGGACGGGTTCCCATTGGCATTTCGGTTCTGTAAGAAGGTTTTTCTTTCAGGGCGGAATACTGCGAGACGAAACAAGCGCAAATTGGGATGATCCGCTGTATGATGAATCACCAGATTCATTTTTGGCTGGCAGCAAAGCGGTCAACGAAATGCAGCTAAAAGAAGCGCTCAGCTATGTTAAAGCGCTTGAACGCTCAGGAATCCCTTTTGCTTCACAGAAGTCAGAAGTATACAAACGCTTTGCCTTTTCTGTTACTCCCCTGCTTGTGTGCCTTTTGTCCCTAAGCCTGGTGGGGCGCTTCAAAAGCAATATTCTTTTAACCAGCATGTTGTCAAGCCTGGTTTTTGCCACAATTTTTTATGTAATCCAGATGATAAGCATGCTTTTGTCCAAAAATGAAATAATCAGGCCAATTGCCGGAGCCTTTTCTCCTGTTGTTATTTTTTTATTGCTTACGGTTTTACTGCTTAAAACAAGGCATGACTGATAAGCCTGCGGGCCTTTATGCCAAAAATCCCTGGAGTTTGGAAATGACAAAAAATGAAATATTTAAGCTGCACTCAGTTGACAAATTGAGCAATGCAAGAACAGGAATTCTTGACTTGCCGCATGGCCGGGTCAAAACTCCGGTGTTCATGCC
>JAKPMS010000170.1 GCA_029548805.1 Spirochaetota bacterium | reverse complement strand
CCAGTTCCTCTACAGCCATGGGACAAGGGCTGGCTTTTCCGCATCCCGGCATGCCCATGGCCAAGACCCCGGAAGATGCGTGTATTGCATTGTCCTATCCCCGCTTTGCTGTGCCATGGAAGGCTCCTGATGATTTGCCCGTAAAAGCGGTTTTTTTGATTATAAGCTCCTCGCGTAACGAGCATCTGTCCGTTCTGTCTGCCCTTGCCAGACTATGCGAGCAGGAAAGGTTTTATAAAGCGCTGATGAACGAGGCGCCATTAAATACTATTCTGGATTTTATAAAAGAATGACCGTTTTCAGCTTTATAGGATGGTCCAACACTGGAAAGACGGGTTTTATAGAAGGCTGTATCCGGTCTTGCCGGCAGCTTGGAATGAAGCCGGGTGTAATTAAATTTGCATCACATGTGGATATGCTAAATATTGGCAAAAAGGACAGCAACCGTTTTGTAAAAAGCGGGGCAGAGACAGCCATTACAGCAAAAGGCAAGCTTTACAAGATTGCAAGCAACAAATTCCAAGAGGAACTATGCCCGCCAAGCTGGAATTTGGCAGCCCTGGAAAGCGTTTTCCCTGGTCTGGATGTGGTTTTTGTGGAGGGCTCCCCTGTATCCGGAACTCCCATTCCTGGCAGCATAGGAGTTATTTTTTCCGGCAGTGCCGGAACCGAAGCTGGATTAAAAAGCCCTATGGAAGCTTTTGATGCACTGGTCAGTTCTGCGGAGAAGCTTGTAGAAGAAGCCAAAGAAGCCGGGTTAAAGGCTTTTTATCCTGGCGAAGCGGATGGCTTGATCAGGTATTATTGCCGGCAGAAGCAATAATTCCCCTGTAAAAACCAGGAAGCCATAAAAAAGTACGCTTTTTGATTTATGGGAAGCATAGTTCCCAGAAGATTAGTGTTAGCTCTTTTAGGTACCATATATTGTGTGAAGCTGCTCAAGACTATACAATATATGCCTATATTTTTGTAAAACGGGCTCTAACACTAAGATTTGGGGAACTATATAAAACTTAAGTTATTTGAGGTCCTTGTTTGCAGGTATGAAGGAGGATGTATGTCAGAGCGCCAAGTCAAACTTAGCACGGGAGGAATTGATATTCCGCTTTCCCCTTTTGTAGAGGAAATGGTTCGCAGTGTTGTTTTTGGCCTTCTAGAGCCACTTAAGGATACCGACTTAGAAGGAGAAATAGTGATTACTGTTTCCAAAAGCGCTGATTGGCGGCCTTAAGGCTTGACTAAAAATGGGGCGGCTTAGCCGCCTTTTTTCATTTTGATAGACCCAGCATAACCCTGGCTTCTGCCGGATTGGCAATTTCCCTGCCCAGCAGTTTTGCTATGGCTTTTACTTTTTCCACCATTTCTCCGTTGCTTTTGGCCAACACGCCTTTTTCAAGGTAAAGATTGTCTTCAAAGCCAATACGTACATGCCCGCCCATGGCTATGCTGGCAGCAGCAATGGTCCAGGCGCTTCGGCCTATACCTGTGGCAGTCCATGTAGCTCCTGGAGGTATGCTGCCGGCCATAAAAACCAGATCCCTGACAGTTGCGGATATTTGTACTCCCAGTACAAAATCAAAATGCAGCGGATGGACCAAAAGGCCTTTTGCATCCAAGCGAAGGGCTATGTCTATCATGCCCTTGTCAAAAACTTCCAGTTCCGGTTTTATGCCCCGCTCTTTCATTATTTTTGCAAAGTTTTTTATGGTATTGTCCGAGTTTACAAATATTTCGTCGCCGCCAAAATTGCAGGTACCGCAGTCAAGGGTGGCAAATTCCGGCGTGGGGACTATGTCTGTAGACTGCAGCCTTTCAAGGTCAGTCATCCCGACAGCGCCGCCGGTGGAAGGCTGTATTATTGCATCCGGGCAAAGCTTTCTTATGGCATCCACAGCTTCCTGAAAACGCGCCCTGTCCTGGGTTGGAGTGCCGTCGTCATGCCTTACATGGAGATGAATTATGGAAGCCCCCGCGTCATAGGCCGATTTTGCTTCACGCGCAATTTCTGCTATGGTATAGGGTACTGCCGGGTTGTGTTCCTTTGTTACTTCAGCACCGCAAATGGCGGCTGTAATAACCAATTTTTGCATAAAATCCTCCAGGTATTGAAATTTGCTTGTATGCCTTCAGCAAAAAAGCCGCGAAACCCGTCAAGGTTCCGCGGCTTCCTGCTAGATTATGCAATTATTTTTATTTGTTGTAAAGTTCAAGCTTCTCATAATGGGTGTGCAGGAGCTCATGGGCTTTGTGGCTGTTGGGCTCTCCAAGGAAATCCTTGTACACCTGGGTTATGAACGGATTGTGATGCGAGCAGCGATAGGTGCTCTTCTCGTCGTCATGATAAATTCCGCGAATACGTTTGTTGCGAATTTCGTCCGTTGCTCCGTATGGCTGTCCGCCGCCGCCTATACAGCCTCCGCGGCAAGCCATTACTTCTATAAAGTGCCAAGGGGTTTCCCTGCCTTCTACTTTGGCTTTGCGGATTTCTTCCAGGACTGCAGCTATATTTCCCATCTGGTGTGCTACTGCAACACGCACTTCTGTGCCTTTTATGTGTATGCGAGCTTCCTTGATGCCGGACATGCCGCGTACGCCGGTAAAGTTTACGTCTGACAGGTCCTCTTTGGTTATAAGGTAGTAAGCCGAACGCAAAGCAGCTTCCATTACTCCGCCGGTGGCGCCAAATATGGTACCTGCTCCTGTATAGGGGCCCATGGGGCTGTCCGCTTCGCCGTCCGGCAGGTTTACCAGGTCTATGCCAGCCTGCTTTATCATGCGGGCTATTTCTCTTGTGGTAAGGACCACATCCACGTCACGCTGGCCGGAAGAATACATGTCCTTGTTACGGGCGCTTTCCCATTTTTTGGCTGTACATGGCATGACAGAAACAGAATAAATTTTCTTGGGGTCCACATTGGCTTTTTGCGCCCAGTAGGTCTTTATCATGGCGCCCATCATTTGCTGGGGACTTTTGGCGGTGGAGAAGTTGGGGATCATGTCGTCATAATACTTTTCCATGTAATCCACCCAAGCCGGGCAGCAGGATGTTATAAGCGGCATAAGCTCCTTGTTTTTTCCGGCAGCAAAATCCGTAAAGCGTTTAACAAATTCCGTGCCTTCTTCCAGAATGGTAAGGTCGGCAGAGAAGTTGGTGTCAAAAACCACGTCAAAGCCAAGGCGTCTTAAGGCTGTGTAAATTTTCTTTGTAATTACAGTGCCTGGTTCCAGTCCAAATTCCTCGCCAAGAGCTACGCGGACAGCAGGGGCAATCTGTACAACACAGGTTTTGGCTTCTTCGCCGCTTTTCATCAGGGCGTCCCATACTTCCTGAGTATGGTCGTGCTCGTAAATGGCTCCAACAGGGCAGTGGGCGGCGCATTGTCCGCATTTTATACATGGGCCGTCGGCCAGCCTTACATCCGCAGCCGGAGCTATGCGTGTGCTTTCGCCCCTGCCAAGGAACTCTATAGCCCATACATTCTGCATCTGCTGGCAAACCAGCACACAGCGTCCGCAGCGCACACATTTTTCAGGATTTAGTATGAGACAGCCGGTGGAGTTGTCTATGGGCAGATCCTTAAGCCGTTTTCTGAAAGGCTGCTCCCTTATGCCGAATTCTGCAGCCAGGGTCTGCAGCTCGCAAGAGCCGTTTCTTGGGCATTGCAGGCAGTCATCCGGGTGGGTAGAAAGTATAAGCTCTATAACCGTTTTTCTGACTGCTACAATTTCCGGATCATGGGTAATGATGCTCATGCCTTCTTCTATTGGAGTAGAGCAAGCCCTGAGCATTTTGGGGTTTTTTTCTGCCTTTACTATGCAGATGCCGCAGGCAGCCCATGCCGGCAGGTCGTCATTATAACAAAGCTTGGGTATGCGTACATTTACTTTTTCTGCCGCTGCAAGGATACTAGTGCCTTCAGCGACCTGTACGGGGATTCCGTTAATTTTGGCATTAACCATTGAACCTGCTCCTTACTTCTTTAGAACGGCGTTGAACTTGCATACTTTGTAGCATTCACCGCACTTGATGCACTTGGAGGCATCTATGGTATATTTCTGCGTCTTGTCGCCAGAGATGCAGTTTGTTGGACACTTACGGGCACAAAGGCCGCAGCCTATACAATTCTCTTTGTTGATACTGTAAACTATGAGGTCCTTGCACTTGCCTGCCTGGCAGCTTTTGTCATTTATGTGCTCAAGATACTCGTTTCTGAAGCGCTTTATGGTGGACAGGGTAGGATTGGGTGCAGTCTGGCCAAGGCCGCACAAAGCTGCCTTTTTCATTGCCAGCCCGATTTTTTCCAGTTTGTCCAGATCTTCCATGGTGCCGTTGCCCCTGGAAATTTTCTGCAATATGGAGTGCATTTGGTTGGTACCTATGCGGCAGGGAGAACACTTTCCGCAAGACTCGTCCACACAGAATTCCATATAAAAACGGGATACATCCACTACACAGTCATCCTCATCCATTACTATGAGTCCGCCGGAACCCATCATGGACCCCAGGCTGGTCAGGCTTTCGTAGTCTATTGGCGTATCAAGATAATCCGGTGGAATAATTCCGCCAGAAGGGCCTCCGGTCTGGGCACCCTTGAACTTTTTGCCGTCTTTAATACCGCCGCCTATGCCGAACACTATGTCCCTTAAGCTAGTACCCATGGGTACTTCCACAAGGCCGGAGCTTTTTACTTTGCCGGTAAGGGCAAACACTTTTGTGCCTTTGCTTGTTTCTGTACCTATTTTGTTGAACCACTCGGCTCCCTTTGTGAATATGACAGGTATATTAGCCCAGGTTTCCACATTGTTTATTACAGTAGGCTTGCCCCACAGTCCTTTTACTGCAGGGAAGGGCGGTCTTGGGACAGCCATGCCACGATGGCCTTCAAGCGATTGCAGGAGTGCGGTTTCTTCTCCGCATACAAAAGCTCCGGCACCAAGGCGCACTTCTATGTCAAAAGAGAAATTGGTGCCAAGTATGTTGTTGCCAAGAAGTCCGTATTCCCTGGCCTGTTTCAGGGCAATCTTCAGCCTGTCTATGGCCAGGGGGTATTCCGCGCGTATATACACATAGCCCTTGTCAGCGCCAATGGTATAACCGCATATGCTCATGGCTTCTATGATGGAATGGGGATCCCCTTCTATTGTGGAGCGGTCCATGTAGGCTCCGGGGTCGCCTTCGTCAGCATTGCATACCACGTACTTCTGATCGGAGCTTATATTTTTGGAAAACTCCCACTTACGCCAGGTAGGAAAGCCGGCACCGCCACGACCTCTAAGGCCGGATGTTTTGAGTTCTGCTATTACATCTTCCGGTTTCATTGAACCAAGGACTTTTTCAAGTCCTGCATAGCCGTCCCGGGCTATGTATTCGTCAATGTTTTCCGGGTTGATAATGCCGCAATTCCTGAGAACAATTCTGAATTGCTTCTGGTAAAAACCTATATCCTCGAGTTTTATCCGGTCCTTTGCCTTGTCGTCCTTGTATAAAAGGCGTTTTACTTCACGTCCTTTTATTACCTGCTCAGCTATAATTTCTTTTGCGTCTTCAGGTTTGACCTCTACATAAAAGGATTCTGTAGGAAGAACCTTGACAATGGGGCCTTTTTCGCAGAATCCGAAGCAACCGGTCTTGACGATTTGCACATCGTCCTTGACACCCATAGCTTCGGCATTTGCAATAAGCTCCTTGTAAATATCGTCGGCCTTGCTGGATTCACAGCCAGTGCCTCCGCACACCAGTATAAATTGCTTGTATGCCATGATATCGGCCTCCGCCTATTGTTTGACTATATCGACCGCCGGCCGATCATAAATGTGGTTTTCTAGCAGTGCTTTGCCCAATACATGCCTAACCACAATTTCTTTTGCTATTGCTCCGTCCACCCTGCCGTAAATGGTATCAGGCATGTCGGGCATTACCACCTCAACAGTAGGCTCAACATGACACAGTCCCATGCACCCGGTCTGCCTTATAACAACCTGGGCTGCAAGGCCGTTAGCATCAACTTCTCTTATTATTTCTTCAAAGGTTTGTTTTGCTCCGGCGGCTATTCCGCAGGTTCCCATACCTACAATAATTTGTATGTTTTTTCCCTCAACTTCGCGCTTGTCCATCTCGCCTTTTTTCTCCTCACGGAGTTTGCGGAGCTGCTCAAGGGTCATTTTTGCCATAAATGGTTCCTTTCATCCATCCATCCATCAAGAAACAACTTCGCCAGAAGCTAGCTCCTGGGAAACCAAAAAATCTTTCAGATCCAGCAGTGCATCTGCTTTGTTGAAGCTGCCGATAATTTCCAAAAGTTCGGAACGATGCAGTACATAGTCAATGTCAGCTTCCTTGTTGCGTCTGTATATGCTCAACTCGTAATTGCCGTCAAAACACATTGAAGATAGAAACAAGCCGGGAAGATCGCCCAAAGGCGGTGAATCAATACTGTCCATTGGAAAACTGAAGGATACAATCGTTCCTTTTCCCTTTTTGGAGGCTATATTGCAAGAGCCGCCAGCCAGTTCTACAGCATGAAGAAGGAAGGGTATCCCAAGCCCTACTTTGCGTTTGGAATGTTTTTGGCCATCGCTGTAAAAAGGATCCCTTATTTTTTCGAGTTCTTCCTTATCCATGCCCTTGCCGTTGTCTTCAACATAAACTTCCAACAGTCTGTTTTCTTCCAGTATTTTGAGAACAATATTGGCTGATCCGGCTTCAATTGAATTTTGCACAATATCCAGCAGAAAATCACAGACGCTGTAATGCATATTTATCCCAGTTTTTTATACTTGGCTATGATTTCTGGTACCTTGTCCTTGTCAAGTTTCCCGTAAACCTCATCTCCAACCATCATTACCGGAGCCAGACCACAGCAGCCTACGCAACGTACAGCATCAATGGAAAACAGGCCGTTATCCGAAACTTCGTTTCCCTTGATACCCAGGATTTCTCCGGCTTCTTCAAGCAGGCTCTGGCCGCCTTTAAGATAACAGGCAGTACCCATACATACCGCAATACGGTATTTGCCGGGTTTGCTTGTTTTAAAGTAATGGTAAAACGTCAGTACTCCATAAATTTTTGCCAAGGGCATGTTCAGTTCCCTGGACAAACGTTCCGCTGCTTCCCGCGGAATATACGAGAACTCTTGCTGCACGCGATGAAGTATCATGATCAAGCTGCCAGGCTTGTCTTTCCATTCGTGCACAAAGCTCTGGAGTTCTTTTGAGAACTCTATCTGAGCTACGGCCATAAGTATTCCCCCTTTTTACTTTTATCGATATAAACATATCGATTATAGACAGCTGTATTTTACCCAATCTGTATAAATTTATCAACTGTTAAAAACAGCAATTCGTGATTAGTAGCTGTAAATTTTAATTTTTGACACGCTTTGTTTGACAATTAAAACAGGTTTTTTGGCTAAGTAATCTCTATGGATAAAACTTATATATGAGTTTATTATATAAGGCATGAGCGCCAAATATATTTTTGAAATGTCTTTCATAAACTCCGTTTTTCCAAAACCAGTAATTCCGGCATTTTGGTTCATTCTTGCCGTTTTTTTTACGCTTCTATTTTTGTACAGGCCTCTGGCAAAACAGTATAAGTATTCTGCCCTTTTTGCACTGCTTTCCGGACTCTTATACACCTGCCTTTTTATGCCGGAGTCAATTTTTCCTTATCAGTATGCTGTATTTGTCTTGGGCGTCGGGATACACAGGCTGGCTTTTATATTTGTATCCGCAAGGATATGCAACAAGGCCATGCCAAAACTTTTTAAAGGTTTGTTCCTTGTATCCGGAATCCTTGTTGCCGTTGCTGCGCTTGTCCTGGCCCTTATTAAAACCGGCCTGCTAGAAAGCAATTTTTCTTTTTTTGAAAGCGTTGCTTTTATTATTGTTGCCATTCAGTCTGTTGCCGTTTTGCTGGCGCTTTGGCTCTTATACCCCAAAAACCAAGAAAGGCAATGGCTGATTTGGGCTGCCATACCGTGGGCGGCAGTATGGCTTTTAATCGCTGCCGAGCGGATTTTTGCATTTGGCCGGATGGGGAGGCAGCTGTTTTTTGCGGGGTTCTGGCAGATATATGCGAGTGCGGGAGACGCGCTATTGGGAATAGGCTTGTTGTTGGCTGTAATGCTTGAACTGGCCAGGCCGGCCCGGGAGGACCATGCCATAGACGAGCTGGCCAACAAATTGGGCGCTTCCATCAAGCCCTTTGTTCCCAGCGAAATACTGGAGCATTTGAACAAGGACAGTTTTTCGGATCTCAAACTTGGTGACCATATCAAAAAGGATATGACCATTTTTTTCTCCGATATACGCAGTTTTACAGCCATGTCAGAGAGCCTTACTCCTGAAGAAAGCTTTGCGTTTATCAACTCCTATCTGTCCAGGGTGGTACCAGTAATTGACGAATATGGCGGTTTTATAGACAAGTATATGGGTGACGGAATAATGGCTCTATTTGCAGAAGAAGGGGGAGCTGACTCTGCTGTCAGCAGCGGAGTAGCTATCCAGACCAAAATGGTGGAGTACAACGGCCACAGGGCCAAAGTCAATTACAAACCCATTTCCATGGGTATAGGAATACATACGGGAACCCTCATGCTGGGTGTTGTAGGAGTGCCAGGACGAATGGAAGGAACCGTCATTTCGGACGCCGTCAACCTGTCATCAAGGCTGCAGAGCATAGCAAAAGCTTTTAATATACCTCTGGTAATAAGTGAAAGCACATTCATGCAGCTTGGTGACCCTGGCAAATACAAGTACCGTTTTATCGGCAAGGTAAAAGTTAAAGGCAAGGATGCGCCGGTTTCCGTGTTTGAGATATTTGACGGATTGCCGGAAGAAATTTTTGAAAGAAAGATGAAATCCAATACTTTTTTTGAACAGGGCATGATGGCATATTACCAGAAGGATTATGCACAGGCCCTGTTCTATTTTAACAGGGCCCTGGAAATTGTACCCGAAGACGGCGCTTCCAAATTCTATCTGGAAACTTGTCTTAGAAAAACCATGGCAGCCAAGACCAGTCATTAAAAAGCAGGGTGATGACAAGTGACATCACCCTGCCAATAGTGAACAGCTTGGATTTACGGTAGATTGGCCATAAGGTCTTTGGCAATAGCATCTCTGGCTGCCTGCAAAAGGGCAGCTTTTCTGGCAGATGCCTCATCGGCAGCAACTGCTATGGCTGTTTTTTCTCCGCTGTACAGTATCATGCCCGTGGCAAAGTCAATGCAGCGCACCGAAACGGAAGCCTGGGCTTGCCACATGCTGCCGTCCTTTTCCGCGCTTACCGGCTTTGCAATTCCGTAAATGAGGCGCTGCAAATTGCTGCCATATTGGGCTTTTGCAACCTTTAGGATTTGGCTGTCATTCATGGAAATGACCAGGCTTGCATCAATAGGAGCCAGCCCCGCCTTAAACTTTTCTTTGGCAATGGCTTCAAAAAGGCCGCCCTGGGCTGTGGAGCTGCCGGCGGCTTTTCCGTCTTTGTCCAGGTCTATTATAACCACACCCGTAGGAACGGTTTTTGCCATTGAAACTATGGTATAGTCAAAGTCAAGCGAGCGCCTGGACATGTCTTCCGAAATAGCATCCACATAGGCCGCGAATTTGTCCGGCATTTTATCCAGCAAATCCCTTGCAGAGTCCAGGTTCAAGCTGAATTTGAGAGTGGCCTTGCCGACAAAGTCCGGAGGAGGTGGAGCAAAGCTGATGACGCCGCCAGTATCTGTCATTACGCGTTCGGTTCTGGAAATTACCCGCCCGGAAGTTTGGCGCCGTTGATAGCTGACATAAGCTTCCGCTCCCGGAATGCCGGGGGCAGAATCGCTTTCGCCAAAAACCAGTTTTGCCATAAACGGCTTGGGATAATTTTGGGCCAGATTGGCGCTGCTCGGGGCGTCGATTCTGACAAAGCGCAGCTTGCCAAGCAGGGCCCTGGCCTTGTTGACATTACGCTCCATTTTTATATC
>JAKPMS010000167.1 GCA_029548805.1 Spirochaetota bacterium | reverse complement strand
TTTACGGCCCCAAAATCGACCTTAAGGTAAAGGATGCCATAGGGCGGGAATGGCAGCTTACCACTATCCAGTTTGATTTTAACGAGCCGGAGCGCTTTGACATGACTTATGTGGATTCTGATGGCCAAAAAAAGAGGCCATATATGGTGCACAGGGCCCTTCTTGGCTCCATAGAGCGTTTTTTTGGTGTTTATATTGAGCATTGTGCCGGTGCATTTCCGCTATGGCTGGCGCCTGAACAAGCTGCTGTAATACCTGTCGGACCTGATTTTAACGACTATGCGGAACAAGTTGCCATGGAACTGAAAAAAGAAGGTATAAGGGCCAAGGCTATGCTGTCTGACCAGCGCATGAACGCTAAAATAAGGGATGCCCAAAACCAGAAAGTGCCTTATATGCTTGTGGTCGGCGCCAAGGAAAGGGATGATGGCAGTGTATCCATCAGGGTAAGGGACGGGAAACAGCTGCCGGCAATGCAATTGGCAGCTTTTGTGAATTTTGCAAAAGCCCTGGTAAGTGACAGAGCTCTGGACTTATACTGAAAACAGGATGGGAATCAAGATACCAAAAATAGCTCAAGCAGCCAGACTGGGGCTGGCTGCCGGGCTGGGTTTTTTGTCATGCTTGCTGTTTGTAGTTGTACGCTTCGGGCTTACCGGCCATTTTATGCAGGGCTATCTTATCTGGAACCTTTTTTTGGCCATTATACCTGCCGGAATAGCCAGCCTTGGCAATGAATATGCCAACAGGCTTGCTGTTATTGGCAAAAAACCGAGCAGCTCAATAGTGCTTGGCATTTTTTTTGTATGGCTGATTTTCTACCCCAATTCCCCATATATTTTTACCGATTTTATTCATGTGGTAAGGAGGGCCGGGCTTGGACGGCTTACAGCTTCCTGGCTGTCCGAATATGACCTTCTTTGGTATGACATAGTCATGAACTCGGCTTTTGCATTTACCGGGCATTATTTTGGCCTTGTTTCCATATATACAATACATGCCGTAATGAGCAGGCAATATGGCCGCCTTAGCGGCTGGCTTATGCTGCTGCCGCCCATAATTCTGTCGGGCTTTGGTATTCATTTGGGGCGTTTTTCCCGCTTTAACAGCTGGGACTTAGTGCTTCATCCTATTGCTACCAGCAAAATTATAATGCGCTCGCTAAAAGCTCCGGCTGCATTGCTTTTCTCAATGGCTTTTTCTCTTTTTATTGCACTAAGCTATATTGTGTTCTATTTGCTAAAGAATGATGCAAGCGCAAAAAGGGCAGAATAAAAAGAGCGCAGCCATTAAGCTGCGCTCTTTTATGCAGTTACAATTAGACCCGCACTATTTTAAAAGCATGTAGTTTATACGGGCGTTCTTTGAAGCTTTGATGGAAATTCCCGTGCCTGTAACTCCGCTAAGGCTGCTGTTTTTTTCCGATGCAAACAGGTCGCCGATTCTGTAGGCGGCTGCACCGTCATCGCCCTTGCCCGTATCTATTGTCAGGCCGGTTATTCTTACATTTTTCAGGGTTGTATTTGCAGCATTGGCCGCCAAAGGGGCAGCTGTAACTTCTATTCCGGAGTTTACACTAAGCTTTATGGCCATATTTTCTATTCGCAGGTTTTCTATTTGGGCTCCGTCCAGTTCCTGGAACAGGGCAGCAGTTTTGTTTCTGTCAGTATCAATTACCTTGGAGCTT
>JAKPMS010000162.1 GCA_029548805.1 Spirochaetota bacterium | reverse complement strand
CGGGAATTGCCTTTAGTTTAATTCGGGAGTCAACACCAGCCGCCCATGTCAAAAAACCATAAAGGATCAGTAAAATGATGCAGGGTGAGCATGGGCATTATGCCGCGCTTTGCCATTTCTCCTGCCATTTCCCTGTATTTGCCCAAAGCTTCTTCATCCCAGATATCGGGTTTTGGCTGAATACGGCTCCACTCAACAGAAAAGCGAAGGGTGTTTTGACCAGTTTCCTGCACTCTATCCAGGTCTTCCATCCATCGCCCGCTCCACCAATCGCAAGCCAACGCTGAAAGCTCTCGTGTATGACCTTCCTGTTCCCATCTGTACCAGTTATTGTTTGTATTATTGCCTTCTACCTGATGAGAAGAAACGGCGGTTCCCCACAGAAAACCTGATGGAAAGTTCAAAGCAGCCATGTTTGCCTCTTTAGGTCCAAGCACTCCTAATAAGTCAAATCTTCATCAGTGACTTTTCCGCTTGCCACTATGTTTGTATCCCCGGTAAGGAACAGCTTTTCTATTGTATCAGCTGTCCTTTCAATTTCTATTAACAGCTCGCCTCCGTCAGCAAAAATCCTGGCTTTTCCGCCTTTCAAACAACCTTTTAGGCTCAAAGCCAGTGCTGTTGCAGCCGATCCGGTTCCGCAAGCCAGCGTAAAGTCCTCCACACCCCTCTCGTAGGTCTTTATAACTGCACTGTCATCTCCAACAAGCTGGCAAAAATTGACATTGGTGCCTTTTGGAAACTGTTTGTGGTGTCTAAGCTTTTTTCCGGTCTCCCTCATTTTATCCAGGTCTGCATTTTTTATGTCATAGTTGACGACCAAATGCGGCAAAGCGGGTCTGCCAAGTTCTATGTACGATGCCTCGTATTTCTCTCCTTCAAGATCGATATCATTGTCAAGTTTTATTAATTCCGGGTTGTTCAGAAGTACCCTTACAAGCCGTTCACCCAAGGGGGCTGACAAATGGTCTCCCAGTACCTCCGAATATACTAGCCCGGCACCGGTTTCAAAACACATTTTTTTGCCGGCCAGTCCGTTTACAAAGGCGTATCTGGATATGCATCTGGCTCCGTTACCGCACATTTCGCCAAGGCTTCCGTCGCAGTTGTAAAAGCGCATTTTAAAGTCGGCTTTGCCTTCTGCCTTGTCCAGCGCCATAAAGCCGTCTGCGCCTATGGACAAGCGCCTTGAGCACAACCTTTTTGAAATGGCTGGCAATTTGTCAACGGGAATTTTCAGATTGATATTGTTGATAATAATAAAGTCATTACCAGCACCCTGCATTTTAAAGAAATCCATTTTACTATCCTTTAAGAAAACTGTGATCCAAAACTAGTTTCCCGAAACTTAGTGGTAAAGGCAATTTAGTTAAAAGCCATACCTTGTGTTGTATATGCGCAGGCAGCTTCATACAATATATAGTATCGAACGAAAAAGCAACGAAGCTTCGAAGAACTAAGCTAGTCTATTTAGAACAAGTAGTCTGGCACAATTTCATTGGAAATCATGTGCTCATAGCTTTGCCTTTTTACAATGAGTTCGGATTGTCCATTATTTACCAGAATGACTGCCGGAATAGGGTTTTTGTTGTAATTGCTTGCCATGGAATATCCGTAAGCTCCAGTGGAAAAAACTGCCAGTATGTCTCCGCGCTTGGCAATAGGAGCTTTCAGGTCTTTTATGAGTATGTCTCCGGATTCGCAGCACTTGCCGCAAACTGTTATAGTGTCCGTATCAGCTTGGTCTGCCTTGTTGGCTATGACTGCTTCGTATTTGGCGCCGTAAAGGGCAGGGCGTATGTTGTCGGTCATGCCACCATCCACAGCAACATATTTTCTTATTCCTTTTAGGTCCTTGATTGTACCTATGCTGTACAGGGTAAGGCCGGCTTCCCCCACTATGCTTCTGCCTGGCTCAATAACTACACTTGGCCTCTCAAGGCCAAGGTTCGAGAAAAATTGTTCTGTTCTTGCCATTATGGGATCCAGAAAATAGGAGTAGGGCTTCCTCTGGTCAGCATCGATATATCTTATTCCGAAGCCGCCGCCTATATTCATTTCTGGAGTAAGAAATTCAAAACGCTCCCAGGTGTTTTTAATAACATCCAAAAGTATGTCCAGAGCCTGCAAATGGGATTCATTGTTTAGAAGCTGGGATCCCACATGAAAATGATAGCCCAAAAAGTTTACAAAGCGCGACTTAATAGCTTTTTCAACGGCAGGGTACAGGACTTTATCATCAACAGGTATTCCAAACTTGGAATCCTTTTTACCAGTAACTATGTAGTCATGTGTATCACTTTTTACTCCGGGAGTTATCCTGTAAAGAACATTTGCCTTTTTGCCTTTTTTGTCGCACAATTCCTCAATTATTTCCTGTTCATCCAGTCCATCCATTATTATTCTGCCTACGCCCGAGTCAATTGCGTATTCAAGCTCGTCATTGGACTTGTTGTTGCCATTAAACTCGATTCTGTTTGCTGGAAATCCTGCCTTTAATGCGGTAAAAAGTTCTCCACCAGAAACGACATCAAGCGAAAAGCCTTGTCTTTCCACTATTTTGCACATTGCCAGGGTTAAAAAAGCCTTGCCCGCATAGGCAGCCCTGGTTTTTTTATGCTTTTTTAAAAAGCATTCATCTATTTCTAGGAATTTTTCTTTCATAGAAGTTTCACTTAAAACATAAAGCGGGGTGCCGTATTTTTTTGCCAGATCCACCGTGTTGCAGCCATCAAAATATAATATGCTGTTTTTTGTCTCCCTTATCATGCCTGCTCCTTGCGAATTCAATATTATAAGATAAATGTTGACTAGTTCCTAGAACCTTTGAGGCAATTGCTTTTTACACTACACATAGTATGAACAGAATGGCTATATACTCTATATGGTATCGTTTTTGGCAAAACAGGCTTTACCTCAAAGGTTCGAAGAACTAAATAAATGTTGCGGATATGACATAGTTATTTGATGTGAAACCGAGGAAAAGGCAGGCTGGGGCATGCGAATAGCGTTTTCGTAGTTCCCCGAAGCTTGGTGATATTTTTATTCAATACCTTGCATTGTATGAAGCTGCCCTGACATATACACCATAGAGTAGGGTTTTTGCCAAAAATGTGTTTATCATTAAGCTGCCGGGAACTACATTCTTTTATGGGCGTTACAAGATTTGAACTTGTGACTTCTACCGTGTGAAGGTAGCACTCTCCCACTGAGTTAAACGCCCATGGGAAGCTTCTGGAACCGAGTTGAGCCAGAAAACTGCCTGCCGTAAAATACTATATTTTGAAGCCTTTGTTGTCAACAAGTTTCCGGGAACAGCCATCCTGGTTTTCATTATATTTTTTATGTAGTTCTTCGAAGCTTATTGACTTTTTAATACTATACTTTATGTCGTATAGAACAATTTGAACATATACAGTATAGAGTATGGCTTTTGATAAAATTGCCTTTGTCACTAAGCTTCATAGAACTAAGTATTTTTTATATTCAAGCTGTATTATTTATTAGACAGTATTTAAATATTAGCGAGTTTCAAGACTAAAGGCATTTTATAAGTCTTTGTACTATAACTACAAATTAATTTTTTTTATAAAACCACAGCTTGGAATGGTTCTTGCATTAGAAATATATAAAGGAAGAATGAAATAAAATGTCCGATGTAATAAGGCTTCCCAAGTCATCTAGCCAAAGCCGCAACTGGTCCACAGAAATACAGACTGAACTGCTCAGAAAAAGTCTGCATTTGCTTATCAGCATGGTTCCAAGTATGGCCCGTTGGAATTTTGGTTTTACTGTGGCCCTATTGGCTTCCGGGATCCTCGTATATGCGTATAGTGAATACTTAAGACTGCAGGGTTTTGAGGTTGTAATAATAAGCAAAATCACTTCCATGGCTGCACGTCGCCGGGATGCAGGGCGTTTTGTTATGGGACCTGTCACCCTTGGATTGGGAGCTTTGCTTGCCCTTGTCCTTTATCCGGAACCCGCAGCTTCCATTGCCATTTATGCCCTGGCCTTTGGGGATGGTCTTTCCAGCCTCGTTGGCAAATCCTTTGGAAACATACGCCTGCCTTTTACCGGAGGAAAGTCCTTGGAAGGTAGCCTTACTTGCCTTATTGCTGTATTTTGCTCTGCATATGCATTAAGCCGCAATGCATGGCGTTCTTTTTTGATAGCCCTGATAGCAACTATAATAGAAGCTTTTCCCACAAAAGATGCTGACAATCTGCTGTTGCCATCCTTGGTAGGCCTTTTTGCCGTCTACTTGTTTCCTTAGCGCCACAAATAATAACTGTGAAGGTTCGTTATAAAATTATAGGCTCCAAAGGCAAGCAGCGGTAAAAGCAGTAGGGACAGCCAGGGTAAATCACAGGACTTTATCAGCAAAACTGCTATTTGTACCAAAAACGAACTGAACCCTGCATGCAGATAAACCTTTTCTTTGTTGGAGTACCAGCTTATCAAGTAGTTTACCAGCGCAAGCAAAGCAATGGAAATATCCAAAATAACTATTCTGTACGGAAAGCCCCTGTCAGCCAGCAAATCTGCTCCGGGTCCCACCGAATTTAGCGGCTGGGCTGTTGCAAAAAGCAGGGAAATAATCAGAATTGCCCACACAAAAAATACTGTTTTATCCTGTTTTAAGCCGCTCGCAAACAGGCTGCCAATGAACAGGGCAAGGCTGCCAAAATACCTTCCAAACATGGCTATTCTTGTGATCAAGTCAAATACATTGGAGCCAGCGCCTTTGATTGCAGCTATTACTATAAATACTTTGGAAATTTCCAGGCTTTGACAAAGAGTCCACAGCGCAAAGAAAAAAATCTCCAAAGAAACAGTTCTTCTGCTGTTTAATGAAACAAAAGCAAGAACGACGCAGCTGAAAATTCCGATGCACAAGGCTGTAAAAAACATAGTATAAAAGTTCCAAATGTTTTTTTCGGGATAAAAATACAGTCTGAAACGTTCTATGGAGGTTATGTTAATTACCAACAAGGAGCTTAAAAGCGCAGATAAGAGGCTTGCAATGGACAGTATAAAAAAAAGCCTGTAAAGGGTTTCTCTAAGCTTTATGGTCATGGTGATAGACTACTATCCCAAAGCTTTTCTCTCAAGAGCAATTATCACGGACCGATATTTTATTAAGAGATGGATTGTGTTTTGTAGTTCCTGGAAGCTTGGTGGATTTTTGGATGAGCACTACATATTGTATAAAATTGCCCCAGCCTATACGCTATGTAGTAGTGTTTTTGGTAAAAAGAGCTTTATCACTAAGCTTTCTGGAACTAGCAATGTGTTTTGGGAGGGAGACAGCTCAATGAAGAAATGTATATTGATAAGTGCTGTTTTTTTGGTTTTGGCAAGCAGTGTTTTTGCCGGCGATGTTGCTACATTGGTCAATCTGGGTTTCTCCCAAGACTCTGCCTATTTCATGTTCGGCTTTTACGGCCTGGATGTAGTCAATTCCAAACCCTATGCGGAATTGTACATTGTAAATACCAGGAAAAACGAATTTGTGCCCGAAGGGGTTTTCAGGGGCATGTATGCTTCCGAGCTAAAGCCTGGCTGGGATCCGGCAGGGGGTTTTTACAGACTTTTTTCTGATGCAGTCCCACAGGCAAGAAAGTACGGCATTGATCATTTGGCCCAGGGGCGCCTGGTTTATCTGCTTATAAATGGCGAAAACCCTGCAGATACATTGTCTTTCAAGGACTATGATACCTCTGTTCAATGGGATGTGGCATTAAAAAAGACAATTGAAGAAAAGCCCGGCACCATCAGCTCCTCTTTTGGACTTGAATTGTCATTTACAAAAAACGGAAAGAAAACCAGCATTAAGGCTGGTAATCCGTCCATTAAGCGGAAAAATGTTACAGACTATATAATTAAGGAAATTTTTGTTGCTCCAGACGAAAAAACCGTTGTGGCTATTGTAGAAAGAAAAGAAAAGCTTGGCGACGGACAAAGCATACGTTATATGGTGGAAACCTTTACTTTACCCTGAACATTTTTTATATAAAAGTCCACGCTCACAAGCGTTGAACTAAGTAATAAAAATTGTTTATTATACGGATGCGCTTTTAAAATGCAGAAGTATCTTGAAAGTGCATCCATTGATGTTCAGGGAGAAAAATTGCGATTCCTTATTATTCTAAGACTTGTAATTTTTCTCCAAGAGCAATTTCAAAAGCAAGTGACTTTTGAAATTAGCTCATAAACCGCCCCAAAAAAGCCCGTTCAGGGCAAATCATGTCTCCGAGGTATTTTATGGCAGAAAAGATTACAGCCCGTAGCGTTGATTACTCCCAATGGTATATCGATATAGTACTAAATGCAAAATTGGCAGACTATTCTCCCGTCAAGGGTTGTATGGTAATCAGGCCCAGAGGCTATGCGATATGGGAAAGGCTGAGGGGCGAGCTGGACCGCCGCTTCAAGGAAACAGGCCACCAGAATGCTTATTTTCCGATGTTCATTCCCATGAGTTTTCTGCAAAAAGAGGCGGAACATGTAGAAGGTTTCAGCCCAGAATTGGCAGTGGTAACGCATGGCGGCGGAGAAAAGCTGGAAGAACCCCTTGTGGTAAGGCCTACAAGCGAAACAATTATATGGAGCAAATACCGTGACTGGATTCAGTCGTGGAGGGATCTGCCTTTGTTATACAATCAGTGGGCCAATGTGGTCCGCTGGGAAAAACGCACGCGCCTTTTCCTCCGTACTGCAGAATTTTTATGGCAGGAAGGCCACACAGCCCATGAAACAAAAGCGGAGGCAGAAGCGGAAACAGCACAAATGCTGGAAGTATACCGTAAGTTTGCGGAAGAATATCTTTGCCTGCCCGTAATAGCCGGCAGAAAAAGCGATTCAGAAAAGTTTGCCGGGGCTGTGGAAACTTATTCCATAGAAGCCATGATGCAGGACAAAAAAGCCCTTCAGGCCGGGACCAGCCATTTTTTGGGCCAGAATTTTGCCAAAGCCTTTGATGTGCAATACCAGACCAGGGAAGGCAGCCTGGATTATGTGTGGGCTAGTAGCTGGGGAGTATCTACCCGCCTTATTGGAGCCATCATAATGACCCACTCTGACGACAAAGGACTGGTTTTGCCTCCCTCTCTGGCTCAGGATGAGCTTGTAATAGTGCCAATCTTTAAAAGCGACAACAAGGCTTCTGTAATGGAATACGCCAACAAGGCTTTTGGGCTTTTCAAGGCCGAAGGACTACGTGTTGTAATTGACAGCGATGACAGTCAGAGCCCCGGCTGGAAGTTTGCGGAATGGGAAATGCGAGGAGTACCCATCAGGGTGGAAGCCGGCCCAAAAGACGTTGCTAGTGCTTCTGTTGTAATGGTGCGCAGGGATAGCGGAGAAAAGGTCCAGGTCAAACTGGAAGAAGCGCCTGCCATGGCCAAAGAGCTGCTAAAACGCATGCAAAAAGAGCTGCTGGAAAAAGCCAGAACCTTTAGGGAAGCCAACACCAAGGATGTAAGAAACATGGATGATATTCTTGCCTTTTACGGCAAGGAAATAGTTGCCAAAAATCAGCCTGCCGATGATGGAGAAAGCCATGAAGGCACTTCGGAAGCCAAGGGCGGTTTTGCAAGGGGCTTGTGGTGCGGCAGCCGGGACTGCGAAGCCAGGCTTAAGGCAGAGCTTAAAGTTACCATACGCAATTTGCCATCCGGCATGCAGGATAACTGCAGCGGGGCTTGCTGCCTTTGCGGAGCATCTGCCAAACACATGGCCATTTTTGCCAGATCGTATTGAAACATATTTTAATGATGACTGCTTTTTTTAAAAAGCTTTTGCTTTTTTTGCTGACTATAACAGTTTTGTCGTGCAGCAAGCCTTCTGCAGAAATACCAGAGGATACTGCGCTTTTATCCGGTTACGCCGTGCCTCCAAGCGGAATTTTGTCCCTGGCTATTGCCGGAGATGGCAGTTTTGTAGAGCTTGAAGTTGGAGCCGAAGCGCCCGAGCAGCTGGCCAGCCCCTTTCCTGTTGCGCTGTCATTGACTGCTGTGCAGCCGCTGGCTGATGCTGCCATTCTTGCGGTAAACAGGCTCGGGCTGTTCCGGCTGGAGACACTGACAGTTCCTGCCAGCAAAGAAGAGGGGCAGCCCGCTATCAGGCTGCTTGTTGAGCCCATAATGGCAGATGCATCCATTTTTCAGAACAGAACCATAGGCAGCTCATGGGCAAAAGCTGACAAAGCCTACTTTTTGCTGTTCAGGCATCCGGTATATGCTGACCGCCAGCCAGCTAACCCGCCGTCAGTTTTGCTGATGACAGAAAAAAACACCAAGAGCATAAGCCTGTTATGCCAAAAAGAGGCATCTGCCAGCCTTGGGCTTTGGGATAATGCATATGCGGTTTTTCCGGTTTCGGAAGATTCCTGGCTAACCCAATACAGAAGTGAGACAGCAGACAAAGTACTTACAGACTATGCCGATATAAGGCTTGTTGACGAAAATACTGAACTCTTTGAGCGCAAGCCCCTTGGCAGAGCCTCTTTTGAAAAAATGGCGGCAGCTATTGCGATGGAAACTGCGCCCACCGAACTGCAGGAAGCTTGCAAAATGCTTCCGGGCCCACTGCTTGCAGATGCAGCCTTGCCGGATGGCTCCAGAAAAAGCTATGTACGCGGAGATAGCGGAGAAGCTGTTCCTGCCTGGGCAAGTATACATTCCGACAGTTCTGTTCATGGCGGAATAGCTGCCATTCTTGCAACAGATGACTGGCGTTTGGTACTTGTTTATGACAATAATGGCAGCCTGGAAACCAAAATGATTAATTTGACCGCTCCTGTCCCTGGAGCAAGGGTCAAGTCTGCTGCAATGAGCGCACAACTGGTAATTTTATTGTGGGAGGCTGGAAGCTTTCCGTATTTAAGCTGCAGCGGTTTGTATGCCATCATGCCGCATAGCTGACTTGCTATGTTAAACAGCCGGGAATTGCGATATGATTATGGTATTGGCATGAAAAAGACAATAAGCGCAATAATTTTATGCATGACTATTTTTACTCATTCTGTCATGGCATGGGATATTGAATCTGTTTCCGGCCGTTTTGGTACCCTTATAATTAACAACCAGACAGATGAGCTGCCTGTTATTCCCGTTGTCAATACTATTGGGCTGTCCTTTGGTTTATCAATTGGCAACAACGGCTTTTTCAGCCTGGAACCGGCTTTGGACCTGTACTGGACCAATTATAAATGGGAAAACAATCATGCTGTACCCACGGAAGTGGAAAGCGGTTCCGGCAATAACAGCTGGGTTTTGGGCTTTATTCTGGAGCTGCCATGGACAATACGTGTGGAATTTGGTAACAAAATGGGAGCTGCCTTTTCTTTGGGAACGGCTTTTGTCATGAGAGCAGCTTTTGCGGCAGATAAGTCTGCCGGAATAAAAGATATAATGGCAGAAAACAAGGCATCCATAATCCAGTATTTTTGGCAAAAGGGCCGCTGGTTCTACCCTTCCAGCTCACTCCGCTTCAAAATAAACCTGATAAACAATTTTGACTTTTCCGTAAATGTACGGGCTTTGCTGCCTGTATATAATGCATGGACAAATCCTGACCATTTTTTTGATGAAGGCATGTTGCATATATTTATGTCGCTGGCAGTGGGTTTATGATTTTGGAACAAGACTTTTCTCCAGACAGTGTGGACGATGCGTTAAGGCTGTCCACTGATGCTGCACGTATAGTGCTGGAAGCGGGAGGCGAAACATACAGGGCAGAGGATGTCATGGCAGCTCTTGCTTTTGCCCTGGGCGGCCTTGATCCGGATTCCTTTGCCACTCCCACCGGTTTTATGGCTTCATGTGACGACGCTTTTGGAAAAAGCCATGCAGTTGTAAAACGTATAAGAAAACGCCAGACAAACCTGGAAAAAATTGCCAGGATAAACGCACTT
>JAKPMS010000140.1 GCA_029548805.1 Spirochaetota bacterium | reverse complement strand
CGAGGCGTACCGGACGGCGGCCTCCTGTGACATCAGGAACAAACAGGTGGGGATCAGCACTTTCGGGTACAGAATCGGTGTGTCGCTGATAATGACTTCGGCCTTACTTGCCCCGCCGCGCGCTTCCGGTCCGTAGCTCTGGGTTTGCACGGCATTCTTGTCATCCAGTATGGCAGCTTCTGCCAGCACTATACCTGCCAGAAGGAGTCCTTGGCCGCCCGAACCACTCAGTCTGAATTCTGTGCGCATTCCCTTACTCCTCCCTTAAAGTCATCAAACTTTCTCTGTACTTTTTCTATCAATTCTATGTACTGGCTGGTAAACTCTGGCGCTTCCTCGTTATGGAATTCGCCTATTAGGAACTTGCCATCGAGTTTTTCTTTGGGCATGGCGGCAGCAGCTTTGATATTGACCGCATTATCTTTTTGCCATTCGAACATTTCCACTGCTCCGCCAATTTTGTTCTTGCGGCCATAATATGTGGGGCAGCCGCCTATGGATTCCACCACAGAGAAACCTTTGTGCAGCAGGGCTTTTTCTATAAGGTCTCCCAATAATTGTACATGATAAGTTGTGGAGCGCCCTACAAATGTTGCTCCGGAAGCAATAGCCAGTTTTACAAAATCAAATGGGCGCTCGACATTGCCATATGGGGCTGTAGTTCCAAGCATTCCTGTTGGAGTCATGGGAGAGTACTGGCCGCTGGTCATACCGTAAATGCTGTTGTTCATTACTATTGTGGTAATATCTATATTGCGCCTGGCAGCATGAATAAAATGGTTGCCGCCAATGGCGGTACAGTCACCATCACCGGTCAGCACAATAACCTTTAGTGATGGCTTGGAAAGTTTTATACCTGTAGCAAAGGCCAGGGCCCTGCCATGCGCAGTGTGCAGCGTGTCAAAGTCAAGATAGCCAGGTGCGCGGCTTGAGCAGCCAATGCCCGAAACCACTACCACATTGTTTTTGTCAATTCCCAGTTTAGCCAAAGCCCGTGTAAGGGCCCCCGTTACAGTGCCATGGCCGCAGCCAGGGCACCATATATGAGGCAGTCTGTTCTGGCGAAAATAGTTGAGGTTCTCGCTCATTTTTGGCCTCCCGTAATGGCTTCCAGAATTTCTTCCGGAAAGAACAATTCGCAATTTACTTTACTTAATTTTTCCACAGTAGCCTTTCCGGCAGCAATCCGCTCCACTTCATAAACAATCTGCCCGGTATTCATTTCCGGAACTATTACCCTCTTTGTCCTGGATATAATTTCTTTTAGCGGTTCTTCCGGGAAGGGCCATATAGTTTTTGGCCTGAAAAGCCCTGCTTTTATGCCTTTTGCCCTGGCCTGCCTTACAGCAGAGGTTGCGGACATGGCAGAAGAGCCAAAAGCAACAACAAGGATGTCACAATCTTCCACAGATTCTGTGGCATAGTCCCTAATAAGTGGTTCAGCCTTTTCCACCTTGCGCATAAGACGCTTTATAAGAGCTCCTGCCACTTCGCCCTTGTTGGTGGGAAAACCGGTTTCGTCATGTGACAGGCCGGTAACATGCCAGCGATAGCCCTTTCCGAACGGCGCCATAAGAGGAACGCCTCCATCCGGATCAGCACGGTATGGTACATAGGAAGAAGGAGAATCCGGCTCCTTGCGCTTGCTTATCTTGATGCTTCCGGCTTCGGGCAATATCACTTTTTCCCTCATATGACCTATGACTTCGTCGCTAAGCAATATGACAGGCACCCGGAGCTCTTCGGATATGTTAAAAGCCTTTATGGTAAGTTCGTAACATTCACCGACATTGCCGGGTGCCAGCACCACTACCGGATGGTCGCCGTGGCTGCCCCAGCGGGCCTGCATTACATCGCCCTGGGCAAGGGAGGTAGGCATACCGGTAGACGGCCCCACTCTCTGTACATTGACTATGACTATTGGCACTTCCGTCATGGAAGCATAGCCAATAAGTTCCTGCATAAGCGAAAAGCCCGGCCCGCTGGTGGCCGTCATGGATTTTCTGCCTGTAAGAGAGGCTCCGATAATGGCAGCAGCCGAGCCTATTTCGTCTTCCATCTGAATAAAGCGCCCGCCAATTTTGGGCAGCTCCTCGGAGCACATTTCGGCTATTTCGGTGGAAGGAGTAATGGGATAACCGGCATAAAAATTGAGGCCGGCAGCAATAGCTCCAAGAGTGCAGGCTTCATTGCCTTGCATAAGTTTGGCTTCAGGCATGGTTGGCCTCCGGCGGAATTGCATAATCCACACAGGAGGAATCCGATTCCGCCTGCACAGCAATTCTTTCTTTTATTGTTATTGCAAAATCCGGACAACGCAGCTCGCAAAGGCGGCAGCCAATGCAGTCATCCGGACGTTCGGCAAATACTTTGCCGTTTTTCAGGCTAAGCACTTTTTTGGGGCAGAAGGTTACACATACATTGCAGCCTTTGCACCAGCGTTCCCTGATAACATGTTCGAAACTTCGTTTCTTTTTTTCGCTCATATCCCGCTCTCTTAATATAGAAATTTATATAAACAGTTTAGTTTATAAACTAACTTCATAACAGGCTTTCCGAATGACTGCCTGCCAAAGCATCATTAAATTTGCAGGTTTTCTAAGATACAATTTAATACCTGCTCTTCCGCCTAATGGTAGCATAATTAATGTTTTCCATTTTTCTCAGGGTAATATTGATATATGAAAGTGTCAAGGTGTATAAAATAGCAAACAATGCTTTATTAAATAATTTATTATATATTTACTTTTTTTGCAATATTTTTTACTTTTAGCCAATTTTTTGTACTAATTCTTTTAATTATTGTCTTTTACTATAAAAACCTGGCTGAATATATATTTTTTTATCAATGCTCGCAGCAACATCAGGCTATTGCAAAAAAATAGTTAAACATATATTCTTTATTACCGCTTGATGGAAAGCAGTTCCATTTTAACTATGTTTATAAAAAGGAGTTATAATGTCAAACAAGGATGCTTCTGTGCGTTCAGTTGAACGAGCCCTGGATATTCTGGACTGCTTTCAGCCAGGCAGGCTGGAATTATCTCTTAGCGACATAGCTTCCAGCATAAATCTTGCATTAAGCACTTGTTCAAGAATCATTTTTACCCTGGAGAAGCGGGCTTATCTTGTACGCAGCCCGGAAACACAAAAATACTCTCTTGGGCCAAGAATTTCCCAAATTGGGGCACTTGGTCTGAGCAATATGGAAATAAGAAAACTGGCCTTGCCCTATATGAAAGATCTCAACAGCCTTTTTAACGAAGGGATAAGCCTTTATGTTATACAGGGAGAAGAAAGGCTTTGCATAGAAAGGGTGGACAGCACCCTGCCCCTGCGCAGGGTAATAAATGTTGGCGACCGGCACCCGCTTACGCGAGGAGCGGCAGGCAGGGTTCTGCTGGCCTATATGCCGGAGGAACAAAGAAAAACCATTCTGGCCAAAGACCCGTACACCAATGAGGATGCCCTTAAAGAGCTAAGGCGCAGCGCTTATACTGTAAGCATTGGAGAAAGGGAAGAAGGTGTCACATCCATAGCTGCGGCAATAGAAGATGCCAGCTGCGAAGTTGTTGCAGCGCTATCCATGTCCGGGCCTTCTGTCCGTTTTGAAGGGCCTAGCTTTTCTGACAAAATAGCAAAACTGAGGATGACAGCAGAGCTTATTTCCAAAGCCCTTGGAAGATAACGTCTGGTATGGAGCGAACAGCTTGGATAAAAGCAGCTTTTTTAGTATAATAACAACAATAAAGCCGTATGTCGGCCATCATTTTTTTGGAGTAAAGCATGGCTAAAAGCCTTTTGATCCGTGATTTGACACTTAGGGATGGACAGCAGTCCCAGTTTGCCACTCGCATGACCCAGACACAGGTAGACAGGGTTCTGCCTTTTTATAAAGAAGCAAAGTTCTATGCCATGGAAGTATGGGGCGGCGCGGTTCCCGACTCTGTCATGCGTTTTCTTAATGAAAACCCCTGGACCAGACTGGAGAGCATTAGGGATGGAGTAGCCGGGGCATCCAAACTGACAGCCCTTTCCAGAGGCCGCAACCTTTTTGGATACACCCCCTACCCTGATTCCGTAATTGAAGGCTTTTGCCGCAATTCGGTAAAGTCGGGCATAGATATAATGCGGGTTTTTGATGCCCTGAACGACATAGACAACATGACCAGCACCATACGCTTTGTAAAAGAAAACGGAGCCATGGCTGATTGCGCTGTATGTTATTCGGTAGACCCCAAATTCAGTTTAGGAGAAAGGCTGGGGGCCTTTTTTAAAGGTAAAAAGATACCAGGGGTCATTTTTGACATAAAATACTTTGTAAAAAAAGCCAAAGAGCTGGAAAAAGCCGGTGCTGACATGATCACCATAAAGGAT
The DNA here is from genome assembly GCA_029548805.1 of Spirochaetota bacterium. Classification (GTDB taxonomy): domain Bacteria; phylum Spirochaetota; class Spirochaetia; order Treponematales; family UBA12059; genus SZUA-370. The sequence goes on along the minus strand of JAKPMS010000140.1, from coordinate 10,447 downwards.
ATGGCCGGCCTTGTGGACCCTGATACCAGTGCAAAACTTATAAAAGCCCTTAAATCGGAAATAGCTGTTCCCATTGACCTGCATACCCACTGTACCCCGGGTTATGGAACTGCCAGCATACTTATGGCCATGGTATCCGGAGTGGATATTGTGGATACGGTAATAATGAACTTTTCTGGCGGCCCCGCAGCCCCGGCATTTGAAATAGTGCAACTGCTGGCTGACAGGCTGGGACTGGATACCGGTGTAAAGCTGTCTGCTGTAGCATCCATAAACAGGGAACTCAGGGGCATAAGAGAAGAGCTTAGCAAGTTTGACCAGTACAAACGCCTGCCGCCCGAAATAGACCTGGACAATTTTGAACCTGATGCCAAACTTAAAAGCCTTTTGGACGGAGCAGCGGAAGCTGCTGTGGCAGGAAAAACCGGCGATGTTCTAAAACTAAGCCAGGCCATAGAAGCTTGCTTCAATTATCCGGAACCTGACGAAATTGTAAAGCGTGCACAAATACCAGGTGGCATGTACACAAACATGATGGCCCAGCTAAAGGAATTCAAACTGGAACAGCTTGTTAACGAGGTGCTTGAAATTGTACCGCAGGTAAGGCTTGATGCCGGTGTACCTCCCCTTGTTACTCCTACCAGTCAGATTGTAGGAGTGCAAGCGGTAAACTGCATAGTCGACAAAACCCAGGGCAAACCCTTTTACAGCAATGTTTCAAAAAACTTCATGGAATTGGTAAAAGGCTCCTACGGCATAACCCCCTTCCCTGTTGACCCTGATTTCCGGGAGAGAATAGCAGGAGTAAGAGAAGAAACTCCCTATGATACCGGCGCATACAAAAAACAGGACAACCCCGAGCTGCCAGAGTATGGGTCTTTGCGTCTAGCCCAAAACGAAAAGGAAGAGCTGCTTCTGGAGCTGTTTCCTAGTGTGGCTGACAAATACCTTAAAGGCCTGCGCAAAGCCGAGTGGGAAGCTTCTGCCTCCAGCCAGGCAGAATGGCCAAGCCAGGAAACAGAAGCTGCACAAGGCCGCTATTCCAGCAAGTTTTGGGAAGAGGAATTGCAGCTGGCCATGGAGTGCTGAACAGTGTTTTTGAGACTACTAAAAAAAGCTGTACCGCTGCCGGAACTGGATGCCTATGAACGCTACCTGTTTATAGGCCCCCATCCGGACGACATAGAGATGGGCTGTGCCCCTACCGTTAAGCGCTTGGCAGAAGCGGGCAAAACCGTGCATTTTGTTGTTGCCACGGACGGATCCATGGGCAGCGCCGATCCTGACAAAACCGGTCCGTCTTTGGCCAAATTGAGGCAGGAAGAAGCCCAAGCCTCAGCCAAGTTTCTGGGTGCCCAAGAGCCAATATTCTTGCCTTTCCGTGATGCCGGTTTTTATAGCGTTGACGACCTGTCCAAAGCCCTGGCCGTAGAAATTGTACGGCTAAAACCGGATATTGTTTTTGCATCCGACCCCGACCTGGCTTGCGAGTTCCATTTTGACCATATAAAAACCGGCCAGGCAGCAAAAGCCGCTGTTTTTATGACGGCCCACGAAGGCATCATGCGAAGCATGGGCATCAGCGGAAAATGGCAGGTTAATGCTTTGGCTTTTTACTATACCGACAGACCCAATACTTTTTATCCGGTAAAAAAATGGCATTCAATACGTACAGAAGCCTTAAAACTTCATCCTTCCCAGTTTGACAGCAAGCTTCTGCATGATGTAACAAAATATTTTGACCTGCGTTCCAGGCGTTACGGGCTAAAAGCCTTAAAGGGGCGCTGTGACGCATTCAGGCTTTATGGTACAAGCCATATTCACTGCTTTCCGGAAGCCATGGAATATTGACAGTCTGCTGTTAAATATCGCTTTTGTTGCGCAGGCCTATTTCCTTCATCATTTTGTCGTAGTAGTCTTCATCTATTACAAACTTCTTTTTCTGTGTAAAAAGCGACAACAGCAAAAATGCAATGGGAACAAGGCTGGCGGCAGCTCGTACCCATAAACGCATGCTCAAGCTTCTCTTTTCTCTGAAATGCAGGTTTACTGCACTTAAGGTTCCGCTTGGCACATCTCCCACTTCCAAGAAAAATGCGGAGCCAGGATAGCCGCTTTCGTTTTTTAGAGCTGCAATATCCACCTTGTTTAGTCTTCCAAGTTCCTGCAACCCTTGTTTGCCATCAAGCTGGCGGATTACAAGAACATCGCCCAAGGGCAGCAAATACCTGGAATCCAGCTGGAAACGGCACATGAATTCATCCTCGGCTATTTTGCTTCCGATTTCTTCAATACGTGTTTTGTATTCGGTAGTATCTGCAGCCAGTCCGTCCAGTTCGGACAGATAGCCTTGCACTTTTTCCATATATGTTATTTTATCTTTACTGGTGCCAAGGCGCACAAAAAAATCCCGCTGCACTTCCAGCGCACTTATGGACTGGCTCAATAAGTAAGTGCCGGACAATGCCAGCACTATTGTTACCAGGAGCGTATGCACTGCCGCTGCAAACTTGGCCATAAAAGGCCTCAGGGTGGAAACCACCGCCTCGTTCCGCTCTCCAAAACGGTAATCGTTGTACTCTACGCAATTGGTCATGTTTACAATGGATGCCATGTAAAAGAGCGACTGCCCTGCGGATACCAGCACCACAAAGGCTGCCAATACCCATATATTCATGGGGTTAAGCCAGCCCATAAGTGCTATTGCCAGATAGCCAGCTACAGCTGTAAGTATGCTGTAATTCTGCAGCCTGCGCCTTTTAAGCCGCTTAACCAAAAATGGGTACAGTGCGTTTACAAGCACAGATGTAATGCCGTAAGCCGCTACTACATAAAAATAAAGGTTTCCTGAATAGCCTATTTCCAAATACAACAGGTTGGCAGCCAGGGCTATAAGCATCATGTTGGCTATGTTGTAAAAAAGCATGGCCAGGGTCATCCACAGAATTTGGTCATTCCTGCAGATGGTTTTCCACATTTTTGCAACGGAAATTTTTTCTTCGTTTTCGGGTTTGGGTCTTGGTGTTTCCTTTACGCCAAAAAAAGCCAGACTCTGGCATGCAACAAACGGAATGGCAATGATAAGGGCTATTTGGCGATATCCCGCCCGCATATCCCCAACAGTCATCATGGGAATTACGCCCTGGGCAATAATGGCTCCCACTCCGGCAAACAATACCGTAAGGGTGGTAACCGTATCCCGTTCTTCCCTGACGCTTGAAAGGCTTGGCAGCATTGCCCAGTAGCCTATATCGTTCATGGTGAAGGTTGACTCCCAAAGCAGGTACATTACACTCATGAAAACTACAAAACGCCATCCTGGTATGTCCTGAATTCCAAACATGAGTATTATAAAAAGGCCGGACAACAGCGCGCCAATAATTATCCATGGCCTGAACTTGCCGAAACGAAAATGGGAGCCCTCTATTATTGCGCCCATTATGGGGTCGTTGACTGCGTCCCAAATGCGCCCGCCCACCCCTATTATTACACTAAGAGCGGTAAACTGGGCCAGGCTCAGCGCCACGCCAAACTGTATGTAATTGAGAAGAAAGGTGCTTATAAGGGTATAAGCCATGTCCCGGCCAATACCGCTAACAGAAAAAAACCATTTGTTGCTGTTAAAAATGCGCTTGCGTTCCGCTTCTGTCAAAAGCTCGTTCATTTATACCCTGTAACCTTTCAGTTCCTGTTCCAGAACATTGGTAACCTGAAGATTCTTGTCCACTTCATTACGAACTGCCATAAATGCCTGTTCCAGTTTTTTCATGGCTTCTGCTTGTTGCCTGGCAGATGCAGCCAGGCTTTCCAGTTGCCTTAGCGTGTTGTTTATTCCGCTTGCCATTGTTTCATTTACAGCTTCCTGCTTTTGCATGCGCTCTCCGCTAAGGCTGGAAACTTTTACAACCTGGCTGATGGAGTTTACCACTGATACGGTACCCGAAGCCTGCTCTCTCATGGCCAGTGCAATTTCGGAAGAAAGAGCAGCTGCTTCGTTTATGCCTTTTGCCAACAGTTCAAAGGCTTGAGCTGTAGACAGAGAAGAGTCCACTCCTTTTTTTACTCTTGCACCCATTTCTCCCATTAGATTCTTTATTGTTTTGGTTTCATTGGCGGCAGATGTAGCCAGGTTGCGCACCTCTCCCGCCACAACGGCAAAACCTGCCCCGCTGTCTCCCGCATGGGCAGCTTCTATTGCGGCATTCATTGCCAACAGGTTAGTGTCTGCCGCAATTTTGTTGAGGGAACCAAGAACCTTGATAACCCTTTCGGCTGCATTATCTATTTCTTTTATGGCCAGGACCGTTTCTTTAAGCGAGTTGTTACCCGCTTCTCCCTTTTCTGACAGCGCAGAAGTTACCGACCCAACCTTGTCAGTCAATGCTTCCACCGACCTTATGTTTGCAGACATCTCTTCCATGGCAGAAGCTGTTTCTTCTGTAAAGCTTTTTTGGCTTTGTATGGTTTCCGCAACTGCTGCCACCGCTTCTTTAAGCGATGACAGGGCAGCTTCAATGCTTTTTGATTCTTCCAGCTGCATTTCTATGGCCTTGCTCAAGTTCAAAACCGCATCCCTTGCAGAAAACGTGGACTTTTCCGAATCCTGCATAAGCAAATCTATGGATGATGCAACAGACCTGGACTCCCTGGCTGCCTGTGCAATGCGGGATACCAAAAGCCTTAACCTTTCCAGCATTCTGTTTATGGATTCTGCAAGCTGGCCATATTCGTCAGTAGACCTGAGCGAAATCCGTTTGGTCAGGTCTCCCTCACCTTCTATAACATCCAGAAGACGGGAGTTGATGGCCTTAATCTGGCTTTTTGTTTCAAGGGAAAAGGCAATATGGCAACCAACACATACAACAGAGATGAACACGACATTAAGAAGGAAAACATACAGTTCCCTGGACCTGAAGCCGTAGGGCCCTATCCAGGGCAATGGCAGCTCTGAAACAGAAAGGCTGGGCCTTATGGTATCCATTTGGAAAATCTCCGGGATCCCTGCCCTGAAATAATCAGCTGCCAATCCTTTGCCGCTAGCTTCGGTTTTTAGTGCTTCGACTGCCAGGTTTTGATATTCATATAGGGGATGAAAATTAAAGTGCATGAAAGTTATCACATATACTACTGTCGCAGAAATGTTTTTGAGTTGTTTAGCAGTTATCTTGCCTTTTTTCTGGCTGTTGCCTATTTCCGTGAATCCAAGCAGGTCCCTGAGTTCCGCAAAAAAAATGTTGTGAATGGCTGTTTGGGCTGCAGCGTACATGATTGCACCGGAGGTATTGGAAATTAAAATTATTATTCTGTAAAAAGTAAAAAAACCTTTAATGCTGTCTTCTATAAGAACAAGTATTACAAAACCTGCCACAAAGCCCAAAATATTTATTACCAGAATAAGCCTGGAAAAGCGCAGCATGGATTTGCTGAGCCGCTCTTTTAGCTTGTCATCCAGCTTTTCTCCGTTGCGAAGTCTGATAAGGGCCTTTTCAAACGGTTTTACAATAAAATAAATAAAAAGCCCGAACACTATTCCTGGGGGAATAACATAGCTTCCTATAAAATTCATTACATAGCCAAAAAGGTGCTGCAAGCCCCAATGTCCCAAAATGGCGTTGTCTTTAAAATAAGCCAGGGTTTGCATAAAAATGTATACAGCAACCAGCATTAAAATAGAGCTAAAACTAATTTTAAGCGCTAGCCGAGGTGGCTTGTTGTTTTTATTTATGCTTGTCATAATGAAATACTTGCAGCAGTACATAAAATTGTCAAGCTTGATATAACAGGAGTCAAAAATGTCATTGGAAGATGCTAGAAACTTTCTTGAAAAATACAACAGAGCCAAAGATATAATTCTGTTTAATGAATCCAGTGCAACTGTGGAGCTGGCTGCCAAAGCCCTGGGTACAGACAAAGGCAGAATAGCCAAAACTCTGTCCTTAAAAGTGAATGAAAACCCCATTTTAATTGTATGCACCGGAGACACAGTAATTGATAACAGAAAATACAAGGACTTTTTTGGCCAAAAAGCCAAAATGCTTAGCCCGGAAGAAGTAAAAGAGAAAATCGGGCATGATATAGGCGGGGTATGCCCTTTCGGAATAAAAGATGGGGTCAAAATTTACCTGGATGAGTCCTTAAAAAAGTATGATCATGTATATCCCGCCTGCGGCAGCGGCAATTCGGCAATAAAGCTTGACTGGCAGGAACTGGAAGCCTTAAGCCAGGATTCCAGCTGGGTTGACGTGTGCAAAATAAGGGAACTTTAAAAGCAATATGTAGTTCTTCGAACCTTTGAGGTAAAGCCCGTTTTGCCAAAAACGATACCATGTAGAGTATATAGCCATTCTGTTCATACTATATGCAGTACAAAAAGCAAGTGTCTCAAAGCTTCATAGAACTAAGAAAGCAATACGGACTTTTAGCGGCTCAAGGCTTTTAGCTTGGCCTTATACTGGCGGCTTGGGTTTTTTTCCCCTTTTTTATGACCTTATGATAATAAAGCCTTGCCTTTTCCGCCAGCCGGAAAAAGCGATAAGCAAGGGGCTTAAGCGGATAATCCCAGGCTCCGGCATAATGCCTTATTTCCCCTCCAAAGCCTGTTTTAAAGCGGTACAAGCCGGCCATCGGATGTGATTCATCTTCTGTTGGCGGAATTCCATAAAAATCATAGCAAAGACAGCCGGCCTCCTTTGCAGCCCTTATGGCAGCCCACTGCAGGGCATAAGCAGGCATCAGATTTCTGTGTTCATCGCTTGAGGCACCGTACAGATAGGTGGCTGTCTCTCCATAAAAAACACATATTATAGCCGCCAAAACTCTGCCCTCGTGCCTGGCTGCCCAAAGCCGCAATTGCGGGGCATCCAGCTCGGACCAGCTTTCCGCCAATTCAAAAAGCTTTTCATAATAAGACTTTGGATGTATGCCAATTTTATCCCTTGCCGCAGTCTCTTTGTACAGGGTGTAAAAATCTTCAATGCCGGATTTTCCGGTTTCTGTTGCTATAACGCCCTTTTTAGCGGCAAGCCGGATATTGTAGCGCCATTTGGGTTTCATGCCGGCAAGCAGCTCTTCATCACTGTGCCTCAGGTCCAGAACAACAGTATCCGGAGCTTGAACATCACTGCCCTTGTAAAGGGCTTTTGAAAAATCGGGCCTGTTAAGCAGCTTTTTGCTTCCGTCTTTTTCTGCAAAAAACCATGGCGGATCAAAGCGTACAAAAGCGCAGTTTTTTGACAGCCTTGGCTTTAAGGCTTTGGCCATGCCAGCCATGGCTTCGGACAAGGCCTGTTCGTCAAGAGGGCTTGCCGCAAACTCAAAGTTCACAGGCTTTTCTTCTTGGCATAGGGGCAAGGGCCCGTGCGGAACATAGGCAAAACTCAAGCCCGGCGCAAGTTTTCTTTCCAGTATACTTAAAGTGAATTTTTCATTACTGTTTATGGACGCTTCGGCAAAGCTGTGTTTCCAGCCGCCTTCTTCCTTGAACTTTGCCCAGAAACGGCTCTGGAGGAAAGGTATCGGGCCATTGCCCGGGCCATTGCCGGCTTGCTGTAAACCGAGGCTGAAATTGCTTAGTTCCAGCTTCATTTGTTTTGTCAAGCTATTTTGCCGTTAAGCACCTTTGACAGGTTCAGCAGCCTTCCTGATACAGAAAGCGGCCTTCCGTCTACGAGGCAATTTCCGTCCCTTGCTGTAATAGGTATAGAAAAGAAATTGTCTATGTCGACTTCTTTTATTGCAGCTGTAGCAGCTAATACCCCTTCCGGCTGCAACTTGTCTCCGGGCCTGGCCCATGGGGCTTCCAGCAATTCCAGTGTTTCTGTTCCGTCTTCAAGCTTTGCCGAAGCGGCCAGCAGCATGCCCCTTGATTCGGCGCCCCTTAACATTGCCGGTTTCAGGTTATTGACCAAAACAATATGCTTTCCTAAAAGTTCTTCTTCTGTATAAAAGGGAACAAGACCGGAAATTATAGTGCGTTCGCTGCCGGACCCGTCATCCAGCGTTTCAATATAAAGCTTGTCGGCTTTGGGATGCTTTTGAACCCTGGTTATTTTTGCTACCCGCAGGTCAATTAGGCGTACAAAACGCTCTGTAGGGCTGAGCTCGGGGTACAACAATACTGATACCGGTATTTCTTTATCCTTTTTATCAACAGCAGTTTTGTCTGAACCATTTTTTGGGGAGCTTTGTGACAAATTGCGTTCTGCCCTTTCCTTTTGCGAACCGGAATACCTGGCCCTCAGTTCTGCCACCTGCTCTTCTTCCAGTTTCCCGAAAAGGACATCCACTTTATGCAGATTTGAAAGGCCTTCCAGCCTGCCAATATTTTTCCATGATAGAAATCCTTCATCCAGCAAGGCCATGCCTGAAGCACTGTTTATTCTGTGGCCGAAAAAGGAAGCAAGCTTCTCCATGCTGTAAGGCATGTATGGATGCATCATTATGGCAAGGTCCCTTAACACATAACAAAGGTCGGAAAGGAGGCTTGCGGCCTTTTCCGGGTTCTCTGTCCTGGCCTTCCATGGTTCTTCCATCTGGAATCTTTTGTTGGCAAGGTCCGCTATCTGAAAAGCTGTCCTGAACGCATCTCTCAACTCGGCCTTTTCAAGCCTGTCTGCCACTTCCTGTTCAAGCCTGCCAACCTCGCCCCAGAAAGCGGGATCAGGCTTGCCGGATGGAATTTTGCCTTCGTAAAAGCGTTGCACAAAGGACAGGGTCCTGTTGGCAAGGTTTCCAAGATTGCCTATGAGCTCTCCGTTCACGCGCTCCATAAAGTCGTTCCATGTAAAGGTTACATCGCTTTTTTCCGGCCTGTTGTAAAATATGTAAAAACGCCATACATCGGCAGGGATGCCGGTTTCCATTACGTCGTTACCGAATACTCCAACGCCTTTGGATTTGGAAAACTTCCCGGATTCGTAGTTCAGGTATTCGCTGGAGGACATATGGTGCAGCATGGTCCAGTTTCTGCCTGATCCCAGCAGGGTGCTTGGAAATATCACAGTATGGAAGGGAATGTTGTCCTTGCCTATGAACTGGAACAATTCCACTTCTTCCGGCTTCATCCACCAGTCCTTCCAGTCAAAGCCCTGCTCGTCTCCTGCACAGGCTGTTATAGAAAGATAACCAATTGGTGCATCAAACCAGACGTAGAAAACCTTGTCCTCATAGCCGGGCTTGGGTACCGGAATGCCCCATTTCAGGTCCCTGGTAATAGCCCGCGGTTTGAGCCCGTCCCTGATCCAGGCCTGGGTCATCTGTATGGCATTATTGGCCCAGAATCCCTTTATACTGGCTTCCTTCATCCAGGCTTCCAGCTTCGGCTTGATGGCAGGCAGGTCTATGTACAGGTGTTTTGTCTTTCTGGGCACGGGAGTGTTTCCGCAAGTGGCACATTTAGGGTCTATCAGTTCTGTAGGGTCAAGAAGCTTGCCGCATGACTCGCACTGGTCTCCCCTTGCCTCAGGGTAGCCGCATTGGGGGCAAGCGCCGCGTACATAACGGTCTGCCAAAAAGCGCTGGCAGCTTTCGCAGTACAGCTGTTCAATGGTTTCCTCTTTTATAAAACCGGCTTTGTCCAGATCCATAAACAGGGACTGGGTAATCTCTGTCTGCCTTGCAGAAGAAGTTCTGCCAAACTTGTCAAAACCTATTCCGAACCATTTGTAAATGTCCGAGTGAATTTTGTAAAACCTATCACATAGCTCTTTGGGGCTAATCCCCTCTTCTTGAGCCTTGGTTTCTGTTGCCGTACCGTACTCGTCCGTTCCACAGATATACAGGGTTTCATGTCCCAAAAGCCGGCTTGCGCGGGAAAACACATCTGCGGACAAAACCTGAATCAGGTTTCCTAAATGGGGAACATTGTTAACATAGGGTAAAGCGCTGGTTACTAGACGTCTGTTCATGGTTTAATACTATAAAGTTGTCCTTGGCGGGCTGTCAACGGCAGAGCCCCGTGGCTAAACACTTCTGGCTGCGGCGAAACTGGCGAAACTGTTTCAGAATACCAGCTTGCCATCGATTGAAAAGCTGTAGCCAAAAGACCATGGTTTGTTTAGCTTTTGTATTGTCATGCTTTGCCATATTCCGGCGCCAATACCAAAATACATGGAAGAGCCAAGTTTGATCCTGCTAGAATAATCAAAGGATAGGCTTATTGCCGTATTGCCCGACGCCATGCTTTTTTGGCCCAGCCCTGACTTTAAGTCAAAGCTGTCTGTAAATACAGGTTTTGCAGAAATTGTATCTTCCAGCCATTCGGAAATCCAGGAGGCATTCTTGCCTGTCTGTTCTTCCTGGCTTGTTTCATTTCCTTGACCCCGGAAAACAGCTTTTGCTAAATCAAACACTCGCCCCAGCCAGCCTTTTTCCGGCTTTACGGACAATACCAGCTGGACGCTTTCTTGCCAAAAGCCGTCTGCCCTTGTTTTTTCTATGCTAAATTCAT
>JAKPMS010000199.1 GCA_029548805.1 Spirochaetota bacterium | reverse complement strand
AGCACAGAACCCTGGGATATCGTAAGCCCCTGCTTGACTTTTATTGCATTCAAATGTGCATAAAGGGTTTGGTATCCTTCAGGGTGCACAAGGATTACATAATTGCCAAAAACCGAGCTAAAACCGGTTTCCGCTACCCTGCCATCCATGGCAGCCTTAACCTGCATATTAAGGGGCCCTACAATATCTATGCCGTTGTGAAAACTGCGCACACCGGTAAACGGGTTGGCTCTGTAGCCAAAATAGGAGCTAAGTTCTCCTTTTACAGGCCATATTACCAATTGCCCCAAAGCCTTTTTCAAGTCATAGCTTGATAACCTGGCGCCGGGAATAAATAGACTTTGTCCGCTTACTATGGTTTGTGAATCAAGATCGTTTGCGTCAATAATGCTCATTACAGAAACAGATTTGGCAGCAGCAATTTTGGCCAAGTTTTCACCCTTTTTGACAAGATGGATTATTCCGTCCTGACTGGGAATTTTCAATAAATTGTCGGCTATTATTCTTCTGGCATCGCTTATATTGTTTACGCTGATAAGGGTATCCATCCGCAATCCATGTTTTCTGGCTATGGCTTCGAGGGTATCATTCTTTTTGATGGTATAGTTGTGCAGGCTTACCGTTGCAGGCAAGGCTGTTCCCTGGAAGGCTTCTTCGGGCTCCGCAGGTACAGGAGACAGCTTGTCCAGAACAATTCCGGATATCAAACCGTCTCCAGGCAATGAAAATCCGGACAGGTCCGGTTTTTTTTGATAGCCCGCACTTATTGCTGCAGCGGAGAAAAGCAGAGCTGCAAATATGCTGCCAGCCAGTATCATAATTCCTTTGACTGATACAATAGAAGACAGCCCGGCTTTTACCCATGGCAGTATGGGCTTAAGGCTTTTGCCAATATAAATACCCGATTTGCTTATTTTTTTTGAAAATCTGTTTGTTCTGCCCAAAAGTATTCTTTCGCCAGCAAAAAAAACTGTTTTGCTGTCGTTGACAACAGCTGCTTTTTTAATATTCATTCTGTGCTTTATATGGCCGGATTGCCCGTCCAAAAAAACCTGGCTGTTAGCAGGGTATGGCAATTTCCTGGTGGCTTCGTAAAACAGGCTGTTTCTTGGCACTACTGTCTTTTGGCGTTTTGCTATATACTGTTCAGTGATTATGCTTTGCATCTCCATATATTTTTGTATCGGCCTTATAAGAAAATCAGTTGAGAGGCCGCTTTGATTTTTTTTCCGAATTCACCATATTCAAAAAGAAAGGATAAGCCTGCTGTTATTTCGGTTTTTGGCATTTTGCTGACAGCTTTCATTGCGGGGATGATTTTTAAGGGATCCATAATGGACCTGGCTTTTGTTTATGGCGAATCCATGAGCCCCACCATCAAGCCCGGTTCCATTGCCATTATATGGCGGCCGGCCTATGGCCTAATTAACCCTTTTTCCGGAAGCTATATTTTTCTTTGGGCCAGCCCCCAAGCTGGTGATATAGTTTATATAGCCGGCAATCCAGTTAAATCCAGATCATTGGTAAAAAGGGTTTTGGAAACCGGGCCCGCCTATATTTATGAAAATGATGGCAGGATGGTCAGCTGGACAGCCACGCCGTCAAGCCAGGGCAAAAACGGCAATAGCCCAATCGAAAACGCAAAAGCTTTTTTTATCCCCGGCGGGAGGGTGTATTTGCTTGGAGACAACAGTGACAAGTCTTATGATTCCAGAGATTTTGGGTCTGTTCCTATTGAGAGTATAAGGGGTAAAATCATATTTTATCAGGGGCTGCCCATTCCATGATCGTTAAAAAACGTTTTATAAGGCATTATGTAATTCTGTTCATGCTTGGCTTTCTGACCGTTTTGGTAATAATCAGATATGCTTATCTGGCATACTCCGGAGAAAAAGCTGTTATTGTTTCAAAAGACAGCATCGTATCCATAAGGGGGGCCATTTATGACAGAGAAGGCAGGCTTCTTGCTGTAGATACGGATTTATACGATTTGTCTGCCTGGAAACCCGCCATCAGCAAAGGAAAAGAATCCGATTTTGCAGAAAAAGCTTCAGAGATTTTGGCTATGGACAAATATGAAATTCTGGACAAACTGACCGGATCAGGCCCGGATTTTGTATATATAGCCAAAAGGATATCGGCTTCCGAATTCAAGGCCCTAGAAAAGCTTAGTTTTGATCTTGGCTTTAAGGGTTTACGTTTTGACAGGGTTTCCGGGCGAGTTTATCCCGAAAAAGACCTGGCTGCACAGCTTATAGGTTTTACAGGCACAGAAAACAAAGGCTTGTCGGGAGCAGAGGCAGCCTTTGATGAAATACTTGCCGCAAACCCAAAAATGGCACAGAACGGTTATGCCTACGGAAATTCCGTGTATCTGACCATAGACGCGGACCTTCAGTACAGGCTGGAAGAAATATCCGACAAAACCTTGCAGGCAAACCTTGCAGAAGCTCTGGCTTTAATAGTCATAGAAGCCAAAACGGGAGCCATATTGGCTTATATATCACTGCCTGATTATGATCCAAACTTCTTTCTTGGCGCTGAACGTTCCAGCTGGGTAGACAGGGTTGCAATGTATGCCTATGAACCTGGCTCCGTTTTTAAGGTATACAGCATGGCATCCATCCTGGCTTTGGGAGCAATTGACAGTCAATCCAGCTTTATATGTGACGGCCGTTATGAAAGGCATTTTTCCTCCGGGGAAGATGTGATAATAAATTGCCTGGGCAGTCATGGGCGGGTCAATATAACAAAAATACTGGAATACTCATGCAATTCCGGCGCTGCCTATGCTTCAGATACCGTATCCGGAATAGATTTCTATACAAAAATCAGGGAGTTTGGCTTTGGAGAACGCGCCGGGGCGGACCTCCGAGGCGAAAATCCCGGCTTGATAAGAAGCCCCGAACAGTGGTCGGGAAGAACAAAGCCTACCATAGCCATGGGGCAGGAACTGCTGGTAACTGCGCTGCAGATGGCAAGCGCCGCCACAGCACTGGCCAATGGCGGAGAGTTGCTGAGGGTTAGAAGCCTTAGCCGCATCAGCGACCCAAGCGGCTTGACAATAGAAGAACCCCAGCCAATTGTAATAAGAAGAATAATGGACAAGGCAGATGCCGACAGCATCCTTAAAGACATGGAAGCAGTAGTTTTATCAACAGGTACAGGCCATAGGGCCAGGATTGACGATATGCGAATGTCCGTAAAAACCGGTACTGCCCAGGTAATAGACCCGAACACCCACAGATATTCCGACAGTAATTATACAGCCAGTACCATTGCCCTTTTTCCGAGTGAAGACCCGCAATATATAGTATATACAGCAATTTTCAATCCAAAGGGGCCGTCTACCTATGGAGGCCGCATAGCTGCCCCTTTTATAAAAGAAGTGGCCGAGCTTGTTGCCGATTTGTACGGTGTACCCAGGGCCGCTTCCGCATCTATAAATCATAGCGGAATGGTCAGGCTAGCCGGGCTACCGGAAGCCAAAATAGGCAATGTAATGCCAAACCTGATTGGCTATCCCAAAAGATCCCTGACAGCTTTGCTGGAAAGGGAAGATCTTGTGGTAGAAATTGCAGGTGAAGGCTGGGTTGTTGAGCAATCGCCAAAGCCGGGAGAAGCCATAAGTCATGGGCAGCTCATAATCCTTAAGCTGGAATGAAACACCCGACCGACACTTATAAAATGGACAATAGCGATTTGTTAAAAAAAAACCTGGACGCATTGTATCTAAGGTCTCCCGAGCTGGCTTCAGCCATAAAAGACGCAAAAAAGGAGACTTCTTACATCAAGCCGGTGCCGGCCAAAAGCGGGGCATTAAGCGCGGTCAGCGGCTCCCTTTGGCTGCATTCCAGTTATGATCCGCTAAAGGAGGCAGAAAGGGCTGCTAGCAGCCTGCCTGAAGCCGAGCTTATACTTGTTTTCGGGCTTGGCCTTGGCTATTTGCCTAGAGCCGCGCTTTTGGCCGGCAAGCGCGTAAGCGTAATAGAAAGCGATGCAAGCTGGTTGTCCGATATTTTGGCAATATGCGATTGCAGCGATATGTTCAAATCGGCTTCTTTTCACCTGATACTTTGCCCGGAAGGCAGGGGGCTGCTTGATTATCTGGAAGCGGCTTCTCCAGCTTCTGTGGCTGTGCTTGAAAACAGCGCAACTATGGAAGCCTTTCCTCAGGCAGCCAGACTTTTGCGCCAACAATTATCCACCTACAAAGGCAGAAAGGAAATAAATGCAGCTACCAGAAAGCGCTTTGGCCATTTATGGGTTCGCAATTTAACAAAAAACTTCTTGGCCAGTGCTAAGCTTCCGGGCCTGGAGCAGCTGCTTTCCGCTTATAAAGGCTTGCCGGCTTTGGTGCTGGCTGCAGGCCCCAGCCTGGATGCGCTGTTGCCAAAGCTGCCGGAATTGGCTGAACGCCTAGTTACAATTTGCGTAGATACTGCATTAAGAAGCGTCCAGGCTTTTGGAATTGAGCCGGATTTTATCATTGTTGTAGACCCCCAATACTGGAATACCAGACATCTGGATCAATGCAAAATAAAAAAAAGCATACTTCTTGCGGAATCGGCGGTATATCCCTCAATATTAAGAATGGAAGCAAGGCAAAAACTGCTTTGCGCTTCTTTGTATCCTTTGGGAAGCCATATAGAATCCAGCTTGGGCAAAAAACTGATACGCCTTGGCGCCGGAGGCTCTGTTGCCACTACAGCCTGGGATTTGGCAAGGCTTTTGGGTTGTTCCCAAGTGTACATGGCTGGCCTGGACCTGTCTTTTCCCGGAGGCTGCTCCCATGCCAAAGCCAGCTACTTTGAGCAGAAAGCCATTTATGAATCCGGCAAGCTAAAACCAGCCAGTCTGAATGCTTTTCTGTCCATATCCGGCGGAGCCTCAACCTTTGGCAAGTCAAATGACGGAGGGCAGGTCCGAAGCGATAAACGCCTTGAATTGTATTCAACATGGTTTTCAGGCCGCACGGAAGCAGCAAAAGGCTTTCCCAGCTACAATTTGTCTTTGCATGGGCTTGAAATACCAGGCATGCCATATATTAGTTCAGATGAACTTTTTACTTTGCCCAAATGCAGGGATAAAATAAAGCTTGTTACGGCAAAAATTGTTGAAGCCCTGTCAAAGCAGGAAGTGATACTAAAAACAAGTCCGGAAGCTGCTTTGGCCAAGTTGGCTGCAGCTCTTGACAGATTATACTATGTTTCTGAAAAAGCCATGAAAACTGCCCAAAAAGCCAAATGTCTGTATGGAACTGAATTGGAAGAAGCTCTTGAAGAACTGGACCAAATTGACAAGGAAGTCCTGGATAGCCCTGTAAAAGATATTGCAGCCTTTTTGCTTTCAGATGTACAAGCTGTACTGAATGAACAAAAAAGCCGGAATACAGGCGGACTAGCCAAGACTATGGCTTTGTACAGTCTTCTTTTAAAAAGCACAAAATTTCATATTGATTGCCTTAGGCGCTATCATTATGACTGATTTGATGCCAGCAAATTGTGTGCTAATTAAAATACAAAAGCTTCCGATAATGTATTCAGGCAAATAGCCGCATCATGAACGGTATGCAACAGACGTCCAGGCATACCGTTCTTTTTTTTATTTTTGCAAAAATTTGCTGAAATTCCTGTGTATTTTAAAAAACCAGCTAAATATGCAATTTTTATACAATCATTGACAAAAAAAAGTATACAGGCTTATACTCAGAAACGAAAAGTTTTAACGTTTTTTTGAGGAGGAAAGCGCCGTGACTACACTGATTTCGCTATTTGCGATTGCCGTCTATGTGGTGTTTTATTTTACCTTCGGAAAATCACTGAAGAACAAGCTATTAAAAAGTGATTCTGCTCCTGCAGCTCCATCAGAACGCCTAAAAGATGGTGTAGACTATGTGCCCACCAGCAAGTACGTTCTATTTGGGCATCACTTTGCATCCATAGCCGGTGCCGGCCCTATAACAGGCCCCGCAATGGCTGTAGCCTGGGGCTGGCTGCCTGGCCTTTTATGGATATGGTTTGGCAACATTTTCCTTGGCGCCATCCATGACTATCTTGCTCTGGCTGCTTCTGTACGCTATGACGGACGTTCTGTCCAGTTTGTCGCACAGGATATGATAGGCAAAAAAGCAGGCAAAACCTTCAGTTGGTTTATCATGTTCCTCTGCATCCTTGTAGTTGCAGCATTCGGTGACATAGTAGCCGGCCAGTTCTTTGCAGACGGCCGTGTATTCTTCTCTTTTGTATTCTTCTGTGTGGCTGCAGTTATTGCTGGATACTTTATGTATCAAACCAAACTTGGGCTTGGCGGCGGCTCCATCATCGGTCTGATTCTGGTTATCCTGGCCTTTGTTGGCGGCAACTATCTACCCGTTAAGTGGTCCAAGGATTTGTACTTTCTTATCATTTTTGTTTACATAATGCTGGCATCCACCCTGCCTGTAAACTTCCTGCTACAGCCCAGGGATTATCTGTCGTCCTTCTTCCTTTATTTTGGCTTGCTGGTAGGCGGTATTGCGGCTATTATCAGCTTTAGGCCTCTGGATGCCATCCCGGTATTTACAAAATTCAGCGCAAACCTTATAAATGGCCAGCCAACACCCCTGTGGCCGGCAATCCCTCTTATAATTGCATGCGGAGCCCTTTCCGGTTTCCATGCCCTTGTTGCTTCCGGCACCAGCTCCAAACAGCTCAGGACCGAATCCGAAGCACTGTTTGTAGGCTATGGAGCCATGCTTGTAGAGGGCTTTTTGTCAACACTGGTAATTGTTGCGATAGCCGGATTTGGTTTCTTTGCTCTTGGCGACAAACTTATGGCTACTCCTGCTCTCGGCCGCTTTGTGCAGTCCTTTGCAAAAATGGTCAGCATGAAAATACCCTTCCTTTCCTTCAGCTTTATGACCCTTTTTGCGGCTGTATGGGTATCCACCTTTGCTCTTACAACACTGGACACTACAAACAGGCTTGGACGCTATATAGTACAGGAAATGGCTGCCCCCCTAAAGGAAAGCAATCCTGCTGTATACAAGGTGTTCAGCAACAAATGGATAGCTTCTTTTGTTATAGCTTTTGTGGGTATATACCTTGCCAGGTCCGGAGGCTATAGCGTTCTTTGGCCTGCATTCTCCGGAGCCAACCAGCTTTTGGCCTCTGTAGTAATGCTAACTGTCACAATCTGGGTAAAGAAAAAGCTCGATCCAAAATACACTATGACAGTATTTGTACCGGGTATAATTCTGTGGGTAACGGTTACATCAGCCCTTATCTGGTACGAAATTGTAATCATACCGACCTTCCTTAAAGATATGAGCAATGTCAAGAATGTTACCACGGGTGTTGTTGTTGGACTTATCAACCTGTTTATGCTCATACTCAACTTTATAATGATTGGCGGCTTCATTAAAAACTGGAGCGTCCAGAGCGCTAAAGCAAAAGCATAAGCCCTCTTCAATGTTATAAAGTATTTATAACGGCGTTTTAGGCGGGCTGTCCAAACTTGTTTGGGCAGCCTTTTTTTGTTATTTTAAGGGCAGCATGGGGAGGAACAGCATTGAGCAAACTTACGGAGCTCATTAAAAAGGCTTTTCTTGTCGCACAGCAGGTAAACCGTGAACGGGCAACAGAAATGCTGGAGTTTGAACTAAAGGAGCTGGAAAACATTTTTGCGCTGCTATTAATGGGCGGCTTGGTAGGCTTTCCATCTCCTCCCGTGCCGCTAGCCATGGAGCTGTTGCCTTATATGGAGCACGAGCTAGGTATTATGTTTTCCAGGTCTGATTTTGCCCAGGATCCTCTTGGAGCCTTGATGGGTATTTTGGATATAGATTGAGGCTTTTATGTATAACAACGCATTTTTTCTTGGAAAGGGCGGAGTAGGAAAAACCACTTTGTCCTCTGCCTTTGCGCTGGAATTAGCCCGCAGAGGCAAAAGAGTTCTTGTGGCTTCTCTTGACCCCGCGCATAATTTGGGTGATGTATATGACACAAAGCTGGCAGGAAAACCCAAAAAAATAGAAGCGAATCTGGATGCTCTGGAAATAGATCTTGGCTTCTGGATAAAGCAATATTTGGATAACAGCAGAGAGGAACTCAAGACACATTATGCCTATGCAAGCACTTTAAATCTTGATCCCTTTTTTGATATAATGAGGTATTCTCCGGGCACCGAGGAATATGCAGTACTTTGGGCCATAGAGCATATCCATTGTGATCTGGCACCAGACTATGACCTGGTTGTTTTTGATACGCCCCCTACAGCCCTTACACTCAGGTTTTTGGCCATGCCTACAATTACAAACATGTGGATACAGGAGCTTTCAAATTTGAGGGCTCATATACTGGAGCGCAGGCAAACCATTGGCAGGCTTAATCCTGGTTCGCCTGTGGCTGAAAGTTGCGTAGACAAGGACGATGACAAGGTATACGGACGCCTTGGAAGCATAGGAAGAAGACTAATGCTTCTTAAAACCTTGTTTACCCAAAAAAGCTTCATATCTGTAATTGTAAACCCCGATGTATTGTCGGTCTCCGAAGCCCTGCGGATAAAAGAAGAAATGGGCCGGCTTGGCTTGCCCCTGTCGGCAGTTCTTGTAAACAAACTTGGGATGGGGACCAACAGCTGGAACCTGGATTCCGACCTTTTCGGACAGCTGTCTTTTGATGTGGCTTTTAAAAAAGAGGGTTTGCGTTCAATAAAGGATTTGGGCAGTATTGACATACAAAATCTGGTAAACCATTTTCTGAAAAGCTGGAAAGAGAGTTAAAATATGAATCCTTATGCTTTGACTGCACTGGTTCTGCTGGCCATAGCTGCCAGCGGGCAATACTTTTATGGCTCCAAAAAAAACAAGGCTATAAGTTCCCGGCTTTCCAGAGAGCTGGAAGATAGCCTTAAGCCGCAAACGACCAACTATGTAAATATTGGCGGAACAATAGGCTATAACTTTGCATATTCCATGCCGGCACCCTGGAGCAAAGCCAAGGGAACCTTTACGGTAAATGCCAGGCATTCCCTTTTGTACTTTCCGTTATCCCTGCTTTTTGGCATAAGAGACAGATTTTATATTAACCTGTTCACCAAAAAAAAGCTGTCCGGAGAAGGGCATATAGTAAGTGCAGCCTATTTGGGTAAAGCCAATATTGACGGCATTGGTTCTATGAAAAAAGCAGAGGTTTTTCAATCAGGCAAAAAATTCTTTTTGCTGTACAAACAGCCGGAAATGGATAAAAGCCTTAGGGAGCTGCTGGCAGCCATGCCTGAACCAGTAAGGTTAAGACATTTTTGCATATATCCAGAAACCAAAACCTTTTTTATTTATTATCTGCCCAGACAAGGCGAGCTAAAACCTCTTTTTGATGCCCTTTTACCGCAGCTTCCAAACTGGTTTGAAGGAAGGGAAGAATAAATGAAAGAACTGCCCATGGATGTAAAGGAAATTTTTGACAAGATCCTAGACAGTGTAAAAGAAAGCCAGTCCGAATTGAGCCTGGCAGAATTGGGCCTTGTAAAAAAATTGCGGTATTACGCGGCAGACAATACTATAGCCGTATATATGAACTATCCGGGTTATAATCCTGCCGAGTGCCCGGCTTGTTCTGTGGCAACAGGCATTATGAAAGGCACCATAGAAAGGGACCTGAAGCAGGCATTGCTGGATAACTTTCCCGGCTGGAAAATAGAGTTTGTATAAAAGGCTGTCTCCCAAAAATCGGTTTTTTGGGGAGACAGCTGTCAGACAAATGAATTTTTACAATTTGAATTTGTCAGAAGCATCCAGCATTTTTACAGAGGTATCAGCGTTTTCCCTGGACAGTTCTGTAAGTTTCTGAGCTGAATTGCCAATTTCTCTCATGCCAAGGTTTATTTCATCGGCTGCATTCCTGTTTTCTCTGGACAAGTTGCGAACATCCAAAATGGTTGTGCCCATATTGTTGGACCCATGTTCAAGACTGTTTGCAGCCATGGATAAATCCTTGCCCAGGTCAGAAAGGGCGCTTATTGCATCCAGTGTGGCCCTGCCCTGGCCGGAGCTGTCAGACAAAACCCTACTTACTTCTGCCAATTCCCTGCCCAAATCATTTACTGCCTGTATAATATTCTCCATGGTAGTAGTAGTGGTTTCTGAAATATCCGAAGCTCCAGCTATGGCTTTGGCAGTTTCCTGTATTGTTTGGCTGATACTTCTGGCATTTTCCGAGCTGCTTTCGGACAGCTTGCGTATTTCATCCGCTACTACGGCAAAGCCCCTGCCTGCATCTCCGGCATGAGCTGCCTCAATTGCCGCATTCATGGCTAAAAGATTGGTCTGCTCCGAAATAGCATTTATTATTTCTACCAGTTCCATGGTTCTTCCGGCATATTCATCCATCTTTTTCATGGCAGAAGCCAGTGCATCCACCTTGTCTTTTCCGTGCTGGCCCATGGCAGATACCTTGTCAGCCATGGACATCTGGCCGGCAGCCCTGTCTGATAGCTTTGCAAGAGTATGTATCAGCTCTCCTGTTATGTTTTTGGTATGGCCAAGGGCAGTTTCCATTTTGTCCGAGCTTGCAAAAACTATTTTTGCAGCTGCTGTCATGCTGTTAACTGTTTTTTCAGCTTCCATGGCAGCGTTATCCAAACGGGCTGTCTGATTTTTCATGGAATTGATGTTGGCTTCCATCTGGGTTATGGTAGCAGCAGTTTCTGCGGCATGAACAGCCAGGATTTCTGAGCCTTGAGCACTGTTGTTGCTGGCTTTCTTTATCTCGGCTATAAAACCGCCAATATTTCTGGAAAAGTGCTGAATAGCATCCTGGAACTTCCCGATCTCGTTTTTAGAATGCAGGCTTACCCTGGCTGTCAGATTGCCAGATGCCAGTTCCTGCATGCAGATCAACACGGAACTCACATCCTGGCTTATACGCTTTATTATAAAAACGATTATTGCAATGCCTATAAGCAATATGATGCCAATAGTCAAAGCAGCATATATAATTGATGCAGCTGCCTGTTTTATTGCATCGCTAGTGGCAATGTATGTATATATAGTCCATTCCAGACCTGAACTTCCAGAAAAAGTAGACGCTCTTAAAAAAAATTTTTTGCCATTTATCTTAAGCACGTCATACCAGGTTTTGGAGTCGCTTGATGTGACGCCATTTTGGCTGCTTTCAGATGCTGCACTGGTGGAATCAACAGAAGCATGCTTGACAGCCTGAATTATTACGGGGTCATCACAAAAATCTGCTCTTATACGTTCCAGTGTGCCATTATTGTCCTTTAGTATTTCCAGCCCGTCGTATGCCGCTACCAGCAATCCTGCCTTGTCCACAATTACCGAATTGGATCTGGAGCCTTCATTGGCCTTTTTTAAGGCGCTGTTCAGGGCAGCCAATGGCAGGTCTGCTCCCAATACAGAATATGTAGCATCACGGGCCTTGGAAAGAGGCAGATAAGGAGAAATAACCAGGGCTTTGGTAACAGCGTCTACATAAATATCGGTCCATCCGGATTTTCCGCTTATGAGTGCGCCTGTAAACCATGGCCGGGTAGTAGGCAGAAAATCAATGCTTTCCAGCTCTGCTCCAATGTCCCCGCCATCCAATAACTCATAAAAGGTCATTTGCCCGGGTCTGCTGCCATCCTGTATACCAGCAACTCCTCCGCTAGATTTTTCCCTGCTCATGTATGCGGTTTTATCTTCGGAATTGCCATAATAAACCGTGTTGATGCTGTCAGAGACTCCCGCAAATTCATAAAGCAACGA
>JAKPMS010000124.1 GCA_029548805.1 Spirochaetota bacterium | reverse complement strand
AGAAGGCCTCGAGCAGGCTGGAAATCGTGCTAATTCAGCTTGTTCAAGGCACTTTTTAGCGAAGCCAGTCCTTCCGAATTGAGCACCCCTATTTCTTCCACATTTTTGGATTCTTCTTTTATCAGTACCAGCTCTTCCTTGACTTTTACTAGTTCACCGGCAGCCTTTTCTGTAGCAGACTTGAGAGAAGCTATCCTGTTTTCCGCTCCACTTATCTGTTCATCCAAAGATGCAACAGCTGTTCTCAAATTGTTGGTACTGCTTACAGAATCCGCTACTCCTCGGTTTATTTCATCTGTACCCTTGGATAACTCGTCAAGGCCGTTTATGATTTCTTCCATCGCACTGGATACCAGGACAGCTTCTTTGGCTATGCCGCCAAAAGAATAAACCGCTTTATCATTACTATCCGCAGCATTTCTTATGTCGCCAATTGTAGCTTTTACTGTTGTTGTAACAGCTTTCACGTTTTTTCCTGTTTCTTCGGACAGTTTTCTTATTTCATCCGCCACTACAGCAAAACCCCTGCCAAAGTTGCCCGCATGGGCAGCTTCTATGGCAGCATTCATGGCCAACAGATTGGTCTGTGCTGCAACAGCGCTGATAACCTTGATAATTTCCAGTATTGAGCCGGTTGACTCTTCCACCTTTTTCATGGCTTCTGAAGAACTGCTCACCACTTTTTGCCCTTCTTCTGTGCTTTTGGAAAGCGCTATTACGGAATTGCGCCTTTCCCTTGTTATGTTGGTTATACTGTGGATGGATGCGGTCATCTCCTCTATAGCTGCAGAAGTCTGGTTCACCACGGAACTCTGGGCATCTGTGCTGGATTTGACCGTTCCCGAGTTTATGGCTATACCGCTGATATCTTCCGACAGTTTGCCGCTGTCATCAAGAATTAGCTGCATGGAAGAAGCAGCCTCGCTAGCCAGGCTTTCTGCCATGGCGCTCAGTTCAGCCGATTTGGCGGCAGAAGCTGTAAGTTGATCACCCATGGCCAAGGCCGAGCCGGAAGCAGTCATGGCCGAATGCAAAATACCCAGCTGTTCATCGGCTTTGGCATTCAACTCTTTTGTGCTTTTCAAAAAAGTACCTGATCTTTTGTGTACCAAAATCAGATTAATTGAAGTAAACAGAGTCAAAACGATAACTATAAAGGCATCATCATATTGCAGTCCCCTGCCACTGGCCAGGTCAACAGCACTGCTCCTAAAAAAATAGTCTGCTAAAACAGCAGCAATGTTTATTCCAGCTATGGGCAGGCTTTGCCATGAATAAAAGCCTATAAGGCTGGTAAGGCCCATTACAAAAAGGTTCATGAAACCTATCATGTATAATTCTATAAAACCCGGTATGTTAGGAATGGTAAAAACTATGGCACTCAATAACACGGACAGGATATAAGTAAGGCACAGACTGACAAGTCTGGCTTTTCCCGACATGACAAGAATGTTAAACACAAAAAACAATGCAGCCAGGCCCAAAAGAAATTGCTTTTGTATTGGCTTACCTAAAATAAGCAAGCTCAAAAATAATGCCAATACCAAAAGAATGCTGTTCAAATAGAATAGAACTCTTGCAATAAGCCTGAATTCATCATCCTGGTTTTTATATGCCTTGTTAATGCGGTTTGTTACGA
>JAKPMS010000171.1 GCA_029548805.1 Spirochaetota bacterium | reverse complement strand
AGGGGCAATGGAGCCGCACATGTCTCCGTACAGAGTGGAATAGCCCATGGCAAACTCGCTTTTGTTGCTGGTAGTAAGCAGCATGGAGTCAAATTTGTTGGACCAAGCCATCAAAATATTGCCTCTTATGCGGGCTTGAAGGTTCTCTTCGGCCACATTAAATGGCAAGCCTGAAAAATATGGTTCCAAAGCTGTTAAAAAACTGGAAAAAGGGCCTTCTATGGACAACTGTTCAATCCTGCATCCAATATTTTTTGCCAATAGCATGGAGTCATCAACAGAAGAAGCAGAAGAAAAACGGCTGGGCAGGGTAATGCAGCACAAGTTGTCTTTTCCTATGGCTTTTGCCGCAAGGACTGCAACAATTGCGGAATCAAGCCCGCCCGAAAGTCCAAGATGGGCTTTTTTAAAGCCGCATTTATTCATATAACCTTTAATGCCCGCTATAAGCGCATTCTCCAGCTCATCCATTTTGTCTGGAACAGGAAGGCTTGCGGCTATGACAGCTTCGTCGCTGTCAAAAACAAGCAAGTCTTCTTCAAATTGGGCCAAGGCCATGATTTCTCCAAGCGGATTCATAAAAAAGGACCTGCCGTCAAACACCAGTGAATCCTGGGCTCCTGCTGCATTGCAAAAAACAAGGCCAAGCTTGGTCCGGGCTGCCCATTTTTTGGCATATTCAAAACGTCCGGAAAACTTTTCTTTTTCATATGCGGAATTGGAGCAAATGATTACCAGGTCGGCCATTTTTATCTGTTTTTGCTCCGGCTCTTCTTCTTGCATTATGGCGATATTTTTCCCTTTATAAGTCCAGACAGGCTTATTATTGTTACCCGGGGTGAACCATAGCTTTTCATTAAAAAAGGAATGATTTGGCAGGTTTTCTTTGTCTTTTTTAAACACAAGCTTGTTGTTTTGTACAACTGAAAGCCTATTTGTAAGCAGCTGGCCAGTTTCTGAAGCCGGCTTGCCTATATGCCCTATTACTACACAACAGGAAGAAGGCAATTTTTGTACCAGGTCCTTAAAAGTCTCTTCTTCCTTTTTTATAAAATGCTTGTCGGCCATTAAGTCCATAGGCGGATATGCAGAAATGCACAGTTCCGGGAAAATTATCAGTTCTGCGCCAGCCTTTTTGGCCTTAGCGGAGAAGGCAAGGATTTTTTCAGAATTACCGCTGAAGTCAGCTATTGTTGTATCTGTTTGGCATATTGCAATTTTCATTTTTCTCTCCAAATAGGGCAGTTTAGCTAACAATACGGCTTTATGCTTGCAGGACTTGCTTTGACAGGGTGCTCATAGTAAACTGGTTTTGTGAAAAAAACAACACTGGTTCTTCCTTTTGAAGACCCTAGAGCCAAGGCTTTTAAAGATTTGGCCAATAAAACCGGCAGAAAACTTGCATTTCTGGAAGTGCTTTACCCTTCGGATGAGGCTATGGATGCTGCCGAGCTGCCTCGCGACGCTTCTGCAGATGCGGAAAAAGCCCCGGAAGCCTGGACAAGGATTTCATGGAAACCCCAGTCCTTTGTGTCTGCCAGAACAGCCCTGATAGAAACAGAAACCCGCCTTGGCCAGGCTTTGGACGAACTCGTTATTTTTGCTGATCCGCCTGCCGGGCCTATAGGACTGGCAGAAGCAAGCCAGGCAGAAATTGAGCAGAGTGTCCTGGATTGGGCTGTGGCCTATGCCCAGCTTATACATGAGGCCTTGAAACGGTTTCTGAACAGGGATGGCTGCAGCATAGTTTTGGCAATAAAGGATGCTGCAAGGGGTCCTCTGGGTTCCATGGCTGCCGGCGCCCTGTTTGGTTTGGCAGAAGGGCTTTTGGCTTCTTTTGCATCTTCAGAAATGTTGTCCGGGGGGGCAGCTGTTGCCAAAGCAAAAAGCCCGCCAGAAAAAACCGTGCCGTTCCGCTTTATGGCTATGCGGGATGAATCCGATTCCAGCGAGGCTGTTGCCAGGCAAGTGTTAAGGATGCTTGACGAAGACTTACGGGACAGCGGAAAGCTGCAGCGTTTTACCGGGCGCAGCGGGTTTTTCAGTCGTTAAGCCTTAGCGTTTTTTAAGCTTTTTCTTGGCGCTGTCCAGTCTTGCCCTTTGTTCATTGGCTTGTTTCAACATAGATGCCTCTTTTTTGAGCATTGAAGAACGCCACGCAGCAAACAACAAGGCTCCAAGCATCATAAAAAAGCACAAGATTTGGCCCATGGAAAAATTGAACAGGCCGGAATATACATGTATTGATGCATCCGGATTGCCAAGTTTTATAATATAACCCAAATCTGCGTCGGGTTCCCTGAAGTACTCTATAAAAAACCTGATAAAACCGTAGCCGAATATGTATGCAGCTATGCCAAAACCCTTAAAGGGCTTGTGTTTTCTTACTAGCAACCACAGGATAAGCCATAGAACTATGCCTTCAAACAATGCCTCGTACAGCTGGGAAGGATGGCGCGGCAGGTTTATCATGGCTCCTTCCAGTGACAGACCCGATTTTTCTGCCAGCTCGCGAACCCATGGCAGGCTGGTCGGAAAAAGCCTGGCTCCGGGAAATATCATGGCCCAGGGGGCCGAGCTAACCTTGCCCCAAAGCTCCGCGTTTATAAAATTGCCAATACGGCCAAAGGTATAGCCCAAGGGCACAGAAACGGCAACCAGGTCTCCCAGTTCAAAAAAATCCAGTTTTTTTATTTTGGCGAATATTATGGCTCCGGCAAGCAGCCCGACAAAGCCGCCATGATAGGACATGCCCATAAAGCCGGTAAACCTGCCGCCTTCTCCAAAAGGCCAGAAAATCAGCCACGGCTTTTGCCAGTAAATTCCGCTTGTGTCATATAGAAGTGTTCCAAACAGCCTGGCTCCAATAATAAGGCCGCTTATCATTGCTAAAAAGAAGCCGGAAATATCGTCTTCGCTGTATTCCAGTTTTTGTGTTTTAACCTGATATTTGACCAGCAGGTAGCTTAGCCCAAAGGCTAGAAGATACATCAAACCATACCATCGAAGCGGGAAACCCCGTAAAAAGGGGAATATTTCCGGATGTATCCAGGACGGAAACTGCACAGCTGCCAGCATAAGTAACTCCTGTTATTTTAAAGGGCGTTCCATTATTCTGCCCAGTTGGGGGTCAAAATAGAAAACCACCTGTTTTTTTTCCTGCCTTATTTCATGAAAGCGATTGTGGCTTTCCAGTACAACTCCGATAAACGCACTGCCTTTGACCACTATTTCTGCAGGAAAATGCTCCTCAAATTTTTCTCTCAGTTCAAACAGGCGTAATGAGCGTTTTTCCAAAATTTTCATCAGTTTGAGTTTGTCCTGACGTATTTTGTCCAGATTTGCACAAATGCGTTCCTGTTCTTTCATGGTTTTGTCTGTTTCCAAAACCATGGTTTTTACCCTTTCTATCTCCCTTTCTTCAGTTTCTATAGCATCTTTTACAAGATAGTCCTGTCCAAAAGATATAAGGGTTTTGGCGCCGTTTGCAGAGCCCAAATTTTGTATTTCCATGCCTTTTTTGGTTTTGCAGAAGCCTCCAATCAGGTGGCCCTTCTCGCCCAAAAGTTGTACTTTTCCATTTGTTTTTATATTGCACATAAAAGCGGAATTTTTAAGAAGTATTCCGTCTACTGCCAACAGTGTAGCTTGCTCAGCAAAAGCTGCTTCTATTGTTGTTCTTGCCCTTATGGTGCCTTTTCTTTGGCCTTTTATGCCTTCTGTAATCCTGATGCCGCCATCGGCTGACAATAGAGCCGCTTCCACCGAGCCGTTTACTAAAATATCACCGCCGGCAATGACTGCATAGGCTGATAAAACGGAACCGTTTATTGTTATAGGCCCCGGAAACTTGATATTTCCGGTATTGGGGCCTATATCTCCCTTGATTTGTTTGGCCGGATCTATGTATAGGTTGTTGTTTTCAAAATGAAGTTCGCCGCTTTTGGCAGCTTTCAGAATTCTGCTGCCATTTTCATGTATGGTTTCTTCAATTGTGGAATCAAAAACAGGCGGCTCCACCAAATCCGGGTCTTTTGATGCCGTAATGATATTGCCCAGTACATCCATGCCATTGCGGCCTGTTTCTCCTATTGGTTCCAGCTCCAACAAAACCTGTCCCGCATTGACTACCGTTACCCGGTCCTGGTTTTTGTAATCCACGGAGCCGTCGCTGCGAACAGTCAGCATTGCACCACTGGCCAGCTTTGTTATCCAGCTCAGACGGTAGCCCCCGGCAGGTACAGGGCTTGTGCCCCTGGCTACAATTATATTCTCTGCTGCCTCGTTTTCTTTGGCCTTGGTTAGCGCGTCTCCCAATTCCTGGATATCTACGCCGTTTTTTACTCCGGCTTTTTCCAGATGGCTTTTTATAAGCTCGAGGTTTAGTTCTTTTCCCAGCCCGTAAGCTCTTTCCAGAGACAAGGACGCAGTCATACCATCTTCCGAAACCCTTACGGATACTTTGGCATCCTTGTACGGAAGCACCCTCAGTTTTTTGCCTTCTTCGGAAGAGTCAACAAGCAGTATGCCGTCGTCTTCGCTTACTATGCTTTCCTGGCTGATTTTCAGCTTGTCAAATAATGTGATGGGCGGATCATTTCCCGGAGTTGCCTGTATGGGGTGGCCGTAAACATTCAATCCGTTCTGGCCAAAAGAAGGAGGCCCGAAGCGTGCGATATCCTGGTTTTTTTTAACCATGGCAAGCTGGCTGGTTTCTTTAATTGGAAAATTTTCCAGGTTGTTGGCATAACGGGAAAGGGCAGGCATAGCTTCTATGCTTTTTACATAGCTTTTTAACTGTTCGTCAGGCAGGAAAGCCACCGTGAAAACAAGGCTTCTGTCTTTGCCCTTGACGGCTTCTTTGCCCTCGGAAAGAACATAATCCAGCAGTTCGCTTTCCTTGCTTCTGTAAAAGTTGATAACATCGCTCTTTAACTTGTCTACCTTAATTCCCTTTATTTGGCAGCCGGCCATGGCCGCGCTTACCATGGACAGTTCCAGAGCCTTGCCCTTGCCTCTGCCCTTTATTATGTTCATGGTGGCTTTTAGCTTGTCTTCAGACACGCTTATTTTTACTTCCGCATCCCTGTCATTGGACAGGCTGTAGTTGTGCAATGCCTGTCCGCTCCTTGTGGAACGCAAAAGGACAGCACTCAGCTCTTCTTCATCAATAAGACTTTCTTCGTCTTTTGACAGCTCCGCTGCTTCTTTAAGAATGGCAGCGGCATCGGGCGGTGACAGCCTTTTGTCTCCCGGCTCATAATTTAGCAAAACAGTTGTACCGTTTTCTGAAACAGAAAGCTCATAGCTGCCGGGGCCAAAGCTTATCAGATCAGCCCAGCGTTCTCCTGCCCTGACAAAACCCGACTTCAAGGCTATTATTTCCCCTTTGCCGCGCTCAAGGCCCTGTCCCAAATAAAAAAGGTTGTCTTCCACGGGCGGAGGAGCTATGGCTTTACCGTAAACATTTTTTCCGGCTTTTCCCGCTTGGGCCGCATTTATTTTTGCAATAACCTCAGTTTTTTTTACCCAGAATACCGAATTGACTTTTGTATCCAGAAAAACGGGATCTTTTCTTTCAATTTTTTCATATTCAACGCGTTTTTCTGTTTTGGGTGGAAGAAAAGGCAGGGCCTGGGGTTTTTTTACCACTATTTCCCGGGCAATTTTTTCCGTTCTTATTCTGAACAATTCGGGAGCTGCCGCTTCTTCAAGCAGTTCGTTTATAAAAGCTTTATACTCTTCCGGCGTTTCGTGAGCCAACCACTCGGCACTTTCTGAAATGCCCGGTACGGGCGGCTGGCCTCTAAGCAGCACTTCTGTTGTTGCTTCCTTTGCCCTGGAAAAAAGATCCATAACTTCATCAATCCGCCTTGAGGATACCCCGCCAAGCTTTTCCTGGCTTAAAAGCTTGGTAATGCTGTCGCTGCCAAGCTCCATACCATCTGGGTTTGGTATAAAATGCAGGGCTGCTTCAAGGCCCAGCCCGTCAATGAGCAGTTTTACTTCTCCCTTGATGATTCGAGCTGCCATAAACTTTAGGCTCTAAAGCCTTGTGCCAGGGCCCTGGCCAGCTTTGCTTTTATAAACTGGTTTTCTTTGCGTATCTGGTTCAGTTCATATTGCTGCATGCGTATTGTTTCTATCAGTTCGCCTTGGCTAAGAGCGCCGCTGGATAAAAGCTCTTCTACATAATCCATTTTGGAGTCAAAGTCCATGGAAGCTTCGGAGTCTGCCAAATCGTAGCTGTCATCCAGATACTCCGGATCAAGAAAGGAATCTTCCTCGCTTTCTGACGATATAAGCTTGTCTGCAATCCTGTATATGGCCTGGGACAAAAGGGACTGAGGTTTGTACTTGAGTATTGGAATACGACTGGAAAGGGCTATATCCTGCAGCTCGTCCCTGTAAATAATTCCAAGATGTTCCAAATCCATCCCCAGGTACTCTCTGCATGAGCGCCTTACTTTTTGGGCTTTTTCCGCGTCTTTGGGGTCTTCCAGCATGTTTAAAACGAGTCTAGGAGACAGTTTTGACATGCGCATGTCAAAGGCCGAGCGACTGGCAGGATCCACTTCTTTTACCCTTCCAAGTATTTCAGGTATATAGGCCCTCTGAAGGGAAGCCCCGTCTTTTCTTAGTGATTCCAGAAGGGCCCTGGCATTGGTTTTGGGTTTGAAGCTGTCCCACATCAGCCTGAAAATGGCATTTTTTAAAAAAAGATAGGCATTTAGTGTGGCTGTAAGGCTGGGACTGGTTACTACAATTCCGCGTCCAGACAGCAGGAAAAAATCCAGAATATTGGCTCCCGTTCCGGCTCCCAGGTCCAGTATAAGGTAATCATAGTCTTCCAGAGACAGCAATTGTTTTGCAAGCTGGGTTTTCTGTCTGGCACTTATATTGGCCAGGCCCGGTATTTCCGAATCGCCGGGAATGAAATGGAGGTTTTTGTATTCGGTTTCATGGCATACAGATTTAAAGCCTAACCTTGAATTGCTTAAATAGGCACCCAGGCCCGGTTTTCTTGAGTCAAAACCCAAAATGAGATGCAGGTTGGATGCTCCAAGGTCAAGGTCTGCCAGTGCCACCCTTTTGCCAGCTTGAGCCAGGGCAATGGAAAGATTTGCGGCTACCAGTGACTTTCCAACACCGCCTTTTCCGCTTGCTATCGGAATTATTCTCACGCTAATCTATCTCCACTATTTCTGTTTCTATTGATTGGGGCTGTTCCGGCTGCCCTGTTTTTTTGTTGTCCGGATTGGCAAACAAAAGGCAGCCAATGCAAAATGCATCCCAAATTGAAATTGCTATAATTATAACCAGGTTTGCCATGTTTGTTCTTGTAAAAATGACGGAAAACTTGACAAATATAAGCAAGGCTGCCAACAGAACCAAGGTTTTACCCAGTATAAGCAAGGGTTTGTACAAAATATAGCGCCTGGTATCCAGGCCAAGGAACAGAAAGCCCGCCGCAAAAACAAGATTAGGCGCTGCAAGCATTCTCATGATGGAAGGCATCAAAGCGGGATCACTTATGTATTGCATTGCTGTTCTTGAAAAAATGAACAATCTGGGAACTTCAATTATCGCAATTAATAAAAACCAATAGGAACGCTTCATAATGCCAATGAGTGTAACCATGGCATGGCTGGGGAGTCAAGAAACAAGCCAACAGCCAAGTGTTTGATGCAGTTCTGGAAAAAGCGTAAAAATGCAATATATTGAAATTTATGAAAGACGATATGCTGCCTGTTTGCATAAAGGGTGTTGCCATGCCATCCAGAAAAGACCTTCCTGTTGTTCTTTTGGGAGAAGAAAATGGCTTGCGCGAATTTACCTTAAAGATTGGCGCTTCGGAAGCGGGCGCTATTCTTATGAAACTGGAAGGCGTTTCCACTCCGCGGCCCATGACCCATGAACTGATGGCGGGTATTTTTAAGGAACAGGGCATTAACATTTATAAAGTGGAATTGTACAAACTTTATGGAATCAATGATGGCAGCTGCTTGGCAAAAATAGAATATGGCAGGGGCTTAAAGACTTTTTCAAGAGACATAAGGCCTTCTGATGCCCTGGCTCTGGCCATTAACTTTGGCGCGCCCATTTTTGCGCATATTTCACTGATAGAAGATTCGGCAGATAATGGATATGAAGCACTGGATTTTGGCTGATCAACATGGATCCGGCTTGCCGCTCAGCCATTGGTAACATGCCGGTTTCTGTCTTGTCCATAATGCAATTGTAACGTAAAATAAAAAAATGGGCATATTTAGAGCCTTTTTTAGTTTTTTGTCGCATTTGTTCGGCTTTAACAGCTCTGTCAGTGCCGAACTGAAGCAGGTTTACGCAAGCATATCGTATATAAAACCTCCGTATTACAAAATGAAGGGCAATTTGGTCACAACGAGTTTTGCACAGGATCTTTTCCTTTTTTGCAAGGCTCTGAAACCCCTGATGGATTTGGCTGATCGTACCCTAGCCCATCCGGATGTAAGGGTATCCATGAAATACTTTGAATTTTTGGTAGACCTGGAGCTGCCTGCAGAAGTAATAGAAAAAAAGGACAGTTTTGCCTATGACGGCATGAAATCCCGTATAGACAATGCCGTCCAGGTCGATGAGGAAGACGATATCATAAACAGGGATTTTCAAAACTTTTTAAAAAGCCTGGATTCCTTAAACAGCATTACCCTGAACAGCATTTTGTCTGAAGTCGAACGGTTTATAGAAATATGCAGGCATGACTGGGAAAGGGTCCTGGCTTTTTTTGATCCGGCAGCCAGCCTTGAAGACAACAAATACAAGCCCAGCTTTGAGCCATGCATAGGCGAACAACTGGCTCCTGAATTGATGGATATTCATTATCTTCTTGATGACTTTGTTTTTTCGGATGAACTGAAACACGGAATAAAAAAAGTGCTTGGCCGTTACAGCCCGGTTTCTGCATCCAGCCAGGCGGACAAAATAGACAAAATATTTTCTACTCTTGCAAAAATTGCTTCCCAAAGGCTTTCTGGGCATACCCTGTTGAGCCTTGTCCGCCTGACAAAACAGGACTCGGAATATTTTCCCGATACCCGGCGGGACAAGAAAAATTACATTGATACCTACAGAAAACGCATTGTAAGCCAATACAACAGGGACAGGGAAAGGCTTTTGCGAGAAAGGCATGAAACGGTTTTGTCAAGGGACATAAGAGACCTTTTTGGCTCCATGGATATTTTG
>JAKPMS010000141.1 GCA_029548805.1 Spirochaetota bacterium | reverse complement strand
CTTCCGACTATCGCCCCTGACAGTTCAAAAACCAAAAGCCTATTGGAAATTGTAAGCCAAATAATACAGAAAAAAAACCCGCGTGGTCGTGCAGCCCTGGTGCACCGCCTGGACAGGGATACTTCGGGCGTAATTGCCTTTGCTAAAAACCCCAAAGCAAAGATGTTGCTTATGGGCCAATGGCATGACAGAGCTGATGAGCGCCGCTATACAGCCCTTGTGGAAGGCATCATGCCAGACAAAAACGGCATTCTCGACTCATGGCTGGACGCAAGCAACCCTTACAGGGTAAAAACTGTAGCATTCGGTAGCAGAAACTCCCAAAGAGCCACCAGCCATTACCATCTGATAAAAATTATTGGCAAATACAGCCTTTTGGAGCTGGAGCTAAAAACAGGCAGAAGACACCAGTTAAGAGTACAACTGGCAGCTATTGGACATCCCATAGTCGGAGACGAGCGCTATGGCGCAAAAACCGACCCTTCGGGTCGGCTGTGCCTACATGCTTCCCGTCTGGTTTTGCGTTCTATTTCTGATAATTCCATAATTACTGTTGAGTCCCCTGCACCCGACTTTATAAATGCTGCAGTTCAGTAAAACCACTAAGTTTCCAGGAACTATAAAAATATCACAAATACCGCAGGGATTGTCCAACAGGATGCTCTTGTTTGGATTCCCCAGCCGGCAAATTACAGCCCGTTTACACATAGTCAAAAAAAAAGTATATAAAGATCCTGTTGGCGACGCTTTTTGGGAGACCGGTATGTTAAAATCTGTATTTGTTTTGTCCTTTTTATGGGCCAGTGCTGCAATTACCAGCCCTTTGGCAATAATTATAATAATAATGAATTTTCTTGGGCTGGATCGCTTTTTTAGACCTCTTTTGGGAACCATGACCCAGGCCTGGGCCAGACTTATGCTAAAAATGATAGGCATCAAACTGATAGTGAGCGGGGCAGAAAATATTCCCAAAGTGGACAGACTTGTTTTTGTGGCAAATCATCCCGGAGATCTGGACATAATAATAATGCTTGCAATTGCGGGCAGGCCTGTCGGTTTCATTGCTAAAAGCGAAACAGCCTGGTTTCCTTTTCTGAACCTGTGGATACTAGCACTTGGCTCGGCTTTTATTAAAAGGAACAATCTTAGAAAAGGAAAAAAGGCTATAGAAAAGGGCATACGAAGTGTAGAAAAAGGCAGGGCTATTGCAATTTTTCCTGAAGGCACCAGAAGCAGGTCCTTTGGCATGCTGCCATTCCGCAAGGGAGCTTTCAAGCTGGCTACCCGCTCAAAGGCAAGCATAGTACCAATTACAATAGACGGTTCATTTATGGCATGGGAATCCGAAAAGCGTGTAAAAGCAGCAACAGTAAAGGTAAGCATTCACAAGGCAATAGAAACCAGCAGCCTTGACACCGAAGAACGCAAGGCGCTGGCTTCCAGGGTGGAATCTGTTATTGCCTCGGCATTAAGCAGAGGATTGGGCTGAACCTGACTTAATCAATAGTTAGTTTCTGGAAGCTTGGTGGCTTTTATTTTTGGTACTATATATTGTGCCAATCAGCTTGCCTCAATACCACAATTGGTAGCCTTTTTGTCAAAACTGCCATTATCACTAAGCTTCGAAGAACTAGGAAAAAATTAAATCTACCTTGATATTTTTTTATTCTCCAAGGCGCAAAACTGTCACACAATTTGTTACGGAAGAACCGCCAACATTCAGCAAGGCTGCAATTTTTGGGCTTTTGCCGACTGGAGCGGCTCCTATGGCCTGGCCCATAAGCTGTTTGTAAAGCAGGGCATGCATGGAAGCCCCTGTTGCCCCTACTGGATGCCCCTTAGCTTTAAGCCCGCCGGACAAATTTATACACAGCTTGTCATCCCTTCCAAAGCGGCCAGCCATGTAGTCGTCCCCGGCTTTTCCATCTTTGGAAAAGCCCAGGGCTTCTGTGCAGAGTATCTGGTTGATTGTAAAGCAGTCATGCACTTCGGCAATATCTATATCACTGCTGGAAATACCGGCTTCTGTATAAGCTTTTTTTGCAGCTTCTTTGGCAGCCATAAGATCCCACATGTTTGGCCTGTCTTTAATGGCTATTCTTTCTGTTGTATGTCCAATCCCGGCAATGTTCACGTAGGCTTTGCCACTCTTTTTTGCCAGGTCGTTTTTGGTAATAACCAGAGCTGCAGCCCCGTCAGATACCAAAGAACAGTCATGAAGCCGTAAGGGCTCGGCTATCATGGGGTTTTTTTCTTCGGGCAGAGCCAAAATGGCTTCCGCGCTGAACAGCCCAAGCTTGTCTGCCGGGGAACCCTTTCCAAAATGGGC
Source organism: Spirochaetota bacterium (assembly GCA_029548805.1). Lineage (GTDB taxonomy): Bacteria > Spirochaetota > Spirochaetia > Treponematales > UBA12059 > SZUA-370. Next base: position 5,859 of record JAKPMS010000141.1, on the reverse strand, counting down.
AAGGGGGTTGTCCATGCCGTTTTTATAGCAAAGTGCAGCAACACTGGCCAGCATTTCTGCTAGGTGCTTGTCTGACAGTTTGTAGTGATCTCTGTAACCTTTGGCATACTCGGCAAACAGCCCAGGAAAAGTCATACCCATGGCCCCTTCACTTGGCCAGTGGGACGAACAGGCCAAAGCGTGAGTCACGCCTCTGGTGTCAAGAAGGTTCATTTTTTCCACACCTATTACCAAGGCGGTTTCGCAGCGTCCGGCTTCTATTGCGTATATGGCATTGTAAAGCGCTACAGACGAGCTTGCGCAAGCGTCCTCGCAGCGCGTTGCAGATTTGAAGCGCAGCTTTGCCGGATCCACTTCCAGGGCATTGGGAGCCAGATGCTCCTGGTTGGCAAAAAGCGATGGAGAACAGCTCCCCACCCAAATGCCATCCACCCTGTCGGCTTCTATACCAGCATCCGCCAAAGCGCCTCTGCCGGCTTCTTCCATCAGCTCGTATATGCTTTTAAGATCAGTTACTTCTTTTGTTTCCCTGTTTTTCTTTACAAAAGAGCCAAAAGCGCTATTGTATGCACCAATTATGCTTGTCTTGCCCATAAACTTTACTCCTTGTTTATTTTATTTAGTTCTTCGAAGCTTAGTGGCAACTAAAATTTTGGCAATAACCATACTCTATATGGTATATACCCCGGCAACCTAATACTATACAAAGTATTGAACTAAAAAGCCACTAATCTTCGAGAAACTATAAAAGTTATAGCATAAAGAAGTTTTTTGTCACTATTCTATTTTTATAAAAAATAAGCACGATGAAGTTTTGCCGCGGCCTGCTATTTTCAGGTCCGCGGCCAGAATTGCAATGCTTACTTAGTTCTATGAAGCTTAGTGACAAAGGCAATTTTGTCAAAAATCATACTCTATACTGTATATGTTCAAATTGTCCTATACAACATAAAGTATAGTATTAAAAAGTCAATAAGCTTCGAAGAACTACACAATGCTACAATAGCAACAAACCAATAGAAGTTATAATTCCTGTCCACAAAAGAATGACGGTAGTATAACCCATTATGTCTTTAATATTCAGCTTGGCAACAGCCAAAAGCGGCAACGCCCAAAAGGGCTGTATCATGTTGGTCCATGCGTCTCCCCAGGCTATGCCCATGGCTGCGCGGCCATAGGAAACGCCAAGAGCTTCTGCCGCCGGCATCATGATGGGACCCTGGACTGCCCACTGCCCGCCACCGGAAGGTACGAACATGTTTACAATACCGGCTGCATAATAGGTGTACAGCTGGAAGGTTTTGGGAGTGGAAATAGCCACAAACCAGTTGGACATGGTTGCAGCAAGGCCGGAACCAACCATCATACCCATGATTCCTGCATAAAACGGGAACTGCAGCACTATGCCGCCGCAATTCCTTACTGATTTGTCAACAGCTTTTACATAGTTAATGGGAGTCTTGTGCAGAAGCAGACCGGCAATCAAGAAAATGAAGTTGACGAGGTCAATGCTTAGAGCTCCGCCTTTCAAGAAGTAGCGGATAAAATAAATGACCGCTGTAATCACAACAATCAAGGCAAGAGCTATGGAGTTTTCCTGTTTTTCTGCAGGAGTCATATCTTTTCTTGCTTTTACTGGTGCTTCGTCTTCTTTGTCATCCTCAATAAAGATGGCAGGATCGACTTCGTAAATTTCTTCTTTCTTTTTTGGAATCATAAGTACGTTTATTATTGGGACCGTAAGTACCAGTACTGCCACAATAACGAGAGTCTGGGGAAGAAAAATGGTCTCACTTGTAGGTATTATTGCTCCATGGGCAAACTTTTCCATAACAGCATTCTTGCCAGCAATGGAAAGAGGAATGGAGGCAGAAAGTCCCGCGTGCCATACAACAAAGCCGGAATAAGCGCTGGCTACCAATAGCGGATAATGGATGCCTTTAACCCTCTTGGCTATTTCCTTTGCCAGGATGGCAGAAACAATCAAACCAAAACCCCAGCTCAACCAGGAGCCGATAAGCATAGCCAAAGAAACGGCTACAATGGCTTTAACCGGTGTATTTGCAATTTTTGCAACAGACACCATCAGTTTATGCACCGGCTTTGAAATGGCCAGCGCACTGCCCGTAACAAGAATTAGCACCATCTGCATGGAAAAGCCCAAAAGCGCCCACATGCCGTCGCCCCAGTGCCTTGCCATATCAAAGAATGATGCCTTTTGGACTATAAGTCCCAAAGCAAAAACAATGATAGTTAGTACTATCGCAAAAATAAATGCATCAGCCAGCCACTTTTTTGCGATTTTTGTAAAGAAGTTGCCAAGAGCTCTAATCATAGAGTCCTCCCTTTCTGTTTTGCAAAATTACTTGCAAAAACCGTGCCATTACTTTACAAACCTGGATTATTCGGGAGGTTTCAAAAATTAATATGATAATTACTTACAGATTAAATAATTAAAGCAAGCATGCAAACAGCTTTTTAAAAACTTTATGGCGTTCGTTAATAAAACAGGCAGAAATTTTCAAAAACCAGAGTAAAAGCATGCAATATCTGTCATCAGCTATGCAATATTTTGCATGCCTTTTCAGGCAATACCAAACTTTTCAAGCTTGTATTGCAAATTCCTAAGGGACATGCCAAGGCATTTTGCTGTTTCCCTCCTGGAGCCCTCGCATTGTGACAGGCGCTTCAGAATTATGTCCCGCTCAAATTCCTCAACCAGCTCCTTAAAACTGCGATCCTGGCACTTGGCTTCATGCCCTTCAAACATAAGGTTTTCAGGAACTATAAGATTGTCTTCCGCATATATAAATGCGCGTTCCAGACTGTTTTTTAGCTCCCTTATATTGCCAGGCCAAGACCAGTTTTTTAGGAGCGTCAGGGCTTCCTTACTGATAGACAAAAGGGGCTTGTTGTATTTTTTTCTGAAATGCTCCAGAAGCAACTCGCAAACCAGAACTATATCATCTCCCCTCTCCCTTAAAGGAGGAATTAAAAAATGTATGACATTTAGTCTGTAAAACAGGTCTTTTCTGAAACGGCCAGCTTTAATTTCCTCCTGAAGATCCCTGTTTGTCAGTGCAATTATCCTGGTATTTACGGGTATGGGTGATACACCACCCACCCGGTAAAAGCTGCGCTCCTGCAGCAAGTCCAGCAATTTTGCCTGTGTCTCGTAAGGAATTTCCGTTATTTCATCCAGCAACAGGGTCCCGCCGTTGGCCAGCTCAACCCTGCCCTTTTTTTGGGCAATGGCTCCGGTAAAACTGCCTTTTTCATGGCCGAACAGCTCAGACTCGAACAGGCTGGAAGGAATGCTGGAACAGTTGGTATATATCAATGGAGCCTGGGCTCCTTCAATGGTAAAATGTATTTCCTTGGCAAGAACATTTTTACCGGTCCCTGTCTCTCCGCTAATCAGAATGGGCACATCGGCATTTGCCAGCTTAGGTATCAGTGCTTTTATGTTCTGAATAGCCGGGCTTTCTCCAATAAAGTCTTCGTAATAAACCCTGTTTTTGTGCAGGTTCCACAGGGCCTTGTTTTCCATGCTGACAGTAACATAATCAAGCGCCCTCTTTACAGAAATAAGAATGGTATCCACATCAAAAGGCTTGGTTATAAAGTCATAAGCACCTGCCTTCATGGATGCAACCGCATTGTTTATGGTACCTATGGCAGTAATTACCACAATTGCCAGTTGACTGTTTTTGCTTTTAAGTCTTGGGATAAGATCTATCCCAGAACAGTCTGTCAGCATAAGATCAAGAACACATAGGTCTATTTTTCCTTTGGATATGATTGCTTCGGCCTGTTCACCATTCTCTGCTTCCAATACGGTATAACCTTCCAATTCCAGAAGATCTTTTAGAAAAACCCTTACATAGGCTTCGTCATCACAAACAAGTATTCTTTTTTTCACTGCTTCTCCCGTCCGGATTTATGATCCTTGGGCACAACTATGCTTATCTTTGTGTAATAATTCTCAATTGATTCTATGTTGATAAAACCGCCATGAGCCTCCACAATCTTTTTGGACAGTGCCAGGCCAAACCCGTTGCCACCATGTTTTGTGCTGAACAAAGGCTCCCCTATGCGCCTCAGATTATCTGCAGAAATCCCTGTCCCTGTATCCACAACTATTATATGTACTGAATCCTGTTTGTTTTTAAGCAATACCGCAAGCTTGCCAAAGCCTTTCTGGCTTAACGCTTCAAAGGCATTTTTAAGAATATTGTCCAGAACCTGAATAAGTTTGTAAGAGTCAACCCAGGCATCAAAAGATCCATGCGCTTCTTTTATAATGCGGCATTCGATATTTCCAAAAACAGTCTGCCAGCGCCCAAGAGCTTCTTCTGCCAGCTTTGCAAGGTTTTCCTTTTTTTTATCAAGTCTGGAACCTGCTCCATACGCAAGCATTTCATTCAGCAACTTGTTGACCCTGTTGAGCTCCCTGTCTATAAGGTCCAGATACTGGCTTTGCTTAAGCTGGTCCTTGTCCATCCTTTTTAGCAATTGGGCAAAACCCTTGACAGAAGTCAGCGGATTTTTTATTTCATGGACAAGAGATAAGGCCATATGCCCCAAAGAAGCAGCTCTTTCCTTTTCCCGCAGCTCTTTTTCATATTGACGAATTGTGGTCAAATCCCGAAAAACAAATACCTGCCCAATATTTGTACCCCTGTCATCCTGCATTTCATTGCTTTTCAGTTCCAGCACCCGGCCTCCATCATCAAATTCCACGGTATCATGCTTTTGTCCATTGCTCCGAATTTCCGACACTAAAGACTTCAATTTCGGGCTAAAAACAGCCTTGTAATCCTTGTCCACCAACCTGTTTTTATACCACGGAAAAAGCTCATAAAACGCCCTGTTGGCCCAGGTTATGGTGCCAGAAGGAGATACTGCCAGGATACCGTTATGTACACTTTCAAGTATTATGTTGTTATAACTTTTTATCAAATTCATGTTGTCAACAAGACTGTTTACGGTGTTGACTATAATGGACAATTCGCCCTTTACCGCGGGTATATGATAGCCAGGCTCCTTGAAAAGATTGTCTAAGCCTTTTTTTATGGACAAAATTTTGTCAAGCAGCCCCTTCATGCTGACAGTAAGGCTCAGATATATAAAAACACATATTACTGCAAGTATAACAAACAGCCTTTTTACTATGGGTTCTATTTGATTATCCACCATGTCTACTGTTTCATTTGCCCATATATAGCCGATTGTATATCCATTTCTGTTGATGGGCCACATGCAATTTAGTATGTTCCCGCGCACCAGGCTGCCAGTCTGTACAAGAGCTATGCCTCTCTGCATTACTTCATAACCCTTGTGTCCCTGGAAAATGGACTGGCCAACAGTGTATTGGAATTGATAGCTTGGAGAATAAGTGACTATTGCATCCAGGTCCCTGCAATAATAACCAACTCCAACACCCAGGTTGCCGGAAGCAACAAAATCGCTTGTTTCTCTTAATGCCTCATTTAAAGCTTGGATTTTTGTTTCTCTGTCAGCCTGCATTAGGTTTGCGGCTTCAAGTATGTCATTAAATGTACCTGGTAGAGCCAAATCCAGTTGCCTGGCCAAACCAAACAGTTTGTCCTGTTTTTCCTTAATAATATTGTCACTTATTTCCTGTTTCAGATACCACGAAAGAAAAAGCATGGGCAAAACAACACTTAAAAAAGTGAGTAATAGTAGTCTGGTAGTCAGGCGCATAAACTATACAAGGCTTAAAATCTATGCTTGTCAAGCTGTTGGTACTTACCCAACGCTTAGTGGTAATTATTCGATAGTTTCTTGAACCTTAGTGGTTTTCCAAATCGGTACTTTATGTAGTATGAAGCTGAC
>JAKPMS010000088.1 GCA_029548805.1 Spirochaetota bacterium | reverse complement strand
TTCCGACTGGCTTATGGCCCTGTGAATTTCCTTAAGGTCCAGGTTTTTCTTGGTGTAATAGTGAATAGAAAAGGTTCTCTCAGAGTAGCTTCTTCCGCATGCTATGCACTTAAAGCGGGGAACCATACCAACAACCTTTGTATAGTGGTAGCCGAAGTGGAACCAGTATGGCCTGTATGCTTCCGGGGTGGAGTGGTGGAAGCTGCACTTTGGGTTAGGGCAAAAGGGTGGGTTCATAACTGTAATCCTCCTGCCCTTGTATACGCATCTATTATGCTTTTTGCTTGCACTTCCTGATAATAAGCTTTGGGGAACTACCTTTTTAAAACCAGTTTTCCGTGAACATGTCCTTCTAAAAGCAGCCTGTTGGCTTTTAGCAGGTTTTCCAGGGTAAAGCCGTCGTATACCGTGCTTACAGTGGCCTTAAGCTTTCCTTCATCCAGCCACTTGGCTATCTGCTCAAGGTATGCGCCCTGAGTGGCCATGTTTTTCATGTTGTACATGCTTTTTGCAAACATGTATTCCCAGTGAAAGCTGGCTGCCTTTGGCTTAAGCAGGTTCAGGTCTCCTGTAAAGCTGGTTATGACGCCAATGTGGCCAAAGGGTTTTACCAGTTTGACAATGGACTTCCAGTGAGGATCAAGTGCGGTAAAAACCATGATGTAGTCGGCTTCCTCGTTGCTCTGCTCCGAAAGTTCGCAGTGGTGGTCAAGTATCTTGTCTGCGCCAAGGCCTTCTACCCAGCTGCGGTTTTTGTCCGATGCAGTGGCTATGACCCTTAAGCCGGCCAGTTTGCATAGCTGGACTGCCACAGAGCCAACTCCGCCCGATGCATTTACAATAAGGGCTGTTTTGTTGCCGTTGTCGCCTTCAAAGTCTATTCCAAACTTGTCCGTAATAAGTTCGTATGCGGTAAGGCTGGTAAGGGGCATGGCTGCGGCTTGTTCCAAAGGCAGTTTTTTGGGCGCAAGGGCGGCTATACGCTCGTCTACAGCTGTATACTCGGCAAAAGTGCCCGGCCTGTCACGGGTGCCTGCAAAGAATACGAGGTCGCCTTCCTGGAACTTTTCTACGCCGGGGCCGCATTCGGCTACCCGCCCTACGCTGTCAAAGCCCACAATGCGAGGTTCGGAACGTTCGCTCTGCTGGGCCTTTCTTAGCAAATTGTCCACAGGATTCAGGGCTACTGCCAGGTTTTCTACCAGTATGTCGTGCTCCAATAGCGACGGCTTTTCTGCATCAAACTCAAAATAAGCCTTGCCCGGATCCTCGTTATACAGTTTGAATCCAAAAGCTTTCATCTGTACCTCTCCTGCCATGTTTTCTATAAAAGGTCCTCAATTATAGTACCAAGAGCAAGCAGTTCTTCATCCTTTCCAAAAAAACCGGCCAGCTGGAAGCCTAGGGGCATTCCTTCCAAAAAAACTCCGCTTGGCATGGCAAGGCTTGGTAGCCCGGAATAGGTCCAGGGCAGGTTAAGAAAAGGGCTGCCGGTGGATCCAAGGCTGATTGGAGCCACACCGGCGGCCGAAGGGCTTATCCAGAAGTCTATACCCTTTTGTTTCATTTGGCTTTCCAGCCTGGCTCTAAGCGCAAAGCGGCCCTCTAGGTCTTTGACCAGTTCTTCGTCATCTAAAAGGGCTCCTATTTGCATAAGTTCCCTTGTAGCATCAGAAAAAAGCGTGGGATAGTCCCTGTACCATTGTCTGTGGGTTCTTTCCATTTCTGCTGCGCAAATACGCCTGTGGCTGTTGTTTATGGTGTCGATGTCGCCAAACTCTGCCAGCTTAAGCACCGTAAAGCCCGAATCTTCCAGAACTTTTAATCCCTGTTCAAAAGCCGTAATAGCGGCGCTGTCTGCCTGCAACAAATAGGGTCCTTCCGGAACTGCCAACACAGGCTTTTTGCCGCGGAATTTGTCCAGGGCTTTTGCGTAGCTTTCTGCATTCCAGTCCGGGCTTGCAGCAGCGGCAGCCAGAGCCATGCCGGCTGCATCCGAAGTAAAAAGCCCCATGGTATCCACAGAGGGGCTGAAAGGCACCACGCCCGCCCTGGGCAGGCGCTCGTAGGACGGCTTCCAGCCGTATACGCCGCAGTATGCGGCCGGCCTGGAGATGGAGCCTATGGTTTGGGAGCCCAGAGCAAGCGAGAAAAAGCCGGCGGCGAGGCCGGCGGCTGAGCCGGAACTGGAGCCCCCCGGGGTTCTGGAAGGATTCCAGGGGTTGCTTGTGGGTCCTGGCGTAAAGTAGGCAAATTCTGTTGTTACAGTCTTGCCAAGCACCATGGCGCCCTGCTCCTTTAGCGTTTTTAAAAGGGGGCCTTCCGGCATCCGAAAGGTTTCCGGGGGCAGTTTTGAGCCGGCTCTTGTTTCAAAGCCGTCAGCGGCATAAATATCCTTTACGCCAACTAGTACGCCGTAAAGGGGCGGCCGTTTTTGGGGCTCCGGCCAACGCTCTTCCAGTTTTTTTGCATCGCTGTAAAGCCTTGCCCTGCGCTTTTCTTCCGGCAAAAGGGCCTTGACTACGCCGTCTTGCTCTTCTATGCGCTTTAGGCTTTCATCAATATAGCTTTTAAGAGCAAGCTTGCCGCTCTTTAGCTCCCCGGCCAGTGTAGCCAGAGGCTGCATGTTTATTGCAGCAGGCAAGGGCTCTGGCTTCATACAATTACCCCGTCGCTTTTTAGGCTGCTTATTTCTTCTTCTGTTTTGGACAGCAGTTTTTTTAGGATTTCCTCTCCGTGCTGGCCTATGTGAGGGGCTGGAGCCCTTACGGGGCTTTCCGGAATGCTTTCCATCTTTATGGGGTTGCCCGGAATGATTATTTTTCCGGCCTTTTCGTCCTCTACAGTAACAAACATGTTGCGTGCTGCAAGCTGACGGTCCTTCATTACGTCTTCCACCGTGTTTACCGGGGCGCTTGGTACGCCGGCTTTTTCCAATAGCTCCAGCCAGTAGGATCGGCTGTTTTTTGCAAACATGTTTTCCAGTTCGGGTATCAGTTCATTCAGATGCCTGGTCCTGTCCGAGTTTGTTACAAAGCGCGCATCGTCAAAAAGGTCCTTTCTGCCTGATGCATCACAGAACTTTTTCCACAGTGCATCGTTGCCTACAGCCACAACAAACCAGTGGTCATTGGCATGAAAGGCCTGGAACGGAGTTATGGTGGGGTGCCGGGTGCCCAGGGGTTCGGGAGAATGCCCGTCCACCTGGTAACGCACAAGGGCATTTTCCAGTATGGACAGCTGGCAGTCCAGCATGGACACATCCACTTTCTGGCCCTTTCCGCTGACAGTTCTCTGGTACAGGGCGGCGTTTATTCCTACCGCGCAGTAAATGGCCGCTGTAAGGTCGCCCATGGACAAGCCCACCCTGGTTGGGGGCAGCTCGGGCCAGCCGGTTATGCTCATTACGCCGCCCATGGCCTGGACCAGTATGTCGTAGGCCGGGCGCCCGGAGTCCGGGCCGCTGTGGCCAAAGCCGGATACGGCCGCATAGATAAGCCTCGGGTTTACTTCTTTTAATACGTCCCAGCCCAGGCCAAGCTTTTCCATGGTGCCGGGGCGGAAGTTTTCCACTATTACATCACTGACTGCGGCCAGCTCCTTGAGTAGTTTTTTCCCGCCATTTGTCTTCAGGTCTATGGCTATGCTTTTTTTGCCTCGGTTTACGTTTACAAAATAGAGGCTTTGCTCGTTTCTGAAGGGGCCAAAGGCCCTGGAATCGTCTCCGGTGCCCGGAACCTCCACTTTTATAATTTCTGCTCCCAGGTCCGAAAGCATCATGGTACAAAAAGGGCCGGCCAGGACCCGTGTCAGGTCAAGAACGCGGACTCCCTCAAGGGGCTTTGCCATACTGTCTCCTATTTCTTTTTGGCTTCGTCGTGAAGCTTCTTTGCTTTTGCTCCTGCAATATCGCCAAACTTTGTAAGCTTGCACTTGGCCTTTTTGGCCATAAGCTCGTCATAGCGCTTGTCATCCACAAAGGCCACAATGCGGGCTATGCTGGATTCGCCGTCAACAAAGCGCCATGGGAAGCAGCCTATGGTGCAGCGCTGGTTAAGAAGAAGGTCCATGTCTCCGCCAAGGCATTCGGCATGAATAATGCCTACATTGAACATTTCTATATGCATCAGCTGGTACTTGTCTTCTGTAAACACTTCATCAAGGCCTTTGCCGTATTTTTCCCGGAAATGCTTGTCGCATTCGGCTGCCTGTTTGGGCATCCAGTCCCTTATTTTGGTGTTCATGGGATGGTCTGCCGAGCCGCAGTCCACTCCTATCCAGCGCAGCTTCTTTTTCTTGGCCCACTGTGCAAACTCCCTGTCCGGCCCCGGATGCTTTATCATGTATTTTATTTCGTCCCCGGTGGGCTGGTCCCAGCCGTAGTGGTGAAAGCCGGTATGTATTATCAAAATATCGCCTTCTTTTACCTCTACCCGCTCTTCCACCATTTTGGATGTGTAAACGTCGTATTCGCCAACCACATCCGACAGGTCCACTATTGCGCCTTCATGGACAAGAAAATCCATGTCCAAAGATGCAATATCCTTGCCGGGCGTGTAAAAGTGTATTTCGCCGTCAAGATGGGTTCCAACATGGTTGGAGTGAGTTACCAGCTGGCCGTTTGCGCCGTTGGGAGCAAGGCGCTTGAAGTATTTTACCTCCAATGGCTCATAGGTGGGCCATGGCGGCGTTCCAATACCAAGGGGAATGGACAGATCAATAACCTTCATAAAAACCTCCTAAAATTAATAATGTAGTTCCCCAAAGATTAATGTTTTTCGGAACAGGCACTATATATTGTATAAAATGCCATGTCCTATACACTATATAGTAGCGTTTTTGGTTAAAATAGCCCTAACGCTAAGCTTTGGGGAACTAGACATATTTTTCTGCAAATGCAATAAGGGCGTCTCTAAAAGCGTTCTCCGGCGGCTTTACAAGGCCTGCTCCTACCATGCCGATTCCGGGCTCCTTGTGTGCAATGCCGGTGTTTATAGCCGGAAGAATGCCTGTTTCCACAACCTTTCTTACGTCTATGCCGCTGGGCGTGCCCCTGAAATCCAGCACAGGAATGCGGTATGCCTCGCTTTCTGCATTGGTTATGGCATACATGTTCTCTGTTACGGCAATGGCGTCTTCCGGGCTGCCGCCTACAAACTTGACTATGGCCGGGGCCGCTGCCATGGCAAAGCCGCCAAAACCGGCAGTTTCTGTTATTACCGAGTCCCCTATGTCGCGGGCTGCGTCTTTGGGGCCAAAGCCCGGCAGGTACAGCCCGTCCACAACGCCGGAAGGCCCGGTAAACCATTGCCCGCTAAGGCCGGACAGCTTGATGCCAAACTCCACCCCGTTTCTTGCCATGGTGGTAATTATGGTGGATCCTTCTATTCCAGCAGCGGCGTCCACCGAACATTTTGCGCTTGGCATGGACAGGTTAAGAAAGAAATGGTCGTTGGCGTTTAAAAAGGCAAGCGCCCTGGACAGCTTTTCTTTGGGATAATCCAGCATTACCAGATGGGGTGCCAGTTCCCTGATGATTATGGATGTACCGGCCCTGTTGCGGTTGTGCCCCTCGTCTCCCATCTGTAAAATTTGGGCGATTATGCTTTTCATGTCCATAGGGCCGTGCAGCTCAAGGGCTTTGCTTAAAATGGGCGCCAGTTCTTTTTCTATCCACTTTAGCCGCTCTATTACCTCATCTGAATACGCGCCATAGCGCAGGACCTTTCCAAGCCCCTCATTCAAAGTGCAATAGGCCATATTTCCAAATGCCTTGTTCTCGACTATCCATACAGGCATGCTGGCTGTCATTACTCCGGCCATGGGGCCCACTGCATTGTGGTGATGGCAGGGGTCAAAGCGGATTTTTTCGGAAGCAGCAAGCTCTTCGGCTTCCTTTGCGTTTGCGGCAAGGCCTTCGTAAATTAAGCCGCCTATTACGGCACCCTTCATTGGGCCGCACATTTTGTCCCAGCTTATGGGCGGGCCGGAATGGAGCACCAGGTCTTTGGCCATGCCGGGTACTGTATCCAGGGCCTTGCCTATGCCTATTACCATAGGCTCTGCGGCAAGGATGCGCCTGACTGCTTCGGCATTGGCCGCTTCTATGTCCACCCTGGCGCTTTTTTCCAACCGTTCCAGGGCTTTTAATGCTGCCAGGTTGCCGCCGGCCGGGGGCTGCCAGTCCACATTTACAACGTCCGCACCAAAACCTACCAGGTTTTCTGCAAAGCCCGGCAAGCCAAGATTGATAGCCACAATATCCGATTGGAACAAGGACAATACTTCTTTTGTGTTCACCTGTTGCCTCCTTGTCTGGCAAGCCTGGCAATTTCTATAGCCAAAAGCGCCGCATGATAGTTGGACGGCATCACTATGGCTCCGGCTCCTTCCAGGGCATCTATTTGTGCGCTGCGTTTTTGCGGGTCGGAGTCGGTGCCGGTAACAGAAGCTATTACGGGCAAGCTGCCGCCGCGTTTTGCCGCTTTTGCCTTGGCGCGCCTTATTACTGGTACGCAAGCCCCTGCAGGGTCATCATGGGAGCCGTAGCCAATTACGCAGTCTATTAGCAAGACTGCGCATTCGGGGTCGTCGCCCTCTGCTTCTATGCGCTCGGCCCGGGCGGCGGGGTCTATCATGGGATGGGGTTTGCCGGAAGTAAAAAAGTCGTCTCCAAGATCCAGTATGCAATGGCCTTCCGATTTTAGCGGATCTTTTACTATCCATGCGGGGTCTGTTTGGTTGTTGGAGCTTACGCCGCCCAGTACCTCATGGGCCAGGAAAAGCGCTTCGTCTGCCAGGGTGCCGCCGGTAAAAAGGCCGCGCAGCCAGTGCTGCTCTTCGCCCAGCTTGGCAGCCTCCATGGCTGCAAGTCTGGCAAGATCGCTTTTCTCCGTGCGACCGTAGCGGCTGTTTGTGTCGGCACTGCCAGCAAGCTTTCTGGCTGCAGCGCTGTCTGGGCTGCCGGAAGCAAAAAGTACTGCCAAAAGGGCTGTTTCTTCAAGGTTAGCGGCAAAGGCCAGCCTTTTTTCGTCCTGGCCCGCTTTGGCTCCAAGAAAATGTACAACGCCAGGCTTACCGGAAGCCCGCAATGCAGCCACCACCTTGGCTGCAGTTTCTTCTGCTGGAGGTTTGGCTATTACTACAATAACCTTTGTTTCTGGGTCCTTGGCCAGGGCTTCCAGGGCCAAAAGGCTGGTCATGCCACCTATGGCCGGGTTTTTAAGATCCCTTCCGCCCGTGCCTATGGCCTGGCTTATGCCCTGTCCGTAACGGTCCGCAAGGCAGCATATTTCCTGTAAACCTGTCCCGGATGCAGCCACAATACCAATGGGCCCGCGCCTTACATCATTTGCAAAGCACAGGGGCTTTCCGTTGATAAAGGCAGTGCCGCAGTCGGGGCCCATTAGCAAAAGGCCTTTGGAAAGCGCATAGCGCTTTAGCTCTATTTCGTCTTCTATGGATACATTGTCGGAAAAAACCATGGTATGAAGGCCCGCATCAAGGGCTTTGCGCGCTTCTCTTGCGGCATAAATGCCGGGAACAGACACAATGGCAAGGTTTGCATCCGGCTCCAGTTTTATGGCAGCGGCAAGAGAAGGAGCCTTGGCCTGCCCGCTTTTGGACGAAGAAGTTTTTTTCTCGGCAAGTGCGGAATAAGCAGCGTTTATAGCCGCATCGGCCTTTTCTTCATTGCTTGCATCCACAGCTACAACAAGGTCGTTGGAGCCAAGACCTTCCAGCTCGCCGGCGGAATAGCCAAGCCCGGCAAGGAGTTCAACATTCATGGGAGTTGCCATGGCTACTATAGCGTCGGCAATGCCGTCCAGGCCTTTAAGCTCCCTGCTTGCAAGCATTAGAAACACCGAATCATAATAAGATCCGCGTTTAATACTCATTTTTTTCATTTCTGCATAATGTCCTTTACTTAGTTCTATGAAGCTTAGTGACAAAGGCTTTTTTGTCAAAAGCCATACTCTATATTGTATATGTTCAAATTGTTCTATACAACATAAAGTATAGTATTAAAAACCCACTAAGCTTCGAAGAACTACATATTCTTTAATATTCTATTTGCCCTTTTGAAAGGGCGAAAACAAATCCGTCCATGGCATCCCTGCCGGAGCTGGCACCGTGGCCCAAGGCCTCTTTTACGGCGGCGGCTATTTCTGCACTACTGCCGCTTATGGCAGCCAGGGCCAGCCTTGCCAGATAGGCCGGCGGGCAGCCTTCCAGACAGCCTAACAGCAGGGATCTGCCGGAAAAGCTGGTGCGGCACAGCTCGGCGGCAATGCTGCCCCGCAGCATTGCCGCCGAGCCGCCTGGCTGCCCAAGCCTGGCGTCCATGGCTGTCAAATAACCGCCCAGCCAGTCGTCGCCCGCCGGCGTGGAACCGGGGCCAAAGCCCACAAGCTTGGCCGGGAAGGCTGCACCCTGTACAAGCTTTTTAAAAGCCTTGCCAAAAGCGCCGCTGCTTATGCCTTCTTCATTTAAGGCATTGTCTCCTTGCCCTTTTATGGCGCTTTCCATGGCAATAATAACATGTTTTGCATTTTTTATCTTGCCGGCTTTTACCAGTTCAGGGCGCGGATCCCATACTATTGCGTTTTCTGTTTCTACAAACAGGCCGTATTCAGATGACAAGCTTTTGCCGTCATAAAGCAGCCTGTCCCCTTTTTTTACAAATCCTGAAAAGCTTGCAAACGAAGCACCAAGCGCAAAAGCCCTGGCGTCCATATCGTCCATGGAAGCAACAATGGAAATGCCTGCATTGTCCTCATGTTTTAACGCAAGGGCCCTGCTGGAGCAGCCCATTACTGTTGCAGTCCAGTCCGGTTTTGGAAGCAGGCAGCCTTTGGCAAGGGCTTTCATGATTTGTTGCCAAAAACAAGAGCCGCCTGTTCGGGCGGCCCCTGTATTGGGAAGCCCCGCATTTTATGGGAGCCATTTATTCGCTTTTTTGCAAGCGAACAATAATATATGCATGGCTTTATTCAGCCGTGCTTACGTCTTTGGGCTTGAGTATCAGGTTCAATACTATGCCAAACAGCGCTGCAAGTCCCAGGCCTGACAGGTTGATTGGGCCAAACACAAAGTTGGCGCCGCCAAGTCCCAGCACCAGCATGGCCGCAGTAATTATAAGCACCTTGGCATTGGCCAGGTTGATGCGTGCATCCACCATGTTCTTTACGCCTATGGATGCTATCATTCCAAAAAGGAGGATGGATATGCCGCCAATAACAGGCTGGGGAATGGTGGCTATAAGGGCAGTAAACTTGGGTATCATGCCAAGAACAATGGCAAAACAGGCTGCAATGCGCATGATTATGGGGTTTGTTACACCAGTAAGGGCTACTGCGCCGGTGTTTTCGGAGTAAGTGGTATTGGCTGGTCCGCCAATAAGGCCTGCGAGGGAGGTTGCCAATCCGTCGCCAATCAGGGTTCTGTGAATCCCGGGATCCTGGATAAAGTCCTTGCCTACCACGTTGCTGATCGCAATAACATCACCAAAGTGTTCCACCATGGTTACTATGGCTATGGGCACCATAACACTCATTGCTCCAACGGAGAACTTGGGCAGGGTAAAGTTGGGAAGGCCTATCCACGCGGCTTCTTTTACAGCTGTAAAGTCAATAATTCCCAGTATGGCTGACAATATGTAGCCGGCTATAAGAGCAATAAGAACCGGCAGATTAGACATGAATTTCCAGCCAAACTTAGGGAAGTACACTTTTACAAAAATTCCCACTGCAAAGGTAAACAACGCAACAGCCCAGCAGCCGTTAACACCTATCATCTCTGCTACCTGTGGAGAATTGGTCCCGTTTGCACCGCTGATAGCCACTGGCGCAAGCATAAGGCCGATCAGAATGATCATGGGGCCGGTTACATGGGGTGGCAGAATTTTATGCAGTACGGAATAGGGGACAAATTTGAAAATTAATCCCACTATTACATATAAAAACCCTGCTGCAACCACTCCGCCCAGCGCATAAGGAAGGCCTTGGCTGGAGCCGACAGCTATCAAGCCTGGTATGAAAGCAAAAGAACTGCCAAGAAAAACAGGTACCTTGAATTTTGTTATGACATGGAACAGCCAGGTTCCAAGTCCTGCCGCAACAAGTGTTACGCCTATGTCCAGTCCTGTAAGAATGGGAACCAGCACAGTAGCACCAAACATTACAAAGGTGTGCTGCAAGCCCATTACAAGGTTCTTGCCTGTCAAATTTTTCTCTTTTTCCACTGACTGCTCCTTAGAACTGCGGGTTTTTCCGGCTTATCCCGCTGTTTTATAATGCGGTAGAGCAAACTTATGGCCAACGGCCAGCTTACAAGTGCTCCCCGCTTGTAGCCCTCGGCTTATGACTGCATCCTAATCAATCAGCCCTTGTTCCTTATAATACCTGGCCGCATTTCAGGGGCCGAGCGGCAAGAACCTATGGGTGACTTGGTAATCCAGTTGTCTATAGGCTCTTTGTCTTGCAAAGCCCTCCATACATCCTCAAAGCGGATGGGCATATGGGTTATTTCAGCTCCTGTTGCTTTTTGTACGGCATTGCCCAGTGCTGCTGCGACAGAAATCATGGAGTGTTCTGCCACTCCCCTTGCCCCGTATGGGCCGTCAATCTGGGGGGTTTCCACCACTGCGCATTCCACCTTCATTGGCAGGTCTTTTGCCGTGGGAATTTTGTTGTCTGTAAAGTTCGGGTTTAGGAGGTGGCCGTCTTTGTCGTATATATAGCCTTCGCATATAGCTGTTCCAAGGCCCTGCATCATTCCGCCTATGGCCTGTCCCCTGACCATATCGGGGTTTATGGCCTTGCCAACATCGTAAACGCTTACTACATGGAGGACGTGGTATTCTCCGCTTTCTTCGTTTACTTCTACCACCATGCCATGTGCTCCGTAAGTCCAGTCCACTGCCGGATGACCCTGTCCGCTTTCCTTGTCCAGATTGGAAAGGCCTTGGGCAATATAGCGTCCAACGCCGATCAGCGGGCCTCCAATTCCGTTACCGTTGGGGAAAGCGTAGCCTATGGCTATGGATGCAAAACTGACGCCTTCTTCGGGCTTGTGCTTCAGGTATATCCGGTCTCCGTCGTGGGCCAGGTCCCTGGGGTTTGCCCTCAATATTTCTGCGGCTACGGCGTATGCCTTTTCCAGCAGGTCTTCTGCGGCAAGAATGGCCGCATTCCCGGACAGGAAAAGCCCTTTGGAAGCCACAGTCTGCCAGTCGTATGGGTCTCTGTCCGTATCGCTTTCAAAAGCTATTTTTACCTTTTCCAGCGGGAAGCCCAGGCGCTCCGCAATAATTTGCCTTAGGGATGTATAGGTCCCCTGGCCGTAGTCGGTAAGTGCAAGGTTGGCAATAACAGTGCCGTTTTCGTTCATTTTTAATACTACTGCCGTTGCGGTAAAGGAAGGCATAGCCGGAGCTTTTTGCAGGGCGCCTACTCCCTTGCCTATCTTCCAGCCTGTTCTGGCTTCCCGTTCTTTTTCTTCTTTTGTAAGCTCTCCGTAGTGGATGCGTCTGGCTGCTTCTTCTATGCATTTGACAACATTGCCGGTGCTTGGCAGGATGGTTTCTCCGGTAAGGGTTTTGGAGCCCGGCCTTAACGCGTTCTTCAGACGGAACAGCAGCGGGTCCAGGCCTATGGCTGTGGCTACCAGTTCCATGTGGCGTTCTATGGCCCAATGGAATTCCACATGGCCAAAGCCCCTGTAGGCTGTACCATATGGCTTGTTGGTATAAATGGTATAGGCATCCACTGTTGCATTGGGAATTTCATATGGTCCAGATGCGGAGTAGCCGGAAGCGCGTGTTACGTTTACGGCATAGTCGGCATAGGCGCCAGAATCCCAGAACATTTCCATTTTTTGCGCAAGAATTTTGCCTTCTTCCGACACGCCGGTTTTAATGCGATAATTAAGCGCACAGCGGCATGGCAATAGGCTGAATTCTTCTTCTCTGCTGGCCTGGAACTTGACCGGCCGCCCACCGGCTTTTTTAGAAAGAACAGCACATAGGGGTTCCACGCCTATGCCTGCCTTGCCGCCAAAGCCGCCGCCTACATAGGGAATCTGTACCCTTACTTGGTTGTGGGACAGGCCAAAAGCCATGCAGAACAGGTTTCTTACAGTAAAGGGTGACTGGGCGCTGGTCCAGATATTGACCTTGTCTCCAAAACCCCACTGGGCTATTGCAACATGGGTTTCCATGGGCACATGCTGCACCGACGGGCAGGAATACTCCCGCTCTACAATATAAGCTGATTCTTCAAAGCCCTTTTCAATATCGCCTTTTCTAATTTTGGTAATATTGGCAATATTTGTGCCGGGTTGGGGGCTGAAAGCAGCTTTTACATATGAGTATTTGCCAAGCTCCGGATGAACAAGAGGAGCATCGGGCTTTAATGCATCCATATGATGAAGCACTGGAGGCAACAGCTCGTAGTCCACTTCAATAGCATCTGCAGCGGCCCTGGCTTCTTCGGGGCTGTCGGCCGCAACCGCAGCCACCGCTTCTCCGTAATGCCTTACTTCGCCCTTGGCAAGTATGTATTTGTCAACTATGTAAAGGCCGATATGTATGTCCAGTTCTTCTCCTGTAAGGATGGCTCTAACGCCGGGCATTTTTGCAGCCTTGCCTGTGTCTATTTTTTTTATTTTTGCCCTGGCATGGGGGCTTTTTTTCAGCTGGGCATACAGCATGCCGGGAAGTATCATGTCGCTTACAAAAGTGGCTTCTCCGGTAAGTTTTTCTACAAGATCAGGCCTGTCTGCTTCCTTGCCAACAAATTTTAGGTTTGCAGAATCCATATTTTCAAACACGGTCCAGACCTCCCTTCTCTTTCCCTCCAGTCAAATCCTGTACGGCTTCGATTATTTGTGTATAGCCGGTACAACGGCAGAAGTTGCCCTCAATAGCTTCTTTTATTTGGGCTTCCGAGGGTTTAGGGTTGTCGCTTAAGAGTTCTTTTACAGACATTACCATGCCAGGCGTGCAAAAACCGCACTGTACTGCATGATGCTTTTCAAATGCTTTCTGTATGTCGGACAGAGACGCGCCAGAGGCCTCACCTTCTATGGTTTGTATATTTGCACCATCAGCTTCAACAGCCAGTACCATGCAGGAATTAACGGCGCGGCCGTTCATTATTATCGTACATGCTCCGCATTCTCCCATTCCGCAGCCTTCTTTTGTGCCTGCCAGCCCAAGATCCTCCCGGATAAATTTGAGCAGGGTTTTGTGCTCGGGGCAGTCGCGTTCGTAGTTTTGTCCATTAACAACAAGTTTGACGCGCATATCACTTTACCTCCCCTAAAAGTCTGCGAACATAAACGCCTATCATATGCTCCCGGTATTCTTTGGTGCCTCGCACATCGCTGATGGGAGACACTGCGCCAAGCACTTTGGCCACAATTTCTTCCGGGCTGTCTTTTGCGGCAATATTGTCTACCAGTATTGGTGTAGGAGCCGCCGAGCTGACCGCAAAACGGCGCTGGCCGTCCTTTATGGTCATAAGCACTCCGACTATACCCAGGTCATGACCTGCAATGCGCTTAAGCTTGAAGTAGCGGCCTGTGCTTCCTGCTGATGCAATGGGTATTTTGATGCTTTCCAGATATTCTCCCTGGGTCAATACAGTTTTCTTTACTCCAGTAAAAAAATCCCTGAAGGTAACGGTCCTGCAGCCGTTTTTTGACCTTAAAACCGCCTGGGCATCCAGGCAAAGAAGGGCTGGAGCCATATCGGAACAGGGCGAAGCATTGACCACATTGCCGACTACCGTTGCGCGGTTTCTTACCTGATGACTGGCCAGCTCATGGGCGCATTTGCATAAAACCGGGTATTTTTCCCTTATTTCCCTTGACCCAAGAACATCATTTATGGTTACAGCCGGCCCAATGGACAAGCCTTCATTGCCGTAGCTTAACCTGTCTGCTCCAGCATGGCGTTTGACATCTATAAGTAATTTTGGCTTGAACACACCAACCCTTATATTGGGTATAAGGTCTGTGCCGCCAGCCAAAAGGCGGCAGTCCGGCCCTTCGCTGTCCATAAGCGACAGCAGCTCAGAGGCTGTCTTGGGGGCCAGGTATCTGAATTCGTACAGCATTGCTCCTCACCTTTCAATATCTGCTGAACTTGAAAAGGCTCTTTGAAGGATTTCAGCTTGAGTTTTATAGAAATCGTTCAATGGCCAATATGTAAATTAAAAATTGTCATTAATAGTTTTTCCAAAACTTGGGAGCTTTAGTTAAACCTCTTTTTTTTTACTTGTCAAGAAAAAACATATGTAGTTCCACGAAGCTTAGTGACAACTAAAATTTTGGCAAAAACCATACACTATATAGTATATACCCCGGCAACTTCATACAATACAAAGTATAGAACTACAAAGCCACTAAGCTTCGTTGAACTACAAAAAGCCATACTTAAGCTTGAGACAAAGCTGCTTTCATGCGACAATGCTGTTTATATGGATTCTTTACCC
>JAKPMS010000087.1 GCA_029548805.1 Spirochaetota bacterium | reverse complement strand
CTGCAACTCCTGCCGGTAAAGGATCTGTCAGCCTTGGACCAAGTATAGATAGCCTGTCATCCAACTCCGGCTCCATTGGAGCTTTGCTGGTTATCAAGGGCCTGAATTTTGGCGCCAACAAGGGAGATTCTTCTGTACGTTTCAGTTGGCAAGGCGAATCCGGAGTCTATGCACCCGGAGAAGAAGCCCAAAAAAACTATGTGAGCCCATCGGAGACTATTGGAGAGTATGAAAGCTGGACGGACAAGGAAATAAAACTTAGAATTCCCGACGGGGCCACTAGCGGTGGAATAAGTGTTGTTACTGAACGCGGATCAAGCCCTGTACAGTATTTTCAGATAGTGGATAGCCCCGGAACAAAGCTGTATGCTGGCAGGAAAACCTATGCATTATCTTCTTTTGTTTCCATATCCAGGGTTAATGCAAGAGTCCCGTCCGCCCTTTATTTGTGGGTACCTTCTCCGCAAGAAAGCCCTTATCAAAAATCCATAAAAGAGCCTGTCCGTTCTTCAGAAGCGCTATTTCCTGATTACAAGGGCTTGTCTGTATATCGTATTGTCGATCCCAAAGCTGATACTGTTTATACGATCAGCCAGGATTTTGTAATTCAGGTATATGGGGTGGCAAGCGATATAAAAGCGGATAAAATAAAAACAGCTCCTCTGCCCTTGCCGCGTTTCTATTCTGCCCTTACTGCTCCGGACGCCTTTGTCACTTCCGACGCACCCGAAATACAGGCTTTTTCAAAAAAGCTTGCTGCCAAAGAGAAAAACCCGTACAAGCTGGCCAAACTTGCGCTGGATAACATCATTTCTAGCATTGTGTATGATCCTGACTATATATCCTATAGCTTACCCTTGGCCATTGAGTCCGGCAAGGCTGACGCATGGGATATGGCTTTATTGTATACTGCAGTCCTGAGAGCCCTTGGAATACCAGCCTTGCCAGTAGCCGGTGTAGTAATGGATGACAAGCGCAAAGCATGGCCGCATTTCTGGACCGAGTTTTATATATACGGTATTGGTTGGATACCGGTTGACCCTGTCCTGGCTGGCGGCGCAAGCATAGGCAGTTTTGTTGCACCATTTTCCGACTCTTCTCTTTACTTTGGAAATATGGATGACAGGCATATTGCTTTTTCCAGGGGCCTGAGCCAGGTAGACAGGATTACTCCCGACGGAAAAAGTGTGTCAGCTTCCAGGCGCTATTCATTTCAGAGCATTTTTGAAGAAGCTGCAGGAGAACTTGAGTCCTATACTTCTTTTTGGAGTGATTTAGAAATCACCGGAGTTTATTAAACGGGACTTCCATCTGTTCCATTTTTTCCGCAACCCGGTGCCGCGTTCTTGCGGGCTATTGATAAAGGCTTAATTGCCTTTGTCCTCAGCCTGTTTTGTGTTATCTTGTAAGCAGATTATAGTTCCCTAAAGCATAGTGGTTTATAAATTCAATACTGGGCATAGTATGAAGCTGGCCGGGCTTATCCATTAAAGGGCAGGGTTTTTGACCAAAATGTATTTACCATTAAGCTTTTGGGAACTGACTATGCAGATATTCAGGAGGTATTATGTCTTTTATTGAAAAAAGCGATCCGGACCTTTGGCTTGCCATGCAGTCCGAAGCTTCCAGACAACGGGAAAACCTGGAGCTTATAGCAAGCGAAAATTATACTTCTAAAGCTGTAATGGAAGCTTCCGGTTCGATACTTACCAACAAATACGCAGAAGGTTATCCTGGCAAACGTTACTACGGTGGTTGCGAGTTTATTGATATAGCTGAAAACCTTGCCAGAGACCGGGCAAAAGAGCTTTTTAACGCAGATTTTGCAAATGTCCAGCCTCATTCGGGATCCCAGGCCAATATGGGTGTATACCTTGCCGCCCTTAAGCCGGGTGATACCATTTTAGGCATGGATCTTGCCCATGGCGGACATCTAACCCATGGCGCGCCGGTTTCCTTTTCCGGGAAAGTTTACAACGCAGTCCGATACGGGGTTAACCGTGAGACAGAGACCATAGACTATGATGAACTCTTGCGCATTGCCAAAGAGCATAAACCAAAATTGCTTATAGCCGGAGGCAGTGCCTATCCAAGGGTTCTGGATTTTAAGCGCTTTAGGGCTATTGCTGACGAAGTGGGCGCCCTTCTTTTGGTAGATATGGCCCATATTGCAGGCCTGGTGGCAACAGGAGAACATCCAAGTCCAATAAAATTAGCCGATTTTACCACTACTACAACACATAAAACTTTAAGAGGGCCAAGAGGTGGCGCCATATTTATCGGAAATGACAAAGAAAACACTATTGGGGTTATGACTCCCAAGGGAGACAGAAAGCGGCTGTGGTCAGAGCTTGTGGACGGAGCTGTTTTTCCAGGCCTGCAGGGCGGGCCGCTTTGCCATATTGTTGCAGCAAAAGCAGTGGCCTTTAAAGAAGCTCTTTTGCCGGACTTCAAGGAATACATAAAACAGGTTGTAAAGAACGCCCAAGTATTGGCTTCTGCCCTTGCTGATGGAGGAGCCAGAATAGTTTCCGGTGGAACTGATACCCACTTAATGCTTGTGGACTTGACTCCACTGGGAATAAGCGGCAAGGATGCGGAGAAATGGCTGGATGATGCCGGCATAACCGTAAACAAAAACGGTATTCCCTTTGACCAGAAGAGCCCATTCATCACTTCCGGCGTAAGAATAGGCACTCCGGCCTTGACTACCAGGGGTATGAAAGAAAATGAAATGAAGCTTGTGGCCGGCTTTATAATGGATGTACTCAAGTCCAAGGGAGATCCGGCTGTTGAAGCAAGGGTAAAGTCGGAAGTCAGGGCGCTGACAGCCAGATTTGGTTTGCCGGCTGACAAGTGACAAACAAAAGGAATACAGAAAACAGCTGATTTTTTGACAAATATGGGCTCGCCCCGGTTTTAATCCTTGTCAAATAAAAGGATTGCGATTGACAACGCAACGGGGCAAACCTATACTTCAAGCAGAGCATACTACGGGAGAAAACTGTAAAGGCATGGATAATTCGCTCCAGCTGACTTTCGTAAACTTTAAAAAAGACTCATACATTGTGGTGGAAGGCAAACAGAACGCCGACCGTTTTTTTATCATTAAATCCGGCAAGGTCAGAATTTCCAAAGAAGTTGAAGTTGTAGAAGAAGAAGGCGGAAATATATATTCTCCCGGCGACTTTTTTGGAGTTATTTCCACTATGTCCGGCCATAGCCACATTGAAACCGCCCAGGCTATTACCGATGTCACTCTTATAAGTGTCCAAAAAGACCAGTACGGCCTTCTTATAGAAAAAAATACACCTGTAGCCATGAAAATAATTATGGGCTTTTCCAGGCGTATGAGATATCTTGATGAGGCCCTGACAAGAATTACACTCAAAAAGAGCGCAGATCTGGACCCTTCCCATCTTTTCAAGGTTGGCGAGTATTATGCCAAACAAAGCCAGTTTAACCAGGCTTTCTATGCATATTACCAATACCTGAAGTTTTGTCCCAATGGTCAGAATGCCTTGTCTGCAAAAGAGCGCATGACCAAAATAAAGCCCTATTCAAAAGCTGTATACCTGGACGGCTCCACAGAAGAGTTCAACCGTTTTTATCCAAAAGATACCATGATTTTTTCCGAAGGCATGCCGGGTACGGAGTTGTACATCATCCAAAAGGGTTCCATAAAAATAACAAAAATTGTGGACAACAACGAAGTTCTTCTTGCTGTGCTTAAAGTAGGAGACATTTTTGGAGAAATGGCCCTGCTCGAGAACAAACCAAGGGTTGCTAGCGCCATAGCCTATGAAGATGTATACCTTTTGGCAGTAAACAAGCAGAACTTTGAACGCATGGTTCAGGCCCAGCCTCAAATTGTAACCAGACTTACCCAGCTTTTGGCAGAGCGAATATGGTTCATCTACAAGCAGCTGGCCAACACCCAGATTTCTGACCCGCTTGGCAGGATGTATGATGCCCTTCAGATACAGCTTGAAAAAAACCGCATACCTTTAAAAGTTGGCGCCAGCCATAGCTTTGATTTTGGGCCCAAAGAGCTGGTCAATATGGTCGGACTGCCCATAAACGAGGGAAGCGCAGTAGTGCAACAGCTTTTGGCCAACAAACTGTTCAGACTTATAGGCAACAAAATTGTAGTCCAGGATATGAGCGAGGTATTCAAACAGGCCGAATATTACAGAAAAATGCAGAAAATAGAAAACGCAAGAAAAGAATCACAGGCGGCTCGTTGAGTTCCACAAATATAGACAGTATTGTGCATGAAGCCTGTAATGCTGCAGGTTTGCCAGTTCACGGTTTTGTCACAAAAAACACTATTGCAGCCAACTTCTATTTGTTCAGCCAAAAAGCTTATACAGCTTACAGGCTTTCTGAAGCTGGCGGCATTGTTATGGCTTTGCTTCCGTATAACCCTGATCCGGATTTGGAGCCGCCTTCTTCCTTGGAGCAAGGCCCATACATGAAAGTTGGAGCTTTTGCTGCCTATAACCATTACGCCGTATTGTTGCGGCTGCTAAAGAATACTGCAGAAAAGCTGGCTGCTGTTTTTTCTGTTTCAAAAAAAAGCTTTGCTTTGGCTGTCAATTCACGTTTGCCGGAAAAACCCCTGGCTGTATTGGCGGGCTTGGGGCGGATTGGGCGTTCCAGCCTGCTTATAAACAGGCATTACGGACCAGCATGCGTTATTGGTGCCATTGTACTTCCAGGACAAATTGAAATTCAGAATATGGAAAAGCCGGACACAAAAGATTATTGCAAAGATTGCATGCGCTGCGTTAATGCCTGTCCAAGCCATGCCATAGAAAAAGGTGGTTTTGTAAAAGAAAAATGCCTTCAGTTCTGGGCTTCCATAGCAGGCAATTTGCCAAAAGAATTAAAAAATGTATGGGGAAATATGCTTTATGGTTGTGATGAATGTACAAAAGCCTGCCCCTTTTCTTCCAGGCTTTTAAAAAATAGGGGCGGGCCAAGCTTGTTTGGTTTTGCGCCACCAGCTGCCATTTTGGAAGAGAAAGAAAAGCGCCCTGGAAGATGGATTTCTGCCCCATGGCTTGTAACAGCATCAGAAGAAGCAATAAAGCTTGCATTAAAAAAAACCGCCCTTGGGATGTCATGGATTTCTGTCCAAGCCATGAAACGCAGTGCTTTGATATGCACTGAACTACATTCAGGGCAGTTTGACCGGAAAACAAGAAAAGCCTAAAATAAACAAAATTAGGCATGGAATAGCAAGGGAGCACGCTGGTATGAGCCAGAAATTGGCCTAAAAATGCCTTTTATAGACGTTTTTGTACACAAAACTGTGCCTTTTAAATTTAAGGGTCATAGTTTGACTTTTAATTTGTCCCATGCATTGTTCAGTTCTTATGATATAGACCAGGGTTCCAAGCTTCTTCTGAAAGCCATAAGCGATATTTGCGCTTCTGCGGAAATCCGCTCCATTCTGGATATTGGCTGCGGAATAGGTGTTTTGGGGATAGCTGCAGCCAAAGCCTGCCCGGGAGCATCGCTATTGATGCGTGACAGGGATGCGCTGGCCTGCGAATTTTCATACAGAAATGCTGTTCTTAACAAACTGCCTGCTCCGCTAACAGAAAGGGCCCTGTTTATTGAAGGCCTTGAAGGCAAAAGCTTTGACCTTGCTTTATGCAATGTGCCGGCAAAAGCCGGGCCGGGGGTTCTGGATTCTTTTTTGCGGGATATGCCAAGCTTGCTTTCTGATTCGGGCTATGGAGCCATTGTACTTGTAAAAAACATAGCCGGCTCGGCCAGGACTTCAATCTTGAATAGCGGTGCAAAGCTGCTTAAAACGGAAGAAGGCAGCGGCCACACTGTATTTGTGTTCAAGCGCGGAGTGCCCTCAGGCAGTGGCGTTTATGGAGATACTTTCTGGGCTGCTGCAAAAAGGAGCTCGGAAGAATGTATAGGCAGAGCCGGCAGATATAATATTGACGGGTATTGGGGTCTTCCTGAATTTGACAGCCCTTCTTTTGACACCAAGCTGCTGATGGAAATGGCAGACAGAGCATCAAGCGGGCTTTTGTTAAGAAAGATAGCAGTAATAAATCCCGGAGTGGGGCGTTTTGCGGCCTTTCTTAAAAACCGGGAACCCATGGCTGCTATTGATTTGGCAGGCCGGGATTTTTTGGCTTTAAGGGCTTCTGCCAGGAACCTGTCCAAAATGCCCGCTCCGCAAGAAGAAACACAGCTTTTTTCCTTTTCATCCGAACTGCCGGATTCTAGCTACGATATGATGGCGGAGCGTCCGGACATAGTACCCCTTACTGATTTTGCTGGGCCAGCTTGGGAAAACGCAATGCATTGCCTAAAGCTTGGTGCTTCTTATATGGCCGCCATGCCCAGCGCATATATGGACAGGTTTCTGAAGCAAAAGCCGCGCGCTTTTATAAAACTGCAAGAAAAAAAGAAAAAGGGCTATAGCTGCGCTGTTTTTCGCCTTGAAACCAAATGAAGCATCAAGCTTTGAGGAACTACCTATTTTTAGCTAAAACGTATATAGTTCCCCAAATCTTGTTGTTACCCGCTATTGCTACTATATGTTGCATGACGCTGTGAAAGCCTATACTATATAGGGCAGTGTTTTTGTAAAAACTGCCTTTTACAACAAGCTTTAGGGAACTAGATAAAGCGTAGAGTAAGGAGAAAAGCTGATATGAAGCTGGATTCTATAAAGCACCTAGCTATGCGTAAGTGGATCGACGATATGGCTGCCATGTGCATGCCAGAAGACATCTATGTATGCGACGGCAGCCAGGCAGAAGCCGATGATTTTGCTGCCCAAATGTTGCGTTCCGGCGTTTTTTTGCCTCTTGCAAAAAGACCCAATTCGTTTGCTGTAAGAAGCGATCCCGGAGACGTGGCCAGGGTAGAGAACAACACCTATATTTGCTCCAGGTACAAAAAAGATGCGGGCCCTACCAACAATTGGAGGGACCCCGATGACATGAAAGGTGAACTGCGGCAGCGCTTTTTTGGCTCCATGCGCGGCAGGACCATGTATGTAATTCCGTTTTCAATGGGCCCCGTCGGCGGTCCCCTGTCCCATATAGGTGTTGAATTGACGGACAGCGTTTATGTGGTACTAAATATGCGCATAATGACCCGTATGGGCCAGCCTGTACTGGATGTTTTGGGCAAGGACGGGCCTTATGTAAAATGCCTTCATTCTGTCGGTTACCCTCTTACAGAGGGGCGTAAAGATGTAATCTGGCCCTGTGACTCCAACAACAAATACATAGTACATTTTCCGGAAGAAAGGGCTATATGGTCCTATGGTTCAGGCTACGGCGGAAACGCCCTGCTTGGGAAAAAATGCTATGCACTGCGTATTGCCAGCGTAATGGCCAGGGATCAGGCCTGGCTTGCCGAGCATATGCTTATTTTAGGCATTACTAGCCCGGAAGGTCAAAAGAAGTACATGGCTGCAGCCTTCCCTTCAGCTTGCGGCAAAACAAACCTGGCCATGCTTATACCCAGTTTGCCCGGCTGGAAGGTGGAAACTGTTGGTGACGACATAGCCTGGCTGCGCTGGGGAAGCGATGGCAGGCTTTATGCCATCAATCCGGAATTCGGTTTTTTTGGGGTGGCTCCCGGCACAAACATGAAGTCCAACCCCAACGCCATGCATACTATAGAAAAAAACACCATTTTTACAAATGTGGCTACAACAAAAGACGGGGATGTATGGTGGGAAGGTATAGGCTATGCTGCTCCGGAAGGAATGACAGACTGGCTTGGCGGAAGCTATGACCCAAGCAGCGGCAAAGCTGCAGCCCATCCCAACAGCCGCTTTACTGCCCCCGCCAGCCAATGTCCGGTAATAGATCCTGACTGGGAAGCCCCCCAGGGAGTACCCATAAGTGCCATCCTGTTTGGCGGACGCAGGGCGGGCACGGTGCCGCTTGTTCATGAAGCACTGGATTGGGAACACGGCGTATTTCTTGGCTCTATAGTATCCAGCGAGACAACAGCAGCAGCTGCCGGGGCGGTAGGCCAGTTAAGGCGCGACCCCTTTGCCATGCTGCCTTTCTGCGGATACAACATGGGCGATTATTTGGCACACTGGCTTAAAATGGGCTTGCAGCAAGGAGCAATCCACCCAAAATTTTACTACGTCAACTGGTTTAGAAAAGGTCATGACGGACAATTCCTTTGGCCGGGCTTTGGAGATAACGCCAGGGTCCTTAAATGGATATTCGAGCGCTGTGATGGCAAAGGCAAGGCGCAGGAAACTCCTATCGGGATGCTACCGGAAGCCTCTGCCATAGATATTACGGGGCTTGAGCTGTCCGACAAAACCATGGATGAGCTTCTGACGGTAAACAAGGAAGAATGGTTGGGCGATTTGCCGGGAATCAGGTCTTTTTATGACAGCTTTGAAGGCAACGTCCCACAAAATCTTATAGAAAAACTGTCTTGGCTTGAAGCAAGGCTTAAAAAATAAAAAGCAAGCACTGAAAGGCTTTTATAGTTCCCCGAAGATTAGTGGCTTTTAAATTCGGTACTATGCATTGTATGAAGCTGCCTGGGCTTATACACTATATAGTAGGGCTTTTGGCAAAATTGCATTTGCCACTAAGCTTCGGGGAAGTAGCCTTTTGCTACTGGCGCACCCTGCTTCCCCGCCTTTTTACTGCCGAAACAGCGGAGAAAACAAGAAATACCGCCCCGGCAATTACAACAACCATGGCACCTGCCGGCAGGTCCAGGGCCCAGCTGCTTGCAAGTCCGCTAAAGGTAAAAAGGAGTGATAAAATACAGGCTCCAGTCATCATGGATGCAAGGCTTTTTGCCCAGAACCCCGCTGTTCCGGCTGGGAGAGTGAGCATGGCTATTACCATGACAATACCCACAAAGGTCTGAAGCAGCACCACTGCCAAAGCTGTCAGTATAAGGATGGCAATAAAAATATGGTCAGTTGCTATGGATCGGGTTTTTGCAAAATCCTCGTCAAAAGCGCTTGCTTCCAGTTGTGGGTAATAACGCCATGCCAGGAAAAGTGTCAGTACGTCCAGCAATGCAAGTAGTACAAGATCCTTTTCTGTTACTAGCAGTATGTTGCCAAAGAGATAGGCTGTGGGGTCTGCATAGCCGGGAGTTTTAGCCAAAAAAAGCACCCCAAGACTCATGCCTATGGCCCATAGCGCGTTTATTACGGTGTCTTCACGCTGTTTTGCCTTAAGGGATACAAAGCCTATGATAATGGCAGACACTATTGCAAACAAAAGGGCTCCAAGTATGGGTGGCAGGTTTTGAACCTTGCCGCTGGCAGACAGATACAAGGCCATACCTATGCCTCCAAGCACGGCGTGGGATATGGCACCGGCAAGACCGGCAATGCGCTTTACAGTAACAATGGAACCCAAGAGCCCAAACAGAATAGATGACAGGAGTCCGGCCAAAAGGGCGTTTCTTATAAAGGGCATGGACGGGTCCACAAGAGCTATAAAATAATCTGCCATTTTAGTCAGCCTCTTTACAGCATTTTTCGTTGTCCAGCCTGGTGTCGTGAAGGACTTCCAGGGCTTCTCCGCCATACAGCTCGCTGGCAGTATGTTTGGCTGGCCGCACATCATGCTTGACTATGCCTTTATCCCCGGCCCCGGCGCAGAAAACCGCATCGGTCAACGAAGAAACATAGCCTGTATCGTGGGTTACGATTAGCACTGTTGTATTGCCCTTAAGGTTTTTGAGCGTGGCATACAGCCTTGCTTCGCTTTCCGCATCCATATTGGCGGTTGGCTCATCCAAAACCAGCAATAAGGGTTCTGCAGCTAAGGCACGGGCTACCAGCACTCTGCGTTTTTGTCCGCCGGATAGAGCAGAATAAGGCCTATGTGTCAGGTCTGCAAGTTCAGTCAGTTCCAGAATGCGGTCCAGCACGTCTCTTCCTTCTATGCTGTTAATGCGGGAAGGTTTTGCCATGCCTTTCAATCTTCCCATGCTTACCACTCTTGATACAGATATGGGAAAGGCCGGGTCAAGAACCGGATTCTGGGGTACATAGCCAATTGAACTGCGAGCTTCTCCCGGGCTTTTGCCAAAAACTGTAATTTTGCCTTTTTGAGCCTGGGCTAGTCCCAAAAGCAGCCTTAAAACAGTGGTTTTGCCGGATCCGTTTTTGCCGATGAGGGCTGCAAACTCTCCTTTATGCACATGAAAACTGACATTTTTAAGTATTTCATCCTCTGCGTAAGAAAAAGAAACCTTGTCAAAGCGAAAAGCTGTTTCTTTTGTTGCATTTATTGGTTCTGTCATGGCTTATTTTAACCCCTTGTCCAGCTCCAGGGCTATATGTTCCAGATTGTGTAGCCAGTCCCGTGCCAGAGGATCTATGGATACTACTGTTCCGTCTATTGCATTGGCTACAGCCTTGGCTGCGCCCGCAGGAAACTGTGCCTGAACAAAAATTACCCTTGCCTTCTCGGCCCTTGCTTTTTCTATCAGTGTTGCTAGCGTTTTTTGTGTTGGCTCCTTGCCTCCAATTTCTACCGCTTGCTGCTTTAAGCCAAGATCATCCAGAAGGTAACCAAAGGCAGGGTGAAAAACAAAGGCGGAGCTGCCTCTTAATGCTTCCAATTGTTGGCTCATTTTATCAAATATATTGTCAATGTCTTTTATAAACTGCTCCTTGTTGGAACTGTAAATTGCCTCTCCAGAAGGGTCCATGGCCACTATAGCCTTGTACATATTGTTTGTGACGGTTTTGACTTGCTCCCTGCCCAGCCATATATGCTGATCAGGGCCGGATTCTTCTTCTTCCCCGTCTTCATGGGCATGTGCCTCCAGCATACGGTAATTTATTCCGGCAGTAGTGTCCGAGATTTTCAGGTTTTTGTACAAACTGGC
>JAKPMS010000050.1 GCA_029548805.1 Spirochaetota bacterium | reverse complement strand
TCCAGGTTTTTCTTGGTGTAATAGTGAATAGAAAAGGTTCTCTCAGAGTAGCTTCTTCCGCATGCTATGCACTTAAAGCGGGGAACCATACCAACAACCTTTGTGTAGTGGTAGCCGAAGTGGAACCAGAATGGCCTGTATACTTCCGGGCTGGAGTGGTGGAAGCTGCACTTTGGGTTAGGGCAAAAGGGTGGGTTCATAACTGTAATCCTCCTGCCCTTGCATACGCGTCTATTATGCTTTTTGCTTGCACTTCCAGATAATAAGCTTTGGGGAACTACAATAGGGTAACCGGATCCGGATCGATTTCCAGATAAGAGCCCGAAGGCAGCTTGAAACCGGCCAGCACCATGTTCAAAAGAGAACGCGCTGGGCCCGGCTCGCCCGAACGCAAAATGAGCTGCCTTCGATAATTCCCGGCTATCATGGACAGGGGACATTCAGAAGGCCCAAGAACTTCTACCCCATAAGAGCCGGCCATACACATAAGCTTTTCTGCAAGGCCATTTATGCCAGCCTCCGCTGCATCAGCCTTTTTTGACCTTACAAGCAGCCTTAACAGCCTTGTGTAAGGCGGAAAGCCAAGCATTTTCCTGACAACCAGCTCCTCGGCATAAAAGCTGTCCACATTGTTGGCTGCCGCCATGAGCAGTACAGGGCTGCTTGGCCTAAAGGTCTGAATAATAACTCTGCCGCCTTTGCTGAAACGCCCTGCCCTGCCGGCCACCTGGGTTACAAGGCTGAAGGTTCTTTCGGCTCCTCTGAAGTCGGGCAGGTTCAAAGCGGTATCAGCCAGAATTATGCCAACAAGCTTTACCCCAGGAAAGTTCAGCCCCTTGGCTACCATCTGGGTACCAAGCAGCAGGTCTGTTTTGCCGTTACGAAAATCGTCCAAGGTTTTGTCCAAAACCCCTTTTTTGTTTACGGTATCCGCATCCAGCCTAGCAAGGCTCAGGTCGGGGAACAGCCTGGCTGCTTCTTCTTCAACCTGCTCCGTGCCAAAACCGGCCCAGCCAGTATCCAAGGACCCGCATTCCGGGCAGGCATCCGGAAGCCGGATCTGGTAGCCGCAATAATGGCACAGCATCCGCTTCTTTTCTTTGTGGTAAGTCAAACCGACAGAGCAATGCATGCATTTCAGTTCTGCACCGCAGCTTTTGCAGCTCCAAAAGTGAGAAAAACCCCTGCGGTTCAAAAAAAGGATGGTCTGCCCGCCTTCCTTTTTTGTTTTCCGTATAGCTTCCACAAGGCGCCTGGAAAAACTGCCGTTTTCCAGCCTCATGTCCACTATTTCCAGAGAAGGCATGTCTCCGCCCGCCAGGCGGCGGCTTAAAACAAGCTTTTTTATACCGCTGTCCTGCATAAGCTTCCATGCTTCCACGCTGGGCGTGGCGGAGCCCATCAGCAGCCTGGCTTTTTCTGTTGCAGCACGCTTCATGGCCACCTGGCGGGCGTGGTAACGCGGAGAAGAACCGGCTTTGTACGAACCCTCGTGTTCCTCATCCAGGACTATAAGCCCAAGGTTTTTTAACGGCGCAAAAATGGCGCTTCTGGCTCCCACCAGAACAGTAGCCTTGCCGGACTGGATACGCTTCCATTCCGCCAGGCGTTTTTGCGGGCTAAGGCCAGAATGCAGCACAGCGCAATTTTCTCCAAAGCGCTGTTTTACCGCGTCTATAACCTGCTTTGTCAATGCAATTTCCGGAACCAGATAAATGACCCCTCTGCCCTCTTTAAGGGTAGCCTCGGCTGCTTCCAGAAAAACTTCGGTTTTTCCGGTGCCTGTTGGGCCATACAGATACCAGCGGCCTGCATTGGCAGCCAGGATTTCAGCCAATGCCGCTTTTTGCTCTTCGGAAGGCACTGGCGCCATGGCAGCTATGCGCAGCTCATCCAGCGCTCCCGCATCCCTTGGCGCATCCGGCTGCCTTTTTGACTCCCGTTCAGCAGAAGGGCTCATTACAGCCAAGGCTTCTCCCAGCGAACAGTAATACATGCCTGACAGCCATTTGGCCAATTCAAGCGCTTCTGCGCTTAAAAGAGGGCTTTCGTCCACCAGCCTGAGGTATGGCTTTACAAGCGCTTCTTCAATTTCTGCTATGTCGCTTTCTTCCACTACCCAGCCGGTAATAATGCGCCTGCCAAGCACGGCTTCCACCCTGGAACCCGGAAGGGCCCTGGTATCAGGCAAGTTTTTGTAGGTCCAAAGCTTGTTTATGGGGACATTAAATGCAACAGAAACATAGTTGGGCATTTTTTTATTTTCCGAGCTTGTCCAGCATTGACTTGAGCAGCTTAAGGTCTTCCCAGGCCGGGCGCTTGTAGCTTTCATCTCTTAAAAGCGCGCTGGGATGATAGCTTGCAACCAATGGTTTGCCCCTGAAATCATATACCTTGCCTCTCAAACGCCCAAGGCTGTCCTTTGTATTGAGAAGAGCCTGGCCAGGGATACGGCCTATTGTCAAAAAGGCTTTGGGATCCAGCAATGCTATTTGCCTTTCCAGAAATGGCATGCAGGCGGCCTGTTCATCCGGTGCCGGATCCCTGTTATGCGGCGGCCGGCATTTGACTATATTGCCTATAAAACAGTTGTTTTCCCGGGACAAGCCTATGGCCGACAGCATTTTATCCAGCAATTTTCCGGCTGCTCCTACAAAGGGCAGGCCGCTTGCGTCTTCCTCCGCACCGGGGGCTTCACCGAGCACCATCACGACAGGCTTTATCGAGCCAAAGCCGGGAACAGTATTTTTTCTGCCTGCATAAAGGCGGCATGCCCTGCACGATCTTATATCGCTGCTGATTTTTTCCAGGCTGTCGTCTTTGGGCAGCATGAAGCCCATGTTTGACTGAATCACTGCGGGGTCTTGCTCCAAAACTGTATCCAGCTCGGGAGTATCGGCAAATTGGGGAATGGCTTTGTAGCTGTTATGGGAATCAACAAGGCTGTCTTCAATAAAATTGATCAGTTCGTATAAAAAAACCCGCCCTGCTTTTTCTGTATTTTCTTCCATTTATTCTCCGCCGCTATGGTCCAGAAGCCATTCATTTGCTTCGCCAAAGGAACGCATGGCCAAAAAAGCAGAAACAAGTTCCGGCCTGGCCAGCCTGGCTTTTTCAGCCTCCATAAGGTTCAAGGCTATGGATGCTTTTACCCTTTTTCCGTCATAGCTGCCCGCTTTGTTTTCTGCATCCAGGCGGGCAGAATAATAGTAGTAAAGAATTGCATCCTTGTCAGGCAGATGAAGTCCTGTAGCCAAACAATAAGATGCTTCTGCCAGAAAAAATTCAGCTTCTTCATGCCTGCCTTTGCCAAAAGCCAGCTCCACAAGCAGCACCAAAACAGAAAACACGGGATAATAAGAGGAATGCCTCAGGCCAGAAACCAGTGTTTCATGTGCCAGGGACTCGGCTTTGCGCATATTTCCCGCCATATAGTGGCAAATGGACAGGGTTTTTAGAACTTCTATACGGTCGTAGTCATTATGAACCTGGTCCGCGTAGTATTCTGCCTGCATGAACGCTGCTCCGGAAGCATCCTTGTTTCCGGAAAAGGCCAAAGCTGCAGCCAGCATGGCCTGGGCCTGGGACAGGCTTCTCTGGCTTAAGGAGCCGGCATCCAGCAAAAGCTTGGCCCCGGGTACAAGTGCGGCAAAGTCGCACAATTGCCATAAAATTCTTAGCCTTAAGTCGTTGTCAAAAAAATCGGCTACAAATAGATAATCTTCTTCTACCGGTTTTGGCGCCTTGTCCAGCAGGGTCAGGGCTCCGTGATAATCCCCCGCATAAAGTCTGTATTCCGCCTTGGCTATGGCATACTCATAGGCATCAAAGCCGGGAATATTCAGCATTTCTTCTATAAGGCCTTCCGCTTCTTCAAAATTGTTCCTTAGCAATTCAGAAAAAGCCATGTGCCGCAAAACATTTTGCATGCTTTTTGGGGCTGCATTGGCCCGCTTGTAGTAATACAGCGCTTTTTCACCGGTAAAGCGGGCTTTCTGGAAGGCTGCTTCCATAACATTGTTGGCAGAAATCAAATGGTATGCAAAACCCATGCACAGGTTATTGTGTTCGCCAATGGCGCTTTTCATGACACGCTTGAGTTCTTCGTCTGCACGGGCTATTTTACCGGCATTAAAATACAGGGCCGATTTTGTTATCAAAAGCTGTATGGCTACATCCGGCTTTGTATTTGCAAGGCGTTTGTACAAAAGGTCTATGTACGGATGATACTCGTAGCCAAAATTCCTGGCCGGGTCCGATGTTATCAATTCTGCCGCCAAAAGCCATCTTTCTGCGCGTGTAAGATGATAAAGAAGGCGCAGACGGTTTTTTGACTTTTTTTCCAGCATCAGCTCCGCCACCAAACCGTGCAAAAGCTTTTTGTTGTGGTTTAAAAGGCTTCCGTACAGGGCCTTTTTAAAAAGGTCCTGGCCAAAGCTGTATTCTTCCGCATTTTTTACTAGCAGACCGTCCTTGTGCAGTATATCCAGGCTTGCCTGCAGCTGGGCCCCGGATCTGCCAAAAGCTTCATACAGCCTGCCAGCCTCCAAAGCGGTAAAACTGTGCACAAAAACGGATAAAAGCGCAGCCAGATCCCTGGTTTCCTGTCCATAACGGTCCAGCCTTGCAAGAAAAATGTTTTGTATGGTTCCAGGCAGGCTGGATATATCCCTGTGTTTCTGAGCATACAGGCTGTATTCCTTTATAAAAAGAGGGTTGCCTCCAGCCTGAGAAACCACAGAGTCCAGCAATTTTTCCGGAATGTCCCGCCAAAATGCCCTGGCTATCATGCGGCTTTCTTCAGTCTTAAAAGGCAAAAGCCTGATTTGCCTGAAATCCTGGAAACAGTCTTTGGCAATTGTCGCAGATTCCCGGCCCGCAAGCAGTATAAAGGGCTTGTATTCGGCATTTTTTATATAATATGACAGAAACTCCACGGATTTTCTGTCCATGGACTGGCTGTTGTCAATAAAAACAAAAACAGAAAAAGGCGACTTGGCATGGCTGCCGCATATTGCGGACAAAATGGAAAATAGGGCAAGAACTAGCTCGGATTCGGGCCGGGTATTTGAAGCTTCAAAAATGGATGCAAAACTCAGTCCGGTCTTTTTGTCCATGCCGATTTTGGTATGCAACAGTCCGGCTATGGCCTCAGGCCCCGATGCCTGGTCAACCCCCAGGTACTCCAGTATCAGGTCTGCTATTATGCCATAGCTGTGTTGCCTGAAGGCCTGACCCTTTCCGGTAAGTATAGGAGAATGAAAGCCGGGATAGGCTTTGATGCCTTCGGCCAGGGCAGCTGCCAGGCGGCTTTTTCCTATGCCCGCCTCTCCGGACAGATACACCCCCAAAGAGGACTTGTTGTCATGCTTGATATAAAGGCGAAGCAGCTCCTCCTGTTCCTCCTTGCGCCCTATGAACGGCCCCTTGTCGCGCAAAAAATTCTCCGAGGGACCCAAAAGCCGCCATGCAAGTATGCTTTCTTTTGCTCCTTTGACAGACAGCCTGAGCGGGCCGTCAAAATCATAGTCGCCTTCACAGCGTTCCTTTACCGTATCGGATACCAGAATACCGTCAGGCTCGGCTGCTGCCTGGATGCGCTGGGCAACAGCCATGGGATGCCCGGTTACCACCCTGAAAGAGCCTCTGTCTCCTGTAGCTATAAGCCCGGAATGCAGCCCAATCCTGAAAGACAGGCTGACGTTTTTATGGTTGCTGTTGCTTAAAAGTACTTCTTCCAGGGCCCTGTTGCGCTCCAGAAAAGCAATGGCCGCCTCCAGCGCCCTTTGGGAATTGTCTTCATGTATTTCGTCAATTCCAAAAACCGCTACAAGGGCGTCGCCGATATATTTTTCGACCACCCCTCCCCTGGCCAGAATCAGTTCTTCAAAAATTCCAAAAACCCGGTTCATTATGGCATCCATGTCTTCCGGGTCCATTTGTGCCGACAGGCTGGTAAAATCCTTGAGATCTGCAAAAAGAATGCTTACATCACGGCGTTCACCCGCTTTTATGCTGTTTGTTTTAGACATGGCCGGCTTCACTTTTAACAATAGAGGACCTCTAAAAACTTCAGTTTTGAGAGGTCTTCATTTAAAAACATAGCGTTTTCAGCCGAAAACGCAAGGGAAGCTTAAAAACCATAGGGTTTTTAGAGCTTCCCAATAACAATAAAGTATAAAAAGAAAATTGCCAAAGAAAAAACAGTTTTTATGCTTAAAATGACACAATTTTCTAATTTGTCAACACTTGGCATATTGAAATGATTCATACCCAAGTATAGTATCATTAACATTGGTACAAATCGACTGTATCAGGAAGCAATGCACTTTTTGAAAGGTTATAAAATGAACTCCCTTGGTATCAATATCGGCTCATCCAGTCTGAAAATGGCATTTATGCAGGATCAGGAACTGTTATGGACAGCATCTACCCCTCATGAAGGCGACTTTCCTTTGGCCCTTAAAAAACTCATGGCAGAACACGAAATTCCGGCAGAGACCAAAGTGCTGGTAACCGGAAACGAGGGCAGATACCTTTTTAACGCTGCCGGTACCCTGGAACCCCTGTGCGTTGAAGCTGCACTGGAGGCTTCCGGTATAAAGGCGGATGCGGTAGCCAGCATGGGCGGAGAAGACCTGATTGTATACTCCCTTTCAGAATCAGGCAAAATAGTAAACAATTTTTCCGGCAACAAATGCGCTTCAGGAACGGGAGAATTCCTGAAACAACAGCTGGCGCGCATGGATATGAGCCTGGCAGATATAGCAGGAGTGCCGGAAAGCGCAAGAGTGCTGCCGCTTTCCACCCGCTGTTCCGTATTCATGAAAAGCGACTGTACCCATCGCCTTAACAAGAGGGAAGCCACCAAAGACGATATAGTGCTTTCCCTGTCCAATGTAATGGCCGGCAAGGTGGTGGACTTCCTCAAGCGGGCAAAAATCAGCTGCGGCACTGTGGTTCTTACGGGCGGGGTAAGCCTTAACAGCCATATAGTACGTTTTATAAGGGAAAAAGCCCCGGAAATTGACTTTATTGTCCCGGATACAGCCCCTGTTTTTGAAGCTTACGGGGCAGCTGTGCTGGCAGCCAAGCTGGGCTCTCTTTTGCCGGCACCGGAAAAACTCCTCAAGAGCAATGTAGTACGCTTTGACAGCTTGCCCGACCTTAAAAACTGGGAAGGCAAGGTAAAGCTTTTTGAAAAGGGCGAAGGCAGGGTAAAAGCCGGCCGCAGCTACATACTGGGCGTAGACGGCGGCTCAACCACAACCAAGGCCTGCCTCATAGACTCTGAAACAGACGAAATAGTGGCCAGCCATTACGGCCGTACGCATGGGGACCCGGTCAAGGCGCTAAAGGAATGTCTGGCCATTATCAGGGACAAGGTTGCAAAGGATACGGACAGCGGCTCCATAAACATAGAGCTATGCGCCACCACAGGCAGCTCCAGAGAAATCCTGGGCGTGTTTTTGGAAACGCCCGGTGTTTACAACGAAATAATTGCCCATTCTGTGGGCACAGCCTATTTTGATTCCGGCGTGGAAACCATTTTTGAGATAGGCGGCCAGGACGCCAAGTATGTGCTGCTTAAAAACGGCGTACCCATAGACTATGCCATGAACGAGGCCTGCTCTGCCGGCACAGGCAGCTTTCTGGAAGAATCCAGCTCCGGGGACCTGTCCATACACAGCGCAAAGGACATAGGCCCCATAGCCCTTAAAGCGGATGCTCCCTTAAAGTTTGGCGAGCATTGCTCCGCTTTTATCAATTCCGATATACGCAAAGCCATCCAGCAGGGCGCTTCAAAAGAAAACATTACAGCCGGCATTGTGGTATCCATAGTAGCCAATTACCTGAACCGGGTTGTAGGCAACAGAACCATAGGCGGCAAAATATTCCTGCAAGGAGGCGTTGCAAAGAACGTGGCCGTGCCCCTGGCTTTTGCAATGATGCTGGACAAAGAAATACTTGTGCCGCCGTCCCCGGAGCTTATGGGCTGCTTTGGGGTGGCTCTTCTTGCCAAAAGAAAGCGTGCAGAAGGCCTTTTAGACAACAAGGCTGTTGACCTTTCCGACGCAATAACAAGGGAAATAGTTTACGAAAGGGTTTTTACCTGCAGGGCCTGTGACAACCTGTGCCCCATTCAGGTTCTTAAAGTAAACAACAACTCCTACATGTTTGGCGGGCGCTGCAACAAATACACCAATACAAGAAAAGCCGTAAAGGATGTTCCGGTACTGGATTATGTAAGCAAAAGACAGGAACTGCTGTTCGAAAGCTGTGCCGCCCCTACAGACAGCTTTGCAGCAAAGAGAAGTTACACAATAGGAATACCCAGAGCTTTTTCTGTCCACAGCCTTTATCCGCTTTATTCATGGTTTTTCCACGAATTGGGCATAAAAACCTATTTGTCCACGGATGTAGCCCAAGAAGGCGTAGTAAAAGTGGAGAGCGCATACTGTTTCCCTGCGGAAATTGCCCACGGCGCAGTACAGGACTGCCTGAACAAGGGCACAGACTATGTGCTTCTGCCCCATTTCAGGGATATGGACAGCTATGAAGAAGACGTACACGCCAACACCTGCCCTATTACCCAGGGACTGCCTTACTACATTCAGAAAGCCTTCCCGGATGTGGAAGAAAAGCGCTTCTTGCCCCTGGTGGTAAGCTTCAAGTTTGGCGAAAAAAAGGCACTTGAACATTTCTGCAACATGACTGCCCTTTTGGACATAAGCGAAGCGGAAACCAAAAGGGCCTTTGACAAAGCCCTGTTAAAGCAGAACGAATACTTTTCTAAAGCCTTGGCTTTGGGCAGGGAAGCCCTGGAAGAAGCCAAAAAGGCCGACAGGCCGGTAATAGCCATACTGGGACGCCCATACAACGCCTTTACTCCAGAAGCCAATATGGGCATACC
The DNA here is from genome assembly GCA_029548805.1 of Spirochaetota bacterium. GTDB lineage: Bacteria > Spirochaetota > Spirochaetia > Treponematales > UBA12059 > SZUA-370. Next base: position 8,960 of record JAKPMS010000050.1, on the reverse strand, counting down.
GCGCAAGTTTACATCCCGCGGCTATTCCGTAATCCCCTTTGACATTCTGCCACTTGACGACGAAGTCAACGAGTTCCCCAACATGTACTGGTATTACGGCCAGCAGGACATGAGGGCAGCCCAGCTTTTAAAGGACCATCCCAACATATATGTAACATGGATAAGCAATTTTTCCTGCGCCCCGGACTCCTTCATGCTCCATTACCTTAAATGGATAATGGGCCAGAAACCCTTTTTGGTGCTGGAGCTGGACTCCCATTCGGCGGACGCAGGCATAGATACCAGGGTGGAAGCCTTCCTGGACATTCTGGACGGCTACCGCTCCAAAAAGGCGGAAATGGAGGCCGAGCGCTTTAACAACGGCTGGCGCTTCCGCTATGGCGGCGGCGAAGACCTGCATGTAATCAATGAAAAAACCGGCGAAAAGGTGCCAATCCGCAACAACAAGCGCACAAAAATACTGCTTTCCAACATGGGTGCCATTTCTACGGAATACATGGCAGCAACCCTAAGGGGCATAGGCATAAACGCGGAAGCCATGCCTGTGGCCACCAACAAAACCATACAGATAGCCAGAGCCCATGCATCCGGCAAGGAATGCGTGCCAAGCCATCTGCTTTTAGGCAGCGTTCTGCAGTTTATACAGTCCGGAAAATACCGCAAGGACGAGCTTTACCTGGTATTTGTGCCCATAACCACAGGCCCGTGCAGGACCGGTCAGTATTTTGTCTATTATGAAAACCTTTTCAGGGACATGCGGCTGGAAAACATAGTTGTTTTTACCCTTTCTGCGGACAATTCATACACGGAACTGGGCCCGGACTTTGCCAAGGAAATGTGGAAGGGCCTTGTCGTAACGGATTACATGAAGGACATACAGACAGCCCTTAAAGCTGCAGCACATGACCCGGCCAAAGCGCTTGAAAGCTTTGAAAAGTCCTGGATGAAAATGATGCTTACTGTAGAAAAGCAGCCGGATATGCTTTGGGAAGAGTTGAAGAGGGTTGCCGAGGATGTAAAGCATATTCCGCTTAAAAAGCGCCTGGCTGACTGCCCCAAGGTGCTGATTGTCGGCGAAATTTATGTAAGGCGGGACGATTTTGCTGTGGGAGAACTCATAGACCTTATGAGCGCCAGGGGTATAGTGGTTAAGGTATCCGGCATAGCCGAATGGATACACTATCTGGACTTTGTGCGGGAATACGCCCTTAAAAAGCTGATGCGCATGGCCCCCAAAAGCACCCGCTGGCTGTCCAAACCGGCAAGGGATCTTGCAAAACTAAGGGTAGAAGAATGGTGGAAACACTCCATAGAAAAAAAGGTGCTTTCCATACTGGAGCCGACAGGCCTTATACCTGAAACACCCCACGACATGCGCGAGATAATGGCCAACACCCAGGAGCATTTTGTAAACCTGGAGCTCAATTCAGAAATAGCTGTTTCCACGGGTGTTGCAGCCACGGCCATGCAGAGGGGCTACTCCGGGATTGTAAACATTTCTCCCTTTGCCTGCCTTATAGGCAGGGTAATAGAGGGGCTTTTTGCTCCATGGGCAAGGGAAAGAAATTACCCCACTATATCCGTAGAGGTGGACGGAAACCAGCTGCCGCCCAATATTGTAAACAAGCTAAATATATTCATGGTAAATGTGCTGCGCTTTAAAGGCGACAGGGATCTGTCCAGCCTGATAGAGCCGGCAGAAGAGCAGCCCGCCATACATCTGGACAGAAGCGTTTCTGTAGGCTGCTCATCTTGTTCCGGCTGTACAGAAGATTGCGGCAGCTCCATGGGAGCCGGGAAGTAGGGCTTGCAAGGTACCCCCAGCCGGGCTGACAGCCCTAAAAGCAGGCTGTCAGCCCGGCTGTATTATGCCTGTTTTTCCGGATAGCGTATGGACAGGTGCAGTTCATCCAGCTGCTTCTGGTCCACTTCGCCAGGGCTGTCGTCCATAGGAGAAACGGCAAAAGAGTTTTTAGGAAAGGCTATTACTTCTTTTATGCTGCTTTGTCCAGCCATGATCATGACTATGCGGTCAAAGCCAGGAGCTATGCCCCCGTGCGGAGGCGCCCCGTACTTGAATGCCTCTGTAAGAAATCCAAAGCGCTTTTCTGCCTCGGCTTCATTAAAACCCACTATTCTGAATATACGCTTTTGCAGCTCCGGATCATGCACGCGTATGGATCCGGAAGCAACTTCGTAGCCATTCAGCACAAGGTCATACAGGTCGCCTTTTACCGAGCCGGGGTCTTTTTCCATGACGGAATGATATTTTTCCTGCGGCCAGGTAAACATGTGATGGGCCGCATCCCACTTGTTCTCGTTTTCATTCCACTCAAACATGGGAAAGTCTATTATCCATGCAAATTCAAAGCGCTTTGGATCTGCAAGCCCCAGCTCCTTGCCAAGCCTGCTGCGAACTGCTCCCAGGGCAGTGTTGGCAATGGCGCGTTTTTTGTCCGCCACCAAAAGAATCAGGTCGCCGGGCTTGGCGCCCAGGCCGGAAGTAACAGCATCGGCGTTGTCTGCAAAGAACTTGGACGCGCCGCCCTCCAGCCTTGCCTTGCCGTCCGGGCCGGCTGCCAGCTTCATATAAGCCATGCCCTTGGCCTTGTATATTTTGGCAGCAGCTTCCAGCTCTTCTATCTGTTTGCGCGAATAATCGGCCTTGCCGGGCACAACAAGTGCCTTTACCCCGCCACCCTGGTTTGCAATGCCTTTTGCGGCACTAGCAGCCTGCTCTTCCTGACCCTGGGCAAGGGCATCCTTAAAGGCCTGAAAAGAAGAAGCCTCTACATATGGTCCAAAGTCCTGCAGTTTAAGCTCGTATCTTAAATCTGGCTTGTCGCTGCCGTACAGTTCCATGGCTTCGTCATAAGTAAGGCGGGTAAACTTGGCTGGCAGCTCAATGCCAAGCGTTTTACGGAATACATGTCCCATAAGGCGCTCTGTCATGCCCAGCACATCGTCCCGTCCTACAAAAGACATTTCTATGTCTATCTGGGTAAACTCCGGCTGCCTGTCGCCGCGGGCATCTTCGTCACGGTAGCAACGCGCAAGCTGAAAGTATTTGTCAAAGCCGGATACCATAAGTATCTGCTTGTAAAGCTGCGGGCTCTGGGGCAGGGCATAGAACTTGCCGGGGTACAGGCGGCTTGGCACCAGGTAGTCCCTTGCGCCTTCAGGAGTGCTTTTTATAAAAGTAGGTGTTTCTATTTCGTAAAAGCCTTCGCTTATCATGTGTTCCCTGACAGCAAAGGCGGCATCGTTTCTTAGCTTAATGCGCTTTTGCATGCCTTCGGAACGCAGGTCCAGATAGCGGTATTTTAGCCTTAGTTCTTCTTTTGCATCCGTTTCAGCTTCAATCTGGAAAGGAAGCGAATCACAACGCGTCAAAATGGCAATTCTGGACAAAACAAGCTCTATTTCTCCGCTTGCCATATCAGGGTTTACCATGTTCTTCGGCCTTGCCCTTACCCTGCCCTCCGCTGCTATGCAATACTCGTTTTTCAGTTCAGCCGCAATGCTTTTGAGTTCTTCGCTTGCATCGCTGTCCACTACCAGCTGGGTAATGCCGTAGCGATCCCGCAAGTTTATAAAAGTGATTCCCCCATGATCGCGCTTTCTGTTGACCCAGCCGTTAAGAACCACAATGTTCCCGGTATCGGAGCTGCGCAGGGCTCCGCAAGTGCTTGTGCGTTTCATTGCTTCCATAATGGCAGAAATAATAACGCGGATTTTATTCCAAGGTCTACAGGCCAACAAAAAAAGCGGCAAAAACGCCATGCTTTTGCCGCTTTAATTTTGCCGTCAGACTGTCAGTAATCGGGGTACAGGTTTTCTGCCCTCCATACCCATGCGCCGTCATCTACATCCAAAGTTACTATATAACTGCCCGAATCATCGGGGCCTAGCAATTCGGTTATGGTTGCACCGGAGCCTACATAATCCCACATTTCTTCTGCCCAGTTGTTGTCGCCATTTATATAGCGGTGCGAGTCTATAATGACCCTGTCCCCGACTTTATAGCCATAGGAGCCAGGTTCACCGCGCCCTTTAAGGGCAAGGTTTCTTACCCTCCACACATAGCTGTTGCCGCTGACCTTTACAACCAGGAAGTCGTTGCTGTCGACTCCTTCCAGGGAAACAACCTGGGCTTCCTTGCCTACAAACTTGTCCATTTCCGCAGTCCAGTTTCTGCCGCCGTTTACCTCGTCATGGGCTCCCAATATTACTGTGCTGCCTACATCTATCATGCCGTAGCTTTCTTCGCCTTCGTAATAGTCGTAATCATTATAACCATAGTCATAGCCGCCATAGTTGGCTTCTTCTGGGATATACCAGGGAAAGGGTTCATCTATTTCATAGTCGTGAAAACGTTCGGTTTCGGGAAAGCGGCCGGGCAGGGTTTTGGCAAGATTGGCCAAACTGGTGACGGACTGCTCTCCAGTCAATTCTACAACTGAAGGCTCTACCAATAATATATAAGGCAAAAGGGCTTTAGGAAAACCTCTGGGCAAAATACCTTCATCCGGGCCATAGTCAATATAGCGCTCCCATGCAACAACGACTAAGCCATCCACTATAGACACAAAATAGCCCGTATCGCCCTTTTGCAGCCTTTCATCGCTTCGCATTGCTACTAGCTTTTCTCCGCTTCTGGCCGCCATGCGCAAATAAGCCAGGTATTGCTCTTCGTTTTGGAAGGCCGCCCTGGGAAAAGCGCCTGTGGTAAAACCGAGCTGCGAGCCCGGCACCCAGCCTTTTGTGCCGGCAAGGTTTTTAACCTCGTACCAAAGAGTAGGCATGCCGTCCAGAACTGTTCTTTTGTCTTGGGAAGCTGTAACAAGCAGCGGATCTCCGGCAACAAGTTTGCCATTCTGCCTGGAAGGATTGACCGCTGCTGTCTGATACAGGTAGCTGTCACTGTTAACAACAACAACATTGGGTTTGGCCTGGGCTGACAGTCCGCTTATGACAAATACGGACAATACAAGAAGAAATATAGCTCTATTTGGTCGCATAAGCCGTCCTTTCAGGAACAGAGAAATATTCGGGCTTTGCTAAAAAGCCTATAGCCTGGCTATATATCTGATTACAGGTCCTGTTTTTTCCAAACGTAAAGGAAAGTCCTCTGCATTCAGCAGCTCAGCTTCTCCATCCATTTGAACTAATATACTATTTTGATAATCAATTTCAATATTGTCTGCAGAAAATATTATAGCCTCTTTTATTTCCTCTACCCGCCCTTTTAGGAGCGGTCCTTTCAGCACCAGCTTTTTGAACAAAGGCATTTGCCTTATTGCGCAAACATTGTCCTTGCCGGGCAAAATAGGAATATTGGAGCCGTAAGTCCTGTTGCCGCTTATTCCCATAGCCATAAGGAGGAAAAGCCCTTCATGTTCAGCCGTTATGCTTCCGGAAAAATCCATAGCTTTTATAGTCATTTGTTTTGGCGGGTATACCTTGTCATAAAAAAGTGTGGCTATATCCACCCACAATTTGTAGGAGTCTCCCGGAAAGGATGTTTTAAGCTTGTTGGTCATGTGGGTTATGTACGCATCCATGCCTATGCTGGCTATATTAAAAGCCCGCCATTCTCCATTGGCTGCCCGCCTGGAAGCCGGGCTCCCCGCAGCCGGAATTACCCTTATGGCCTGCTGAACAGCCAGCTTCCCCTGCCCGGTAAGCCTGGAAAGGCTGTCAGACAGCTCCCTGCCATCCGAGCCGTCGTTGCCGGTGCCCATGGGCAATCTTAGCACGGTAAAACGCCCGCGTATGTCTTCTGGAGCCCTGGACAGCTCGTCCAGAAATTCCAGGCTGGTTCCATCCCCGGATGCCAGTATGACCAGCCAGTTTGAGTCCGGCTTCATGGCAGCTTCGTCTATCAGGTCTTCTGCCATTTTGGATGCGTGCTTGGCGGCATTTGTCAAATAAAGCCTAAAAGCCAGGGTCCCTGTTCTGGCAGGGATGTCAGCTGCATTTTTAATGGCCGAATCCATATCCTGCATGGCAGAAGCAGCTTTGGCCGGACGCGCAAAACAGCCGGCTTTGGGGTTTATAATGGCGACAGCCTCAAGATCCTGGTCCGGAAACAGGCTGCATTTTGAAACCAGGGTTTGTAGGCCCTGTGCAAAAATCTCAAGGTTCATATCGCAAAAGCTTACTACGGAATAAGGCCATTGAACAGAGCCCAAAATGCTATATCCCAGCAAAACAAAGTCTGTTGAGAAGCAGTAAAACCAAAGAAGCAATAAACGGATTAGCAGCTTTGCCGACTTTTAGGGACCCATAGTTTTGCCATAACATGCTGTTATTTAAATTTTAAAGGTTTTATACAAAATTATTTGCCCAATTGCTTTGCAAGCTTCTATACTGGAATGAAGCTGAATATATAAAGGCAGGTAAATATGGATTTTTCCTGGAAAATTGTCATAGACGCAGGCATTATTTCATGTGCAATGATTTTAGCAAGTTTTTTGCGTACAAAGCTTAAGTTTTTGCAGCGCTTTATGGTGCCAAACTCCCTGACAGCCGGTTTTCTTCTTTTGCCCGTGTATAATTATTTTATACCATGGCTCGGATATACCCAAAACAGGCTGGGAGACCTGGTTTACCACCTGTTAAATATATCTTTTATTGCAATGACTCTAAGGGCAAAACCCGCAGAAAGCAAGAAGACAAAAAACCATTCGGTTTGGGCAATGTCTACGGTAATTCTTTCGCAATATGCCATTCAGGCTTTTATGGGGCTTATACTTAGCTGGATGATTATCAAGACCGTCATGCCGGGGCTCAATCCGGCTTTTGGACTTACCTTGCCGCTTGGTTATGCCTTGGGGCCGGGCCAGGCCTATGCCATAGGAAAAGGCTGGGAAGCGATGGGCTTTGAAGGGGCAAGCAGCCTGGGCTTGACTATGGCAGCCTTGGGTTATCTGTGGGCCTGTCTTGTTGGGGTTCCTCTCGTAAACTACGGCATCAGGAAGAACTACATAAAAATGCCGCCAAGCTTTAGCGACAAGGGGTTAAGGAGCGGCATTGTACCGCCGGATGCGGAAAAAAAAATAACATCCAGGGCTACTACAGACATTGAGGCCATTGACCCTTTGAGCTTCCATGCAGCTATAGTAGCTTTTACCTATCTTTTATCCTTTCTGCTTTTGACTGGCCTTAGCGCAATCCTGTCGCTGGCCGGCAAGGCTGGTACGGATCTGGCAGCCAATCTGTGGGGCATCAATTTCATTTTCTCGGCCCTTACCGCAATGATAGTAAGAAAAGTCATAGATTTGCTCAAAATTGGTCATATACTGGACAACGACAGCCTTTCCAGAATTTCCGGCTTCTCCGTAGATTTTATGGTAAGCGCTGCACTGGCCGCAATATCCCTGGTATTTGTGGGACAATACTGGCTGCCTATTGTTGTAGTGGGCCTGATTGGCGGTATTTTGACTCTTGTCACAACTCCATGGTTTTGCGCCAGGATTTTCCGTGATTACAGGTATGAACGCATGATTATGCTTTACGGTGTTTCCACCGGAACCCTGTCCACCGGCCTGGCCTTGTTGAGAATTATAGACCCGGAGTTTAAAACCAAGGTCTCTAGCGATTATATGTTGTCTGCAGGGCTGACCTTTGCCCTTGCCATACCCTTTATTTTGTCCATAAATCTGCCGGCAAAATCCGGTATGACCGGCAATATGAGCTCTTTTTGGCTGATGGTAGCCGTTTCTTTAGCGTATTTTGTATACAGCATTGTTGCCTTTGCTATTGTTGCAAAAAAACGGGCTTTTAAAAACATTGGCAAAATCTGGCTGGAGCAGGATTGAATAATCAGCGGGCAGCTGCAGGTTTTAGTATGGATATGGCATCTGCCCACTTTCTGGCTGACTGGAAACGCCTTGGGAAACGCAGCTGATACAGGGTTTTTTCTATATAGAATTCCAGAAGCTGTTGCTTAAGAACCCCTTCTCCTTCTATATGCCTGATATAGAAAGCCAATTTATGACCCGCAAGGCTTGTCAGTTCAATCCTGTCTCCGTACAAGACAAGGGTACCACCATGCAAAGGCAAAAGGGGTTTTATCCTGCTGCCCTTTAAAAGCTTAACCCCGGAATCAGAAAACAACGGATAATCCGGAGCCGAATTTTTAAGCAGCTGCCTGAAAGCCTCTTCTTGCCATTTGTTCCAGGCCCTTATGGATTCAAAGCGCGGTTTTGACTGGCCCAAAGCCATGAATTTGTGGTTTTTGGACAATTTCAGAACATGGCCGCAGGCTTTGCAGTGAAATCTGTTAAAAAAACTGCGCATGGCTCCAACCCTGCCGCAGTTTGAGCACATGTACAGTGCAAGTTCTATGTGTCTTGCCCTGTTGGGGCTCTTGTGCCGTACCGGATTGAGGCTTCTCCATTGCTCCTCATCATATTCCATGGAGTCTTGCAGTTTCTTGAGTATGTCCTCTGCCGACATGGTTTTGAGTTCACCGGCATTTAAAATGGTTTTAAACTCTATTTCCATATTTCCGGGGCGAGTACTCCATGACCAGCGGGGCTGGCTGTAATAAGCGCCCTTCAGTATGGCAACAACAACAGGCACTTTAAGCAACTTTAAAAGTTTGCCGGTTGCCGGCGCGAGTTCCTGGGTATGGCCATCCCAGCTTGCCTGGCCTTCCGCAAATATGCCCACTATTCCGCGCCGTTTTCGTATTACTTCCACAATCCAGCCTATTGTAACCATATCCGGTATGGACTTGGATTTGGGAATAGATCCGACCAGGCTTAACAGCATTTTCATGGCGCGGGAACGCATGTTTCCATCACTGGTTACCCAATGGACGGGATGTGGTATAAAAGCATTGACCATAAAGGGGTCAAGCATACCCATGTGGTTGGGAACCAGAACATAGGGCGGGCTCAAGGCTTTGATCTGCCCCAAGCCCCTGGCTGAAATTTTAAAATAATATTTAA
>JAKPMS010000046.1 GCA_029548805.1 Spirochaetota bacterium | reverse complement strand
AAACTGAAGTTTTTAGAGCTTCTCTTTATATGCTTTGTTCGTCCCAGTTTTTTACTATGATGCCGATTTTGGACCGGGCTTCCTTAATATCGGAGCCCGAAGCCTTTTCCGGCAATTCGTCGCAAACTTTAAAAAGCTCTGCCTGGGCTTCAAGCAGCCTGTTGCTGTGGCTGTCCGCTTTTTGGCTGTTCTTCCATACCCTTTTTGAAGCATCGCGCCTAAGCTGCCAATATCCTGCTTTGGCATCCTCGTTATATGAATAATCCTGCCATAAAGGCACAAAGCCTTCATCCGCAAGAATAACAGGCTTAAACAGGTTTATGCATGCATAGGAAGCGCCGGTAAACCACAGTATGGTCTTTTTTTCCTGGTACTCCACAAGCATGGATGCGGTGGTAGGGTTGCCCATTATATCCCTGTCATGATTGCATATATTGCGGGGCCTAGAAGGCTTCTCGGGATCCGTTGCACTATGCGCCCTGAGTATGTCCATGGCAGCCTGCCTTGTGCCCGCTTCTGCGGCGGCCGGCAACAGGGCTTTTAGCGCCCTGCGCCGCGCGTCTCCCGCGGAAAAGAAGGACATAAAACGGTCTTCTACATAAGCCTTAAAGGATTCCTTTTTGCCAAGGCGGCCCGCGTCAGACTCGTCCAGGCATGCCATCTGTTCATTGACCGGGGCAATGGCCTTGCGTGTTTCTTTGTCCAGACGCTTGAAGTCATTGGTAATGGTATAAGAATTGGAAATGGCAGCAGCTATTGGCGTTATTTTTTTCCATGCCCAGCGCTTTTGGGCCGTTTCCAGTATATAGGCGCCATCCCTGCCTGTTATCATGTAAGAATTGTTGTAAACCAGTTTGCCTTTGTAGGAGCCTATGCCTCCCTGCCCATGGCGTTCGGTAAGTTCTATTATTACAGTCAAAGCTTTTTCTGCGCTATCTGCCGTGCTCAGGGCTGCCCTTACATAATCCATGCCCAGCGGCGCAGCAGGATCGGCTTTAAAGCGACTGAATACAGCTTCGTTGCCTATTGCGACTCCGGCAGAGTTGAGGCCCATCTCCGCTCCAGGCATCCATACGGGACAGGACAAAACCATGGCCAGTCCCAGGTCGGGCAGCCCGTAAGTTCTGTTGCCAAAGGCAATGCTGTCTGAAGCCTGCCTTGCCGGTATAATCCTAAGGGCTTGAGCTTCAAAGGGGTTGCGGTCGGAATTTTTTCCAAAATAGCTTGTTTCATCAAGCGGCAAATAAAAACAGTCGCACATGGAGCCCTCCGTTCCATTCCAATTATGCTTTACTTTGGGCTCCGGGGCAAGCTTGCTGTTAAGCTCTTATTTTTTTCTTTGTTTGTCCTTTGGAACAACACAGGTGCCGGAGGCCCTGCACACAACAATGGGTTCGGCCAAAAAATCCGCTGCGGAATCGTTTATGTCCTTGCGCGGAACAACAACCTTTTTGGCCTCAAAGCTCATTTTTCTGGAAGAATTTCCCGCGTGGGTTATTTCTCCGCTGGCTTCTATATAATCGCCCGCATAAACGGGAGCCAAAAACTCGACCTGGTCATAGGCTGCAAAAAGCCCCTCGTCGCCGTCATTCCTGATCAAAAGCTCTGTTGCCACATCGCCAAAAAGCTGCAGCATTTTGGCTCCGTCCACCAAGTCACCGCCGTAATGGGCATCATTGCTGCCCATCCTTAGCCTTATCATAACCTTGTCCATAGTTACTCCTATTTTTTTATGTGGTAAAGACCTGTTAATTTGAAGCGGCTTATGGCCTGGACGGCACCATTAAAACTGCTTCGCCCTCTATTACGGCTTTGCCGGCCACTTTGCATAGGGTCTTCATGGTAACAAACTTCTTTTCCGGGTTTACAGACAACACTTCGGCTTCTGCATTTACTGTATCGCCAATGCGGACAGGAGCCTTGAACTTGAGGCTTTGTGATACATAAACACAGCCTGGGCCGGGCAGTTTCATACCCAGCAGTGTGGAAATAAAAGCTGCAGAAAGCATGCCATGGGCTATCCTGCCCTTGAACATGGATGCAGCTGCGTATTCCTCGTTGATATGCACCGGATTAAAGTCTCCGGACAAGCCGGCAAAGGCAAAAATGTCGGCTTCTGTTACCGTCTTTGCAAAGCTGGCGCTCATGCCTGCTTCAAGTTCTTCAAAATAATAGCCGTTTAGTCCCCTGTCCATTGTATCCTCCATTACATCAATTATTGCAAAACAAGTTTAACCTTGAGAGGCAAATTTTGCATCCTTCTTTTGGAAAAAAACTTGTCAAATTTTGTCTATAAGCATGGAGCACTTGCCGGAAGGGATAGGCAAGGTTTTCTTTTTTTTGCCAAGCACGTTTATTGTAAAATAGTAAAGTTTTTCCGAGTCCATGAATATTTCCCAGCCGCGGCCGCTTTTGTTGGACAGTATGGTTATCATATTGCGCTTAAGGCTAAGGTTTTCTATACCCATGACTTCAAGATTGGGTATGATCCAGTCCACGGTTTTTCTTGGCAATGATACAAGAAGGCCGACTATGTTTTCTATCATAAGGGCAACAGTAGCCAGCCCGCTGAATCCCAGGTACTGGGTTCTTGGCCATGCGGGGTTTTCCGGCCATATTGCCCGGCCTTCATTTTGGGGCTGATATGCTTCCCAAAGGGTTTGCTTGTTTTCGCCGTTTTGATGGGCCGAATCCAGTATAAAATACAGATGGCGTATGGCGCAGTCCCTGGCCAGCTCCCACTGGTTGTATTTTTCCAGGCCTTTGAGCACCATATAGGTCAAATGCGGAAACACCGAGCCTCTGTACCCCATACCCCGCTTGTCATAATAAGCGCTGTCAACAGCCAGGCAAGGAAAGGGGTTTTCTGTACCAAAGCTCATGGGATTGGTCAGATGGCCAATCATGGCTGCTGCCCGCTCCTCGTTTGGTATTTCTGCCAAAAGCGGCCAAAAGCCGCCTATCGTTTTTATTTTTATCTGCTTTTTGTTTTCGTCTATATCATAATAAAAGCCGTCTTCCGCATTCCACATATAGTTGTTAAGGCGGGTTTTTAAAGAAAAATAGTTTCTTTTGTATATAAAGCTTATTTCTTTGTCATTAAGAATGTCTCCAAGAGCGGACATGTAAAGGGCATTTACAGCCATAACAGAATTGAAGTCGGCAAGGTAGGCAGCATTTTCTCTGGGCAGGTTCATCATGCCCGTTGCAGAATGCGGTACTGCAAAAAGGCCGTTTGGCTTTTTAAAGCTGGATTCCAGCCAGCTATAATATGCCTGCAGAACAGGCATGACTTCCTTTACCCGTTTTTTGTTGGCCCCTTTGTGGTACAGGTTGTATTCTGCCCATGAAAACAGGGGCAGGCATACGCCTTCCGGGTTGTCTGCAGGAAGAATGGCTTTTCCGGAGTCTATGTCGTACTTCCATCTTATGGCGCCATTTTCTTCCTGTTTGGAGTATAGGGCGTCCAGTCCGTTGGATGCCGGATAAATTCTGTTGGAATAGGTCAGGTAAAAAGAAGAAAAACACTGTTCCATAAGGTCCAGCGTTCTTTCCGGCGGATAAAAAAAGAATTTTGTATTGCTTATTCCGCTATCAGGACCGGGGGTGGTCCAATAGTCTGCAATCCATGCCCAAGTACGGTCATAAATATCCACAAAATCCTGGTCATAAAAATGGACCCGAGGAAAATCTTTTTTACTCAAGCCAGACGCTCCCGTTTAAATGCATGTAAATAATATCAAAAAATGCAAGAATTTTCCAGTGTTTTCTATAAAAAGATAGAAACGGTCAAATAATGCAGCATTAGAATATAATGGGCAAGATTCAATTTGTCAAACAATTAAAATCAATAAATTTGAGCAAAAAGCCTTTATTGTCGATAATTAAAGTAATGATGATAACACTGTATAAAACAGGAAACAACAACGAAATATGCTATTATACAATACATGACAGGCAGGCCCTGCTGACTGCAGAGTACTCCATAACCATATCCTGGTATACAGGCAATTCCAAACCCAGAGAAAAGGTTTACGGCTTTGACAGCCTTAGCCAAAGGGACAAAAAAATTAAAGCCCTGTTTCGCGGCAAAATCCGTGAAGGTTACAGCCTTTTATACAGCTATCTTAAAAAACAGGAAACAATAGAAGACTGGCTGGACAGGGCCAAAGAAAGCTATTTGTAGCCGGCTTTTACAGCAAAGCTTGCCAGTTTGGAAAAATGGCAGCATGGCATTGATGCCTTTTCCGATACCGCAGAATACAAGATCAAGAAGCTTAACAAAACCCGGGATCCTTTGCCGCTTCAACCATTGAGCAGGCCGTCTATCATCAGGCCGGTATCCGGCAGGGCCAGCCATGCGTTCATATTGTCCCTAAGTTCTGCGTCTTTGCTGCGCAGCAGGAATACCACCGATGTTTTCTTGCCTACGGAAAAGCAGGATACCAGCTTTCCGGAGAACAGGGATTCGGACAGGAACGAGCCAACAAGCTGTTCGGTTATGGCACAGTCTGCCCGTTTCCATACGACGGCAGCAAAGGCTTCTACATCGTTGCTTACAGCAACGGTACTGCAGTCTGTCCCTATTAGGCAGTCGTTTACATACGAGCCTTTCTGGGCAGCCACGCGTTTGCCTTTAAGGTCGGCCATGCTGGTAAACTTTTCTCTGTCTCTGTGGAGTGCAAATACCACCGGCTTAAAGGAAGCAAATGGGGTTGTAGCTATGACGGGTTTGCCGTCAAAGAAAGCGTTAGGCCAGCCCACATTGGCTATAAGCTCTATGGCACCCGAGAAAAGGTCCTCCAGGGCAGCAGCGAACTGGCTTGGCTTGAATACTGCTTTTGTATCGCAGCTTTTGGCAAATGCTCTTGCCACATCAACCGTAATGCCTGAGGAGCGGCCTCCTTTTATATATACCCATGGCGGATAGCTGACATCGTGTCCAATTGTAAAAGAGCTTTTTTCGGCATAACCTGCAGAGCCGCAAAGCAGATGCTTTACCCCTATGATGGATTCTTTAAGGCGGCTGGATGCGGACAGCACCCCGTCGGCGGATACCTGCTGGCGTTCCAGCGTTCCGGTAATCAGCTCGGAGCTCTCAGAAAGCAGGTCGGTAGCTCCGGCAAGGCTGGCCATGGAGGCAGAGATTCGGCCGGTGCTACGGGTCCACCCTTCGAGGGCACTCTGGATGTCACGCATATTGGCTGAGGCACCGCTCATGGCCTCCGAGCTGTGGCCTTGTTCTTCCCGGGATATTGTCATGCGGCCTGCCAGCTCGGCTTTGGCGGCTTGTATTGTTTCCAGTCCCGCTTCCGCATCTGCCATGCCGTTACGCAATTCCTGCAATACGCCGGCTCCGGTCTGGGTCAGCTCCTTGCTGGTTCCGGCCAGGCGTTTTACCTCGTCGGCTACCACCTTGAAGCCCTTGCCATTGACACCAGCCCTGGCTGCTTCTATTGCGGCGTTCATGGACAGCAGGTTGGTCAGCTCTGATATTTCATCGATGGATGTGAGCGTGCCCTGGATGCGGTCGATGGCATCGGCCAGGCGGCGGTATACATCAAGAAAGTTTGCAATACTGTAGTCCATGCGTTCCAGAGCTTCGCTTCCGGATGCCAGCGACGACAAGGATGCCTTGAACGCCCCGTCGGCAGCGTCCAGCGAGGCAGCAGCCTCTGCAGCCGAAGCGGCTATGGCTATGGACCCGGCTTCCAGCGAGGACAGGTCAGAACCTATTGCGCGGGCCGCTTCCACATTGGCTGTATTGGCACGTATTGTCTCCATGAAGAAATCCGCAGTAAGATTTGAATCCATAGTAAGAGACCAAAGCTGGTCCGCAAGGCTCAGATGTCTGTCTCTAAGCTCTTCCGACAGCTTGGCCAGGGCGTCAAATTCTTTTGCATCATCCATCTTGCCGTCCATGCCCTAATACCTCCGTGCCGCGCCTTTTGCACTACAGGATAAGTTACAGGAACCCCGCCAAACATTAGCATAATGCCTGTCTGTTTCTGCTGTCAACTATGGGGTGTCAGTCATCAGCGTTCTAGTCTTGAAAACAGCACGCGGATAAAGCGGATTTGTGCGGATAATCGCGGATCAAGAATAATAAAATTTAGAAGCTCTATCCGCGGCCATCAGCGTTTTATCAGCGTCATCCGCGTTCCAGTCTTTAGGAATTAGCCCGTTGATAAAGCGGATTTGTGCAGATACCCGCGGATCAAGAAATATAGAATTTATTAAGTATTGGGAAGAATTGACGGTTACATTTTGTTGTATGGGGCCGTATTAAGCTTAACTCTCCAGAGGGGGACCCCCTCTGGGGCCCCCCCCCCGCAGCTAGCGGGGGTTAGTTTGATTTTATAATCGTGTTTGCAAATAAGCAAGCACAGCACGAGACTAAGATCTGTAATTAAGGAGAGCTAAAAGCAAAATAATCGTCAAAAGTTTCTTCTTCAACTTCGCCGTTGCTTATGCCTATTAGGAAATCCTGGATTGTTTTTTCACCAGGTGACGAGTTAGTGTTTATACGTGTAATGTAACTTGTGCTTGTATTACCAAGCCCATATCCATACAAATTCTTTGCAGGGTAATAACTATCGTTGTCACTAAATACAGTATAATTCGCTGGGCATTCAAATTCTATTGTTGCTGCGTCTAAATATATTCCGCCACCAGTACCAGTACCAGTACCAATTGCACTGCAACCAGATATTGTGCTGTTGTTAAGGATAATGTTTGATCCCATGTCTGCATAAATTCCGCCACCGTACTGTGTTGCTTCGCAAGATTCAATTGTGCATTCTTTTAGTTCTAAATTAACATTTCTCATAAAAACTCCGCCGCCCCAACCAGCAGTGGACTCAGATTTTGCTATACTTTCTTTAATAGAGCAGTTTGTTAGAATAATATCACAAGATTCTGCCACTACAGGTATTTGCATACAATATATCCCTCCGCCAAAGCCATCACCTGCCGTACCACTTATTGTTAAATTACTTAAAGAAATAGTTTTTTTAGAAGAACCAAAAGCAATATAAATTGCTCCTCCGTGATTTGTAGCAAAACCACTAATACTGCCTCCGCTGGCAGTAAAGTTATATTCTGCTGAGATAAGAGGGCTAACATAAACAGCCCCACCTGCTCCTAATGGAGCTGACTGTACTACAGCCCTGCAATTATTAATTATTGCATTTTTGAATATAAATTCCCCACCATACTGACAAACACCGCCACCATAACGCGATGAACAATTTTCAATTTTAGAGCCTTCTTCCATTGTAAGTCTGCTGTCATTACCCTCAATATATACGCCACCGCCTTCTAATATACTTCCATCAATTTCATTTTTATTACCTGTTAAAACAGCGCCCCGTCCAAGGGTGCATGAGCCGCCATTAATGTATATTAATCTTTTCCCTGCGCCACTGTCTGAGCCTTGTATTATTATATTGGATAAGTAAAGAGAGCTATCCGTAGGAATGTTAAAAGAATGGTTATCCGCTGTCGTAGTATTAAATGTAAGAGTTCTTGCTGGCCCCTGGCTAGTTATGTAAAGATGTTTTTCCTCAAGCTCAATAGAAGTGCCTGCCAAATTAATGTTTTCGGTAAAAACAATTATTGCGGGGTTATCTTTTGATATGTCTTCAAAAAAACGTAAGCCCCCTATTACGTCAGGCCAATCATCAGCCCCAGCAAAAAAAATAGGATATTCCGGGGCTGGCTCCAGCACCAGCTTAACGGGGCTGGCATTAGATGAAACTTCTATTGTTTGCTCTGCTCTTACGTAAGCTTTTTTACTGGGGGCTAGTGCTTCCGCTATAATTGTCCATGTCTTGCCAACTGTCAGCTCTATGCTGCCTTTGTAGCTGCCGTCATTGCTTTTGCTGATACTTATTGGCCCCACTGTTTCGCCATCGCTAGTGGCTGTAACTTGTATAGTTTGGTTTTTAATGTCTAGTAATAGGCGAGAAGAGTTTTGTCCTGTTTGCGGGAATTTTAAGCTGTCCAAGGGGTTGTTTATACAAACGGCAATTTCTGTTTTGCGGCCAATAAGGGGGCTCATGCAGGATAACAGTAATACAAAACAGAGGTTTGCCATGAGAAAAAACCTGATGTTTTTCATGGCGGTCCTCCGGTACAATGTCTATGGATGAAACTATAGCGCACTTCAGGCAAATATCAAGGTAAATTTATCTAAATTCCAAAATCCCTGCAAAAAGGCAATCAGGTTAATAAATTTTTGTTCCAAACTTCAGATCCTGTACGCTCTTGCTTGCTGTAAAACCTTCTTAGTCTTTGGAACGGCTGCCCGTCTGCAATTTGGCCGCTGCCGGAATGGGGGCAGGAGCTTTCTACTATGAAACAAGCTGTGCAAATGCAAGTTGTGCTTGCCCAATGCAAAATTTGCACTTATGCTTTGTCAAAATGAAAACCAAAGTTAAACCTGTAACAAAAGCCCTTCCGGATATAAAGCTTGCCCCTTCCGCCGTAAACCCGGCCTGGCTCAAGGGCATAAAGTTTTTGTCAGGGCCATATTTCCGCCTGGCCATGTCCTGCACGGGCATGGAACTCCTTAACCCGGAGCCAATGGTAAAGGCGCTAAAATCCGCCATGGACGGAAAGTCCAGGCTTATTTTGGCTTTTAGGCACCCTTACGGGGAAGAGCCCCAATTTTTGTCCTACCTTTTTCTTAAGTTGATGGCAAAGGAATTTAAAAAATTAGGCCTGGAGCTGCCAGGGCAGCCATGGCTGCGCTTTATCCATGGTTACGAGGTGCCACGCTGGGGCGGAGCCCTGATAAGGGCTGTTTTGCCCAGGATGGGTGCATTGCCCGTTCATCACAGCAAAATGGACAGGGAAGGCCTGGAGCGAATAAGAAGCAGCCTTATGAATGGGCCTTGGCCCATTGCGCTTGCCCCAGAAGGCCAGATCAGTTACAACGCCAGAACGCTGCCCAGGCTGGAGCAGGGGGCGTTACGCTTTGGCCTGGATGCAGCCAAAAAATTGAAGGAAAGTGGTCAAGACAAGGAAATTATACTTTTGCCTTTGTCCATTCGCCTGCGTTACAGCCAAAAGGCCCAAGCTTCGCTCGACAAAAACCTGAAACTGGCAGAAAAATTGCTTTGTCTGGAAACAGTCAGTAGCGCTTTGGGCTTGCGCGAGCGTATATGCGCCATAAGAGACAGCTCGCTTAATCTGGCAGAGCAATTTTATGGCTTAAAACCCGGCAGTAATTCTGTTTCTGCCAGGATAGATAGCCTTGTACTTAGTGCAATAAATGCTGCTGAACAAATTCTTGGACTTTCCAAAGGTTCGGGCCACGAGATAGACAGGGTTTACAGGATCAGGCAGGAAGGCTGGGACAGAATATTTGTTGCCGGGCGTGAAGAAATACTAAACAGCGGACTTCTGGCAGAAACTCTAATGAACAGGAAGACCGGAGAAGCATGGTATGCCATGAGGCACATGGAGCTGGCTGATCTTGGCTGGTATTACGCCAAACTGGACCATGAAGGTTTTGCAGAGGACGGCTTTGAAAGCATGGTGGAATATGCCCAGAATGTACTGGACTTCTGCAACCGCCTCTTGGGCGGCAACTTTAATTCCCGTGTGCAAATAAAACCGCGCTTTGTACAATTTTTACCGGCTTTGCCCATAAACCTTACAGAGATAGAAAAAGGCTATGACGGAGACCGTAAAAAATCCGTAGCTGCAGCGCAAGCCGCCCTGGAAAACGCGTTTTTGGAATCAGCTTCTATGTTGTTTCCGCCAAAGTTTATTTGATAACCACGGTTTTGCCTGACAGCTCAATTGGCAGGACAAACTCGGGCAAAAAGTCCAGGCCCGTGCCAATCTTGCCCATTCCTTCTAGCCTGTAAGCCACAGAAGCCAGTTTTATAACCTGGTCCAGAAGGCTGCGGTTCATGTCGCCAAAGTTCATGGTCAAAAACAGGCTTGCATCCGTTGTGCCCGCGGCAGGAACCAAAAAGCTGTCAGCTATGCTTCCGGAAGCCCAATAACGCCCTTCTCCGTAAAGCCTGTATTCTAGCTTATCAAAAGACAGCGGAAAGGCGTTAGGGTTTTCCACCCCAAGATCCAGCTGCAATTTTGTATTGATAAGCTCGTCCTTGACTATAAGAATGCGCTTTACCCTAAGTGCGGGGGCTTGTATCCTTTGCAATTCCAGCGGAAGCTCAAGCCGCTTTTTTACCGGCATGGTGCCGTTGCCGGGATAGCTTGCTTCGCCTTCCAGATTGACGGGAATCATGGCTTCTGTTCCTTCCGGTATGTCCAGCTCAAAGCCGATATTTGCAAGCAGGGATGCCCCGGCAGGCAGCTTTTCTATCAGCAGCCCGATATCGCTGTCGGCTGTTTTGCCTTCATATAAAACACTTGCCGTGCCATCATGCCAATACACGCAGCGGAATGCCAACTGCAGGTTGTGGATGTCCGCTTCTCCGGAATTACTTACAAGTAAAGAAGCTTTTACAGCGGCTTTATGTATGCTGAGGGCTTTTACTGCAAGCCCGGATAGCCTCAATTCCGCATCGTAAAGCTGAATTGCCTGCTCCGTACTTGCCGGGCTGCTTGCACATGAAAACAGCAAAACAAGGCCGGCAAGGCAAATTCCATGGATTAAAAATTTTGCACAGCTGCCTTTTTTGGGTAAAGGCGGTAAAAAGCGTTCCATTATGCTGCTCCTGTCCGGCATTAATCTGAGCCCAGCAATTTTTTTAGGTATTGAATGGCAAGAATGTCCGTCTCGCCGCTAAGGCTGGCCATAGAGGCATAGCTCCAGCCGATACTCAAGGTCTGCCCTTCGACGGCTGACTGTCCCTTAACTCTTCCGGGAGGCTCGTCTTGGTTCCGCCATCTTTAGCTTTGTGGGGTTTGCCGCCCATGCCCTAATACCTCCGTGCCGCGCCTTTTGCACTACAGGATAAGTTACAGGAGCCCCGCCAAACTTGAGCATAACGCCTGCCTGTTTCTGCTGTCAACCATGAGGTGTCGGTCATCGGCGTTTATCCGCATCATCGGCGAACATCTGCGTTCCAGTTTTTAGGAATTAGCACGCTGATAAAGCGGATTTAGGCGGATACCCGCGGATAAAGAAGTAAATTTATATGTTTTATCCGCGACCATCCGCGTATTATCCGCGGCCATCGGCGAACATCCGCGTTCCGGGTCTATTTTCCTCGCGATTTTTATAATTGGTTTTCACCTGCTTTCATTATATAATAGGGAAGAGGAACTATAGCTATGACAGAGCAAGAATTATCTATTGTATTACAGCAAGGTGAAGGCTATCGTATTGAATTTAAAGAAAACCTAAGTAATTTAGATAGAGAATTTGTTGCTTTCGCAAATGCTTCTGGTGGTTTTATTTTTTTAGGTATTAATGATATTGGTGTCATAAAAGGGTTTGAGTTTAATAATAAAATAAAATCGCAAATTCAAGACATAGCAAACAATTCTGATCCTCCTATAAAAATTTTAATAAAACAAATTAAAAATATTGTAATCGTTGAAGTAAGAGAAGGTAGTGATAAACCATACCGATGTGCGAGCGGATTCTATAATCGAACCGGGCCTAATTCTCAAAAAATGACTAGAGATCAAATTGTAGACTTTGTAAAAATAGAAAGTAAGGTGCGTTTTGACGAGCTTGTTAAACGTGATTTTTCAGCTATAGACTTCGATGAAAACAAGCTGGATAAATTCTTAAAAATGGCAGGAATAACACATATTCCAGACATATCAATAATGCTTAAAAACTTGCATGCTGCAGAAATACAACAAAATGAAACCTATTATTATAATACAGCGGTACTCTTTTTTGCCAAAAACTTGGAGCTACAATATTTTCATACCAAGGTAACTTGTGCATTATATAAAGGTAAAGACAAAGTTACAGTTCTCGATCGTAAAGATTTTAATTTTGATATTGTAGATACCATTGACCAGACAATGATTTATCTCAAGCAGCGTTTGAATGTACGTTATGAATTTGATGGTAGCCCTGCTCGTAAGGAAATCCCAGAAATTCCATGGGAAGCTTTGCGAGAAGCTGTTATTAATGCAGTAATTCACCGAGATTATTTTGAAAAAGGTGCAAATGTGATGGTTGAGATTTTTGATGATCGCGTAGAAATCACTAGTCCAGGCGGTCTCCCCAAAGGATTGCGCAAAGAAGATTTTGGAAAAATTTCTGTTTTACGTAATCCTAATATTGCTAATTTAATGCAGCGTATAGATTATATTGAAAAAATGGGGACGGGGATTCCTCGTATGCAAAAACTACTTGTAGATGCAGGCCTTAAACCTCTAAGTTATGAAATCTCCGGTTTTGTACGTGCTGTTTTTTTTCGAGAGACTACCCAAGAAACCGAGAATACTACCCAAGAAACCGAAAAAACTACCCAAGAACTTCTTTTATCTATAATAAAAAAAACACCAGCAGTAACTCGAGAAGAATTAGCAGAGAATATTGGTTTAACTCCGGATGGAGTCAAATATCATTTAGATAAGTTGCGTAAAGAAGGAATTATAGAGCATCGTGGACCCACAAAACGAGGGCATTGGGTAATTTTGCAAGAAGAAAAAACTTAAGCTAGGTTTTCAACTACAGTCAAGATAGTTTGCGCCAAAAGGAGGGCGAAACTATATTAGGTATCCGCGTCATCCGCGTTCTAGTCTTTATTAATTAGCACGCTGATAAAGAGGATTCTGGATATATCCATAAAGGCGCTATAAATTTGCATTTATAGACGCAATTAGCTAAAATTAAGCTGGTCTTTATTGGTATTGGTAAAAGATTCTAAAGTAGTAGTTGGTAGCTGTTAATAAAAGGTTTAGTAATATGCAAGCAGAAAAAGAGCAGGTAAAATCAAAAAAACGTGTCGCGGACCATGGGGAGGTCTATACCTCTGAGCGAGAAGTAAATGCCATGCTAGATTTAGTAAAGCAAGAAACAGAGCGAATAGAATCGCGCTTTTTGGAGCCGGCTTGTGGAGATGGGAATTTCCTAATTGAAGTTTTACAAAGAAAGCTAGAAGTTGTAAAAAACGCTACGAAAAAACCCAATTAGAATACGAGCGTTATTCTATAATTGCGCTTTCCAGCATATATGGTATTGATATTTTGGAAGATAATACCATTTCTTGCCGAAACAGACTTTTTGATTTTTACAAGAAACAATACAAAGAGCTCTATAAAGCTGATATAAAAGAGGATTGCCTAAAATCTGCAAAGTTTATTTTAGATAAAAATATAATATGGGGAGACGCCCTTACCCTACATTCTGTTTGCGGAGAAAAAAAGCCTATTATTTTTTGTGAATGGTCTCCGGTCAATGCTAATATGCTTAAGCGCAGAGACTTTTCCTTTCATGAGCTTTTGTTTCAGTCAGAGAATAATGCAATGCCTTTGTTCTCCGATTCTGGCGAAGATGTTTTTATTCCGGAGCCGGTAAAAGAATACCCATTAATCCACTTTATGAGGCTGTGGAATGAAGAATAAAATAAACTACAACCCAGATGTTTTAACTTGCTTAGCCAATTTAAGTAGCGATGAAGTATTTACTCCACCGGAACTGGCAAACAGAATGCTGGATCTTTTACCAAAAAAACTATGGGCAAACAAGGACGCAAAGTTTTTGGACCCAGTAACAAAGTCGGGCGTGTTTCTACGGGAAATAGCCAAGCGGCTTTTACTAGGCTTGGAAAAGCAAATACCGGATTTACAGGAACGCACAAACCATATCTTAAAAAACCAGCTATATGGCATTGCCATTACAGAATTGACAGCCTTGCTTTCCAGGCGTTCTTTGTATTGTTCAAAAACTGCAAATGGCAAATACAGCCTTTGTACAAGCTTTGAAGATGCAAAAGGAAATATTATTTTAAATAGAATCGAACATACATGGAAAGATGGGAAATGCACATTTTGCGGAGCTAATGAAGAAAATTATGCTCGGGGAGATGAACTGGAAACCCATGCTTACGAGTTTATCCATACCGAAAACCCAGAGGAGCTTTTTAATATGAAGTTTGACGTAATTATAGGGAATCCACCATATCAACTAGATACAGGCGGTGCAGGGCGACAAGCTAAACCTATTTATAATTTATTTGTAGAACAAGCAAAGAAATTAAACCCCAGGTATCTTGTGATGATAATTCCTTCAAGATGGTTTGCTGGTGGTATGGGTTTGGATAATTTTAGAGATACAATGATGAACGATAATAATATTACTAAAGGGCACCTCTAAAAACTACTATTTCTAGTGTGACTCCGGCATTTCCAACTCAAGGTCAACAAAAATTGAGCATTTAAAACGATTACAAGCGCTTTTTCTTATTCCTGATTACCGGTTTTCCAACCGGCAATCCCAAAAGGGCAGACTGCCCCTATCACCCTTGTGC